>JAHDDB010000143.1 GCA_020629575.1 Caedibacter sp. | reverse complement strand
GCAAACCTCATATAGCTTGATTACATAAACCTCAGATAAGTTGATTACTCTCATTATGCCACCAATGACAGCAAAGTGATTATTACCGCTAATAAAATGGGCGTGCCTTTCTCATTACGCAATTACCAAAATTGGTTGTCAGTCATGAGTATTCATAAAGCCAAAGAGCTATTTTTTAGCGCTAGTAGCATCGATGCCATGGATGCCTATCATGCAGGAATTTTTAATGCTATTTTTAGTGATAGTGCATCACTTTCAACACGTGTTGATGAGGTCTGTCAGGCAATTATTAGTTGTTGTGCTGAAGGGGTTGCTAATAGTAAATTTCAGCTTAATGTTTTGGCTAATGATGTTACGATTAATTATGATGAAGGCGTCGCTATTGAGGAGTCGAGACATAAGATTTTAAATAGTCCACAATTTACTAAACGTGTCGAAGCACTTATTGCTAAGATTCATCATAAGAAGTAAAAATGAAAAATCAAAAGATTCAAGTAGAGAAAAATGTCACGTGTTTTAGATCGATGTATTAGTATTGGATTTTACTGAAGCAATGGCGAAGATAAGAAAAGAGTTTAAGTAATTTAGAATACTGGGAGTGATTAGACAGAAGTCAGTAAATACCCACTACTTCCAACGCTAGTCGCACCATATCTGTTGTGGTGGTACCTTAAGAAAATCATTGCATATTTTTAAATTGAATATCTAATTGTGGAAAAGGAATATCGATATTATGGACTTTAAAGGCTGCAAAAATCTCGTGTCTGAGGCTGTCTTCTGCTTTGCTTTGCTCAAGCTTATTAACAAAAGCCTTAAGGACAAAAATAAGTGCTGAGTCGCCAAAGTCATTAAATTTCACCGATGGTTTAGGATCATCAAAGACATACTGATTATTCTTAGCAACTTGTAATAGGATATTTTTCACTACTTCAGGATCACTGTTATAACCAACACCAATACTAATGCTAGCGCGACTTAAAGGATTAATGGTTTCATTGCTTAATTTATCATTGATCAGAATACTATTCGGAATGACTAAGGTGTTTTTATCAAATGTTTCGATAATGGTTGTGCGAATATTGATATGTTTAACAAATCCTAAGTCATTACCAGAATGCACCATATCGCCAACCTTAATAGGGCGCTCAATCAGCAGAATAAACCCTGAGAAAAAGTTTTTGATTACATCTTGTAGTGCAAAACCAATACCAATCGATAAACCACTGATGATAAAAGTTAATGCATGTGTGCTAACCCCCATGGCGTAAATAAGAATAACAATCGCAAAAATAAATACCAGATAGTTAAGACATTTATCAAGCGCATATTTTGTACCAATTTCTATGGTTAAATAATGAATAATCAGGCGTTGAATCATCCATTTTATAATCAATAAAGCCACGTAGCAAATGAGAAAAATAGCCAATGCGTTGATAATATGCATAACAGAAAAAATCTGATTGTCACTGATAGGAAAAGGTGTCGTAAAAAGATAAACTATCATCGCATTTAACTCATTGGCTTCAACACCCCATAATAGGGTAATAAGAAGTAGCGCAGACATATAGCTAATAATAATGCCAATGAGCTTTAGCCAGTGGTAGACAACAACCGCATGGGCTTTGGTATGTTTTTTGCGCGGAGTAATACGTTGGAGCTTAAGCGCACTTAATGGTGTTAATAAAAAAGCAATCAAACGTGTTATTTGACTGGCGATATAAATTACCCATAAGGTTTGCAATAACTTATAAAAGCCAATCGATGCCAGATTGCCAAAACCGATAAGCACCATCACAACATATAAGCTATAGAGTATGAGCAGAAAATGTAAGACAAGTAAGCCATAGCGACTTGAATGAAAGTGGTGTGTTTTGGCGTAAATCAAATATAGCTTTATGAGTAATATGAGTTGAACAATACCTAAGATAAGCATGCAAAAAACGCGTGCATAAGTATAGTCAATAAGAAATGGCTCGATATTAAAGCCAAAAGCAATCGGGTTAATATGTTCTATGAAAACAATCATTGAGCTCACAAGGGCTAAAGGGCGAACATACCGATGACTAGATTTATTTTGAGATGAATTAAGATGTAGTAAATTTCTGATGGTGGTACTAAATAATATATAAAAGATCAAGCTCAGTACCAAGGCGTTAATCATTATATTAATAATATTAAGTGGATCTTGATCAATGAAAATAACGCAGTAGATAAGATACAGCAAAGATGCTGGAAAAATACTACGTGCAAATAAGTAGCTAAGCTCGTTAAAATAGGCAGAAAACACGCGCAGATAGATATAATGATAAACATAATGGCGCAGATAAAGGTAAAGTTTAGCTTGCAGTCGCTTACGATAAATCACATTTGCCAGTAGCAATAGTAGCAATAACACACCTAAGATAAGTTGCTCCTTGGTGGGTACAATCAGATGATGTTTCTTGAAATTAGTATTGTTAAAATATGCTTTAAGCTCTTTAAATGACCTTGCAAACGAATGTGGTGAGATCATAAATGGTGTTGATCTCAGCTCTTTAATCTCATTGATTAAACGTTCATGATCGGAGAGTTTCAGCAGTAGATGGTTTGTTGCTTTAATGATTTCTTGTGCTTGTTGTTGTGCCTCTTTGAGTTTATTAATACCACCATGCACACGTTTAAATAGTGCAATACCATGACTCAAATCACGAATAGATTCTGGTTGACTGGTTTCTTCAAAATAAGACAGTTCATGACTTAGTTTATGTCTTTCATTAATCAGTTGGGTTTGATATTGATAGAATTTTTGGAGTACGAAATCTAATTGTTTGGCAAAAAAGGCATATTGTTTTTGGCTAATATCAGGCTCATATATCCGAAGCTTAATATCGTGTAATAGTGTTTGTGTAATGCGTAAATCAGTGTTAAAAGCAGTTAACAAGACGTCGTAATGGGCTGCCATTATCGTTGGCTGATTGTTATCTTTAAGTTGTTGTGCAAATACCATATGTGAGAAACAAATAAATAAAAATACGGCAGTAAGTCCACGATAAAACATACGCCAGAGGCGAAAGCATAGAATATAAGTCAACTGCATGATAAAAGAGCGGTTATTTAAATTCTTTTTTAATTTTGGCGCCATCAGCATCTACCTTAGGTGCTTCTTTTCTTGTGCCGGTCTCCTTATTGGTTGAGAATTTCAATGGACATCCGGGCAGAGCATATTTCCCAGCTTTGACAATCATATCACGCTCTTTAACGACCTTAAGATTAAGGGCTTGATTGACATTATTAATAGGTCCTGCTGGAACACCGACTTTAACAAACTTGTCATACCAGTTAGCGACAGTATCGTTACCAAGCGACTTTTCAAAGGCAGCTTTTATAAGATCGTTATGTGCTAAGCGATCTTTATTGCTCTGGCATTTTGGATCATTTTTAAGTTGATCAAGTCCCATAACGTCACAAGCAGAAGCAAAAAGCTTATCAGTTGCCGCACAAATAACAATATCATCATCTTTACACTTAAAGGTGCTAAAGGGTGAGATATTGGGGTGTTTGTTGCCAATCCGACTGGGGATTTTATGCAACATTTTATCGGAGACGACGTCACTTTCTAAAAATGACAACATCGCATCAAACATGGCAATATCAATTTGACAACCTTTGCCTGTTTTCTCACGCTGATAAAGCGCTGTGGCAATTGCCGAGAAGCAATACACACCAGCAAGCATATCAGAAACTGAGGGACCTGCTTTAATTGGTGGACCATCAGGCTCACCGGTGACACTCATAAAGCCACTCATCGCTTGAATTAACTCATCATAGGCAGGTAGCTGTGACATCGAGCCAGATTGTCCAAAGCCTGAGATAGAGGCGAAAATTACCCGAGGATTAATCTTACAAAGCGCATCATAATCAAGACCAAGCTTAGCCATGGTGCCTGGGCGGAAGTTCTCAACCACAACATCGGCCTGTTTGATAATGTTTTTAACAAGTGCTAGATCATTATGATCTTTAAGATTAACACCAACACTTTCTTTGCCTCGATTAACTGTTTCAAAATACATGGAAATACCATCGATAAAGGGACCGAATTGGCGTGAATCTTCACCAACTTCGGGGCGCTCAAGCTTGATTACTCTGGCACCTAGATCGCACAATAGCATGGTGCAAAACGGTCCTGATAACACATGGGTAAAATCAGCGATTAATAATCCGTCAAATGGTTTCATCACAAACTCCTTGTTTTACTTTTAGCTTTTGACAAGTTTGAGTATAGATAAAAAAAAATTGCTTTGCTGATATTTTATATTTTAAATCATGGTAAGTGCTTTTAGATAGATCTGGCGATTGGTTGCCCCATATTAATTTTTCCCATGATATTCGCTTGCCATGCGATTTTATTGTCGGGAAAAAGTGTGATAATCGTTGAACCAAAATTAAATAAACCAATCTCATCACCTTTATTAAAATGTAAGTTTTGATCAGAATAATCAAAGTGTGTCACTTTGCTGTAGTAGTTAGGCGCAACTAACTTGTGCCAAACGGTTTCAATTCCTGCAACAAGCATTGCACCCACAAAAATAACGGCAATTTCACCAATAGCAGTATCAAAGTAACAAATCAGGCGCTCATTCTTGGCGAAGAGCCCATCGATATTTTCCGCGGTTAATTCATTGACTGAAAACAATTTGCCTGGAACATAAGTCATGCGTGTCAGCTTCCCGTCAATTGGCATATGCACACGATGATAATCCGAAGGGGATAAATAAATCACTGAGAAATCCGTATAGTTCTCTTTTGCCGTATCCGCTGTAAGTGCCTTTAATGAAAAATATTTGCCTTTGGCTTGAATTAATTTGCCTTCGGTGATTAAACCTGCTTGGGTGATTTTGCCATCAGCTGGCGAGATAATACTGTTATCATTTGGATCAATAAGGCGCGCTTCAGGTTTTAATTTGCGGGTGAAAAAATCGTTAAAACTAGCATAGCGTGTCGAATCGTCGATTAATGCATTGCTTAATTCAATATCAAAACGTTTCATCGCAAGGTGAATTAATTTATTTTTAATTATAGGGTTTTCACAGTTAGCAAGCTTACCGGCAAGGCGTGATAAACAGGCTTGTGGTAATATTTTTTGAAGCGTTAGAAATAAGGTATCTTTAAACATGCAGTATTAAGCGATATATTTTTGGCTGGCATTGTAAATTATTTTACATCTGCCAGCCACTGATTTATTGTAAGCAGGTTTTTTAAGGTAAATGGGCTTTTTTAAGGGTGAGTTTATGAATATTAGTATTTTTGATTTGTTTTCTATTGG
>JAHDDB010000142.1 GCA_020629575.1 Caedibacter sp. | reverse complement strand
GCTTATTGCAAATCATTGGAATTTAGCAATAAGATGAGATGGGGTTATAGTAATGAATAGAATGAGAGTGCCACTGTTACTCATTGGTGCAAGTTTAGTGCTGATCAATAGCGTTTATGCGCAGAATACTTCAGATAATCAACTTACAAAAATTATGGATAGATTATCTGTGGCGGAGAAAGAAAGTGCTAAGCAGAGTAGATTGAACAATATGGGGTGGTTTTATATTAATGTTTATGGTGGAGGCTCATACCAATTTTTTCCAGAGGATGCACAGTCCAAATATCAAGCATTAGGTGAGTTTTATGATATTTTTCAGCCCGTAAATCATATGAGTGTTTACTATGAAGTAAAATTTGGCGTGCGCCCATTTGAGTACCTTTCTTTTGCTTTGAGTTACTGGGGTGGTAGTGGCAAGAATTCGGAGCTAATCTATCAGACAGATAATGGCGCTCAGTACAAAAATGGGCAAAGTCAGATGTCATTTTCTGGTGTTGATTTTTATACAACGGCACATATTCCGCTTGCTAATCAGCGCCATGAATTACAGCTCTCAGCAGGTCCGGCAATTATTTTCTCAAGTTTTGATCCTGAACTTAAAGTCACAGGAAGTTTTTCCCAAGATCTTAAGAAAACGCACAAAACAAATATCAGACCATTTGTCGCTGTCGAGTACCAGTATATGCTTGGCGAATCCTTTACAATTGGTACTAAATTGCAATATATCTTTGGGGTAGGGGAAGATGTTTATGCGCCATATTATGGTGGAAATTATGTTCCCAGTATACTGAGCTTTTCAGTCTCACTTGGATATCAGTTTTTTTAATATTTTAATTTTTCATCCTTATAATCAATAGCACTAGAGAGTAATTAATATGACAAAAAAATCATTTATTATAATCCTATCAACGGTATTGTCTGGATTGACGCTTAGCGGTTGTCAATCTGGTGGTGGCAGTGACTCAGAAAATGTTGAGTCTGCTGGCAGTGTGGTGTCTATTAAGCCCTATGCGGTGCTGCCTCAAAAAATTACGGAAAAAAAATCAAGTTATCAGTTCAATGATGTTGTAGTTAGCTCGCCTAAAAGCATTGGTGCAATTGGTGACTCTGGAGGGCAAACAGTTAGGTTAGCAGATGTGAAATGGGATAATCTGGCACAGGATCAGGTTCAATGGTTTCATGATCCCCACGTGTCAGCAGACAAATACTGTTTTGATGAAAAAGGTCAAGGAAAAGTATTTAAAGCAGATGGAACCTGCTATTTGAATTTGCGTATCAAGCCTTCTCAGGCAGGTGAAGCAGTTAATGGTCAACTTAAGCTGTACCTTATTGGTGCAACACAGCCAAGTATCATAGTACCAGTTCAAACTCAAGTTGTTAGTCCGAAGGATCTACCAGAGTATATGTCACTGAATACAATGATCAATACTTTACCGAAATTGGTTATGCAATTACAGTTGCAAAACAATGCGCAGAATGTTGATATACAAGGTGCAACGATTGATTTAACAAATATGCCAGATGACTTGTTTGCATTGATTAATAAAGATAGCCTTGCCGGTACAGAAGCACATTGGGAGAGTGAAAATTCTAAAATCATTGAGCTACCTATATTGATACGCGCTGGAGCACAGCAGTCGGTTTCATTAAAGCTAAACGACCATGATGCACTGTCTTTATTAAGCAAGTATGCAAACGATTTGCAAACAAATAAAGGCAAAGATCAAAGCTTACCCATGATTCAGGTGGTGGCAAGTAATGAGAAGCTAAAGGATAACACCATTAAGCTAAATTCTGCAAAGGCAGTGGTTGAGAATAAGCAAATTGTGGTTTATAAAAGGCAACCAAGTATTACCAATGTCGCAATAAAAAATGCCAGTGATATTGCTTGGAAGTTACCTCATAATATCTCAAGCGCTTTTGAAGTCAATGCCTCTGACCCAAGCCGAGCTAGCAGCTTATCGGTTGTTGAGCCAACAGGTGAAAAAGCCAACCAAAGCTGTATTGATAAAGGCGACTTGCTGAAAGGGGGAAGCTGTTATATTGCCGTGAAATTAAATGATCCAAAGATGGATAGCAGTGTAAAGTATAATTTATCAATAAAGCCACATCAAAATATGCTTTTTACAAGTAGCACACCGATTTCACTAGAGCAAGGCCCTTCTTCTAAAATGATATTACAGGGCAATATTAATTTTGTACCTAATGGTGAAGTCCACTTTAAACTTCAAAATGACTCGGATTATGATATTACACATGCGATGATTGACTTATCGAATATGCCGGATGATTTATTTGACATTATTAAAATAGATTCACTACAACATGGCAGCTGGGATACAGAGAATAAAAGCAAAATTATTTTTTCAATTCCTGCCAACAGCAAAGTAGATGTGTCGTTTAAGCTTGCTGATCAAGAAGCCATTGCTGTTTTAAGAAAATATTATCGTAACCTAGTGGAAAACCAAATAGATGTATCAGCCAAAAAGGATAGAAAAATCAATGTGGAAGAACGATTGTCTTATAATCAAACCGTGCCATTAATTCAAGTTTATGCGGATAATGCTGATCATGTGGATTTGCATGATAAAATAAAGGTTGCCATGGATCCTGTGTCTTTTGATGGTCTTGATATTGACACACCAAGTGCCAAATCGATGCGTTTTGTTAATCACACCCAAGCGGATATTACGATTGATCAGATTAAGGTAAATAGCTTACCGCATGGCGTGAGTTATCACACACCGACAAGCAATGAATGCAAAGAAGGTATGGTAATTAAGTCCAATGAAGGGTGTTATGTAGTATATAGTCTCGGACAAAATGCCTGGAGTGAGCATAATCAAAAGCTTGAAAACCCAGTGGTGATTGACTACGTTAGTGATGGAAAATCTTATTCCACGGCTAGTTTACATCCAGCGCCTTATATCAAGGTGGATCCCGTGAATATTAAAATTATCAATGATAATATAATAGTTGATAAAGGCACTGAGAAAAGCTCAAACTATACCAATATTGCTATTGAAAACACCGGTAAATTTAACTGGCAGCTGCCAGATAGGCTTGATAATGTCTTTAGTATTGAGCAGACAAGTTCAAGCTACCCAGTTGATTTATCGATTGTGACACCTAAAAATTTGTCAGAAGGTGAAATGGCTTGTGAGAACGGGCAGGTAACACCAGAAGGGAGGTGCATCATTGCAATTAAATCAGAGAGCAGTAATATTGATGACAGTGCGCAGTACGTCTTGAGGGTGAAAGCATATAAAAACGTCAATGTTGACACAACAAAAAACTTTTCAATTAATGGCGCACTTTCATTTGGTATCTCACATGAGAAATGGACAACCTATCCTGCAGTAAAATCAATAAAGCTCACAAATTTGTCTGATAAAGCGCAAAGTTTTAAGGTGGATTTTGCGGATAGCCATAAGTATTTTAATATTTACAATGAAAGTGCTGATGATAAAGTGTGTGATCGAGTTCACTGTCGAAATTCATGTTTTACACAGGGACAAGATACAAGCAAAGAAGCAACACTTGGTGATGGGCAGTCCTGTTATGTCTATGTATATGGCAATCAAAAAGATTTAGAGAAGCCTTATCAAAGCAAGTTAGTCGTGCATTATGATAAAGATAAGAAAAATGGCAGTGATTATCAGTATACTAGAGCGTTTACACTAAAAAATAATACGCTATTATATGAGTCGCTTTATTCAGCAAATAGTGGAGCTAAGCTGGTAGTATATAAAAATAAAGACTGGAGAGGCTTGGAAATTCAGGATGGTGACGGCAACTCTATCCGCGATATAATCACCGACTATTTGGGACAACTATTTCTGGCGGTATCTGATGGTATAACCTGGCGCTATAATGATACAATCGCTAGAGAGCCTCAAGAGCTTGACAACCTTGGAAATATGAATTTAGCGATAGGCCCAAACAATCTTTTGTATGCAGTGGGCATTGGTTCTATAATACGAAAGTATATTGATGATCCAAAAGAAGATAAGGCAACGAGTGCCCAGATCTGGTCAGAAGCTCAAGATAAGCAACAAAGAGGAGAGAAATGGTACTGGCCGTACCTTGGCGAAATTACAGTTGATGGTCAAGGGAGAATTTACTATCGATTGATACAACAGCTATACCAGCCAGAACCAGGATTTCAATATTTGTTCAGTATTGGTCAGATTTCACCTTCAGAGTTGAATGAGTATCATGCGGTCTACTACGATATGTCTAGCACTTCATGGGATGTAGAGATGGATCAATTGATAACAGGGCCGGATAATAATATCTACACTTCTGCCTGGAATGGTGATGATCATCAAAATCCATACGTTTTAAAGCTTGACACCCGAGAAGGAAAAATTAATCAAACTTGGCTGCAAGGCTCAGCAGTAATGCCTGAGACTCATCAGCGAACGCCAAGTGAGGTGATTTTTGACCCAAAAACCAAGGATTTGTATTATCACTTTCAATTTACTTGGGATGATGGGACTGCTGATCACCATTTAATAAAAATCAAAAGTCAAGATGTTGTAAATGATGAGCCCAAGTTTGAAGATGTGACAAGTAACCTATCAGCATTAAAGCCATATACGTTACGCTTATTTTTTGATGACAATGCTTTATATGCAGTAAAGAATAATTTTACTGGTGGACAAGCGATATACAAACATCTAGATGATGATTCATGGCAGCTTATAGATCAAGATGATAGCGGACTTATCCCAGAGAAAAGTTATGTTAGCAAAGTAGTGGTTGGCAATGATTTATCGATTACCGAGGCAGGTGTATAAAGATGTTATTATATGATGTGGTTTTGATAAGGATTTTTACTCGATAGTGAATCTTATGGAAACTAAAAAGCTAATCATCAAGGCGGTTACGCCCAAAAAAGCAAGTTAAATCAGTTGGAAAAGTTACAAGAGAGTGATCCTTGGTTTGTTAAAAACATACATTAGTATTTAGTCGTTGAATCAGCTTCCGTTTGGGCACTAAAGCGTAGCGGAGTTTGTGAAAAAAATGCAAAAACTGCGTAGTTTTAACCTGTTTTTGACAAAAGGGTATTTATAAAATGAAGTATATAGACAAAAGGCTAGCTTTTTCTGATGAGTAAAGACATTCTAAAATCCGTTATTGAAAGAAATGAATTTTTCCGGACTAACTTTCATCGTGCTGCAATGGTTGCTTTGATTAGCGTGATCGTTAATCTGATATTAATTATTACCTTAATTGTATTGGTATCGGCCAGCTCTGACGCATAAGGATATACTCTCGCTGAAATTTTTAAATAAGGCATAC
>JAHDDB010000141.1 GCA_020629575.1 Caedibacter sp. | reverse complement strand
AGTATAAAATCCTTGTATTATAGAGTTTGATAGGCTTATGCGTCAGAGCTGCTATGCAGCTAATAGTTTGATGGATGTTGTTTTGCACTTATCGAAAACACAATTTATCAAAGAGGCACAACAAGCAGAAGATGTGCTGCCAAATAATGCATTTGAATTGGACTTGAGCGATGTTAAAGGTCAGTTTCAAGCTAAGCGTGCATTAGAGATTGCCGCAGCAGGTGGGCATAATCTTTTGTTTGTTGGACCCCCGGGCACGGGCAAGACGATGCTCGCATCGCGCTTTAACACAATCTTACCCAAACTTTCTATGGATGAGGCCTTGGCAACGGCAATGGTCGCATCTATTAAAGGTGCTAGAGATGTTGCGGAGCATTTCTATCAGCGCCCATTTCGCGCCCCTCATCATACATCATCGGCAGTCTCTCTTGTTGGTGGTGGATCAAATCCAAAACCAGGAGAAATCTCTTTAGCACATAATGGTGTGTTGTTTTTAGATGAGCTGCCAGAGTTTGATCGCAAAGTATTAGAGGTTTTACGTGAGCCACTTGAGTCTGGCAAGATTGTGATCTCAAGGGCGAGTGCACAAGTTGAATATCCAGCTAACTTTCAATTAATTGCGGCAATGAATCCTTGCCCTTGTGGATTTTTAGGTTCTCAACGCAAAGTATGTAAAGACACGGATATGCAAATAAAACGTTATCAACAAAAGCTCTCAGGCCCCTTATTAGATCGTATTGATCTGCAAGTTGAGGTGCTTGAGGTTGAGCATGATGATTTGGTTGCGGGTGCACAAGGCGAACCAAGTCACGATGTCAAAGCGCGCGTGATTAACGCACGTGATCTACAAATCAAGCGTCAAGGAAAAATTAATGCCGAACTTCAAGGTAAGGAAATTGATCAATTTTGCATTTTAGGGGATAATGAGCGGCTGTTGTTGGCAGACGCCATTGAAAAGCTAGGTTTATCGGCAAGAGCATATCACCGAGTGGTTAAAATTGCGCGGACGATTGCTGATTTGGCAGCACAAGAGATGATTGCGAAGTATCATATTCAAGAGGCATTAAGCTATCGTAAATTTGAACGCTTTCAGCAATAAAATAAAAAACGGTAAAATGCGATGAAGAAAATAGGTGCTCAAGCCCTGATATTAATATTGTTTCTGTGGGGAAAGTTAAGTTTTAAAACAGCGCAGCGTATTGGTGCAATGATTGGGGTGTTACTTTATTTTTGTAAAAGTGATATGCGTCGAATAGCACGTATTAATATTCATAAATGTTTTCCTGAGCTCAGTGACTATCATAAGCGCAAGTTGGTTAAGAAAACTTTACAACAAACCTGTATGACAGGGGCTGAAATGCCAGGAATCTTATTCAAAAATCCACAAAAACTATTGAAACAAATTCAAGTGGTGCATGGCGGGGATGTCTTACAGCGTTTGTATGAAGAAGGGCGTGGTGTCATGGTTGTCGCACCTCATTTGGGCAGTTATGAAATTGCTTCGATGTATTATTCAAGTAAATATCCTTCGGCGATGCTATACACACCACCTAAGATAAAAACACTGGATAAGCTTATTCTGCGTGCGCGTTCGCGCTTATGTGAAAATATGTCACCTGCCAATCAAAAAGGTGTCAAAATGCTATTTAAAGCGATAGCAAAAAAAGAAGTCATTGCGATGCTAACGGATCAAGTACCGGTTGATGCGGGTGGTACCTATGTTGATTTTTTTGGTAACCCTGCCAAGACGATGAATTTCGCTGGAAAATTATATGAGCGTTACAAGCCTGCGGTTGTGTTAAGCTATGCCGTTAGAAATGCTGATGGCAAAGGCTTGACACTGTTTAATGAAGACTTAGAGCCTTTGATTAAGCACTATCAAGCAATTGGTGGCGTTGAAGATCCAGTAGCTTATGCTTTTACTAAACGGTTTGAGGAAATTATTCGCCAATATCCAGAGCAATATCAGTGGACATATAAGCGATTTAAATATCACCCTGATGGGATTGATTATTATAAAAAGGATAAAAAATGAGAACGTTATTTTTAGATGCCTTACAAGGCAAGCCTGTGACACAAACACCGATGTGGATTATGCGTCAAGCTGGACGCTATTTGCCAGAGTATCGCCAGACACGCGCCAAATTTAGTGATTTTATGCAGATGTGTCGCCATGCTGAGGCTTGTTGTGAAGTGGCTTTGCAACCTTTAGATCGTTATGATTTAGATGCATCTATCGTATTTTCAGATATATTAACCATTCCAGAAGCCATGGGGATGGATCTTAAGTTTATCAGTGGTAAGGGGCCAATCTTTTCCGCGCCATTGACAACTTTAACAGATGTTGAGGGCTTAGATGTTGAAGGTGCTATTGATAAATTGCATTATGTGTTTAATGCAGTTTCAACCACTAAAAAGGCGATTAAAGATCGTGTGCCTTTAATTGGCTTTAGTGGTAGTCCTTGGACGTTAGCGGCTTACATGGTTGAAGGGCAGGGTTCAAAACAGTTTACGCAATTGCGTAAGATGCTCTATAGCGCGCCAGAGCTTTTGCATAAGCTATTGTCTGATCTAAGTATTGTGATTATTAACTATCTGGATGAACAAGTAAAAGCAGGCGCTGATGCAGTGATGATCTTTGATACGTGGGGTGGCATGTTAGCAGAAGGCAACTATGCAGCCTTTTCATTAAATTATATGCAAGCGATCACAGCTGAGCTTAAAAAACGTCATCCGCATGTGCCAGTGACACTTTTTACTAAGGGCGGTGGATTATGGTTAGACCAGTTGATTAAAACCGACTGCGATGGTATCGGTATTGATTGGAGTATTGATGTAGCACGTGCAAGACAAGCCGTTGGCAATGAGTTTGCGTTGCAAGGTAACTTAGATCCTGCAGCCCTTTATGGTAGTGATCAAAGTATTATTGACTCGGTGAAAAATATCGTCACAAGTCAGGCACCATATAGTCGCTTTGTCTTTAATCTAGGGCATGGTGTATATCCGGATATTTCACCGGATAAAGTTAAGATAATGGTTGATGCTGTGCGTGAGTTCGGCGCTAAAGATTAAGTGAATTAGAAATTTAAGTTAGAAAAATAGGCTATGACTATATTCCTGACCACTTTGATTGTGTAAGTGTTGGCTGAGCGTAAGTAGAAGCCTTTATGAAGTGTGACTTTCCCAAGCTTACCCACTTCGACTGATGCTCAGGGTGCGGTGAGCACTTGTGGATGAATATTTAGTCTTAGTCGAAAGATATAAATATAAAAGATAACTAATAGAAGCATAATGATGAAGAAAATAAAAAGATTTGAATTTAAACGCAATCCTGAAAGCAATGAAATGTGGGTTGAAACTGATTTGCATGGTAAGAGTTTATTAACACTTGCATCTTTAAATAAGGGTACGGCCTTTAGCGAGCGTGAGCGTGAAGAATTTGGCTTATTAGGTAAATTGCCTTTTCAGATCGAATCTTTAGAAGAGCAAAAAACGCGTGCCTATCAGCAGTATAAATCTTTTAGAAGCAACATTGGGCGCTATAGTTTTTTAAAGAACTTGCACAATATCAACGAGACGTTGTTTTATCGATTAGTGCGCGATAATCTTAATGAAATGCTGCCGATTATCTACACACCAACAGTTGGTGAAGCAGTGATGCGCTATAGCGAGCAATTTCTATCGCCTCGAGGACTTTATATTGCTTATCCAGATCGCTACAAAATGCGTGAGATATTACGTAATCGCACTAACTCAGATGTTGATATTCTTGTAGTTAGTGATGCAGAAGGTGTGTTAGGAATTGGTGACCAAGGCGTTGGTGGTATTGAAATACCAGTCGCTAAGCTTATGGTTTATACGCTGTGTGCGGGCATTAATCCTGGGCGTTATTTGCCGGTATTTTTAGATGCAGGCACTAATAATAAAAAGTTGTTAGAAGATCCGTTGTATCTTGGTTGGCGTCATGAGCGTGTGCGTGGTGAGCAATATGATGAAATGGTGCAGTTATTTATTGAGGCAGTTCAAGAAGAAATGCCGGAGACATTCCTGCATTGGGAAGACTTTGGTCGTGACAATGCACGTAAAAATTTAGTGAAATATCAAAATGAAATCTGCAGCTTTAACGATGATATGCAAGGAACTGCGGCGGTCGCTTTAGCAGGTTTGATTTCAGCATCCAAACGCTCAGGCTTGAAGTTTAATTGTCAGAAATTTGTAATCTTTGGTGCGGGAACGGCAGGGCTGGGTATTGCTGATGAGATTGTTGCAGCGCTTGTGCATTCGGGTTTGACAAAAGAAGAAGCGTATCAGCACTTCTGGTGTATTGATAAAGATGGTCTATTGATTGATGATCAGGATATGATGGACTTTCAACGTCCTTATGCTTGTACACGTGAATCAGTTAAAGGATGGGCTACGGATGACCAGGGAAGAATTGTGTTGACAGAAGTGGTCAAGCAAGCAAAACCAACGACTTTAATTGGTTGCTCCGGTGTTGCTGGTGCATTTACGGATGATGTTATTTTGTCTATGGCTGAGAATAATGATCGCCCAATTATCTTTACCCTATCTAATCCAACGAGTCGCTGTGAGCGTGTGCCACAGGATATCATTCGCTTGACGGAAGGGCGCGCGCTTATTGCTACAGGTAGCCCATTTGATGATGTTGGTTATAAAGGTAAAGTTTATCGTATTGCGCAGTCAAACAATGCCTTAGTTTTCCCTGGTATTGGCTTAGGCATCGTTGCGATTGCTGCGAAGCGCTTTACGGATAATATGTTATGGGCGGCATGTAAGGCACTAGCAAATTACTCAACCCAAGATGATGCATTATTACCAAAACTAAGTGAGGCATACAGTGTCAGTCGTCAGGTGGCATTTGCTGTAGCACGTCAGGCAATTGAGGATGGTGTTGCTGAAGATGTTGATGATATTTGGCGCAAGATAGATCAAGTGATTTGGGAACCAAAGTATTATCCGTATTATTTTAAATCGTAGTTTTTTAGGGACTTTTTGCTTTGTATTTTGCGTGCATTTGGCAAGTTGAATTTTGATAATAGCGAATGCGTTAAGAAACAATGAATAGTTTCATTGTTTTGGCAAATGAGCGCCCAAAGACTCTGTCAAGGGCAGATATTACCTGCAATCCAATTTACCAAAATCTTCACAAACTATTTTGCAAGCAAACACCGCAAAATAACTTACGATGGGTATAGAGTTAACAGTGATTGTTACAATTTCAATATGTCTTGATGAGATCATGCTTTAAATATTCACAAAAATATTTTGATTTTTAATATTTTGCATTGGGAAAATTTGATGGTGCCCGGGGCCGGAGTCGAACCGGCACGAGAGTTAAGTCTCGAGGGATTTTAAGTCCCTTGTGTCTACCAATTTCACCACCCGGGCA
>JAHDDB010000140.1 GCA_020629575.1 Caedibacter sp. | reverse complement strand
TTTGATCGTGTATTGATGTTTGTTTCATGCTTAAACATTATTAATTCCTTTGTGTGTAATATACCAGTGAATCTACAGATTCCAAACCTGTGTCATAAAAATAAAACCCAAATCTTTACTCATGGTGTTGTGCCCCATTATTTAATTGTTTAATTTCTCTATAAGGGTAAGGCATGTATAGCAACCATACATGTGAAGCAGTTAAATTAATCTTTTTCATAGCTGATGTAAAGCGATCTTTTTATGAATTAGGGATTGGAAAAAAAATAAAATAAAAGGTTAGCTAAGCAAATTTATTTTCTATCAAGGCGTCTTAAACATAAACATAGTAAGGTTATGGTGAAGTTTAAGCAACATAGATAGAAGGGGATAGGCAACGCAAACATTTAGTTTATTTGATGACGATTCCTTAAGATATTGGCGCATCAAAAATCAGCCATTCGCTATAGGTGTTTTTATAACGATCTGCTTAACTCATTGTTAACTCATTTTTCATGGAGAGTAATGATGGAAATAAAAAAAATGATCAGCTTGGCACTGACAGTGACTATCTTTAACGCTTATGCTAATGATCACTGCAGTGATTTAACTACGGCCGTTGAGTTATCAACGTTTTGTAACAGTGCCTCAGGTATTTGCGCATTAAGCGCGGGAGCAACTTATAAAATAACACAAGATACAGGCTCATTGGCGACACCCTTGTTGCCAGTAAAAATTCCCGCGACAAGTACGCTTTGTGTGGTAAATAGTGCGACACCTGCGCCAATTAATATCGTAGCGCAATCTTTTTGGGTTGATGGTGGTGTGTTGCAAATAGGTTCACCAACTGATCCAATTAAATCGACTAATAAAGTAACCATTACTATGACGGGTACGGAAAGTGCAGCAGCAGCACCTATGCCACTGTGCCAAGATGAGCAATCTCAATGCAGTGAAATTGCTAAAAATACCATAGCAACTCAAAATGCGCGTGATATTACAGTAAGCGCTGGCGGGCAGTTATTATTTTATGGCGCTAAAGGTTTAACTAAGAGAGCGGATGGCAGTTATATACATTCGATTAACCATGTCAGTGGTACTGTCGATGGGCAAGCGCTGAGTCCGACGGCAGGTGGTAGTATAATCAGCGGTGATATTAATCAGTTTCCTTACTTCAATAATGTGATTGGCTCTAATAGTTGGACGTATTTAACCTACCCAGCCGGTCCTAGTTTTTATAATGCAGATATGTGGGTTCAAGCACCTGTGAGTTTAACCAATTATGGTACGTTAAAGAATGTAACCACCGGCAGTGGTGCGAATATCCCAACGCCAACGTTAGCAGATACACCTTATATTATCGCGCTTGCAAAACGTGTCACACCTGGAGATGGTACAGACTGGCAAAGTGGTGATTGGATTAGTATCTCAACAACGAGTTTCGTGTCGCACGAAACCGAAATTGTGCAAATTTGTGCGATTTATGATATGCAAAACCCAGATAGCAATGCGCAAAGTGAATCCACGTATATGCAATATGGTGATGTTTCAGGAAGTTCAAACTATCCTAATGTTTCAGTCGTTGTGCTGGCAGGGTCACCTTCGTTTAAATCTCAATGCCCGAGTATTAGCAATGATACGCCTTTGAAGCATTATCACTTTGGTTCATTGTCGCCAACGCCGGGATTTTTTAGTATAGACACACCATCTTATAAAGGAAAATATAATGCCAAAAAAGGGCAGGCGTATAGTATGTATGATGATGCTACGCGTAATTTTGGTATTGATGAGCGTGCTGAAGTTGCATTATTAAGTCGTAATATTAAACTTACTTCAACTGCAGGTTTGGCATCATCTCCGCAACTGACTCATTTAGATGATGCTTATTTTGGTGGGCATATTGCAGTAATGAATCACTCAATGTCAGATCATCAAAGTCATTCACATGGGGCAACACAAGCAGCAACTAGTGCCCCAGATGTCACAGTGCAGCTTGTCGGTGTTGAGATTGAGAAGTTTGGTCAGCCACTAGTGGGGCGTTATCCTGTGCATTTTCACCGCTTGAATGCAGATAGCTTAACCGAGGATGCTCAACTCTTGGTGCAGGATGTGAGTGTTCATCACAGTTTTAATAAATGCTTTGTGACGCACGATACGATGGGGGTGAAATTCTATAATAATAGTTGTGTACGCACGATTGGACAGGCCTTTTACCTAGAGGATGGTCACAATATTGCGGATAATCACTATGTGAGAAATCTCGTGCAAGGGGCAATGGCCGCGGCATTAAAATATGACATAACAAGCAAGAACGTTGTAGATGTTAATAATAACCCAATTGGTAAGAATACTTTTTGGGATGGTGATTATCTTGTTGCAACAGGTGAGATTGATTATAACCCTTCAGGTGTGCCAGATACTTCAAACTCAGGCGCAAATACTGGCAATTTTGTCGATTCTTTTGCGCCAAGCGGCTTTTGGATCACTACTTTTGGTCGACAAAGTGCAACAAATAGCAATCTACCGAATCTATTTGTTAATAACTCGGTTGCAGGGTGTCAAATCCAAGGAGCTGCCTATTGGTTTGTAAGACAAGATGTTAATTCAATGGGTGAAGTGGGAAGTACCCCAGAGGCAGATCTGTATCCTGTGTTTACAGGCAATCGCGGGCATGCGTGTTATGACGGGGTGATGGCGGGGACTAACTTTTTTGTGATGAAGACGACCACAATGGGTGCGCCACCTAAGCCTGTCCCTGTTGGCTCAGAAGTTAATCCAAATGCCAATGCGCCATTGGTAATTTTTGATAGTTTGACACTGACACAAATCCAACAAAAAGCCTTTTGGTATCGTGGTGTTTTTGTCGCAGTTAACAACAGTCGTTTTAGTATGTTAAAGCAAGGTATGACGTTACTTGGAGGCGGTGGTCCTGAAGGTAATCTTTTGGGCTTTTATGGTCTGGTTAATAATTCGGTATTTGCAGGAGTGACTAATAACAATATCGGGCGCTATACCGATTGTGAGGAGTACTATCAATTATATAGCAATGGCACATCAGAGCTTGCGGCAACGGATGCATTGCCTGTAGCTATAGAAAATGAAATTGGACAATGTGTGCCGGTAAATCCAAATGATATTTCCAAATCCAAAGCAAGTACGAATATGCAAACAGCTGCCGGAGATATTTATTTAAATTATAACTTCCAAGGATATACTTTTTATGATGGTCCGGCACGTATGGAGAATAATCGCTTTGTAAACTTCCGCGCAGATCCAACCAATTCTGCACTTTATGATAATAGCACGGAGTCGTATAGCACCAGTGAAAATAGATATCTTGTGACAAAAATCGATGCGCACCGGATGATGAATTTTAACAAAACAGGGCAGTTATCGGCGCCAACAGGAGGTAATAATTACAAGTCAGGCGGCAATAGTCATTATGGTTATAATGGTGATGTGGCGTTTTCTTGGCTTAAGGGCAATGCGCAATCAGTACCACCAACACAATATGCCAAAAATAATTTATGGGATAACGTCAACTTTCAGCATCAAGTCTTTACTGAAATCTCTAATCTGAATAATGGGCTTGATGACGGTGATAAACAAACTGTCGAAATTGACAAGGATGCTAGTCTATCGGGTTATAAAGTTTGCTCAAGTAAAACACCATCTAGTTGCAGTAATGCAGGACTTAATCATTATCCAATTTCATTGAATAATTTAGAGTACTTTTCAACAGATTATACTGTGGATGAGCCGCACTCAAGAGGGCGTAATAATGCCGCAGCCAGTGCACTTATGTCACCACATCAGTATGCCAGTATCAATGTGGCATATAATGCTGGTGATAGAGTTGCTAAGGCGGGCGTTTATCCATTATCGATTGCACGAGATATGGCATATCAGGCAAACCCTTCGCAAGCAAGTTATACAGGGCGAGGTGGCAAAAACTATATGTTTGAAGCAATGGTAATGAACAATATGGGCTATACTTTTGACAGTCAGCTAACACAGCAGATGCAAGATGATCAGGCAGTTAGCTCAAGCAATAAATTGATTTTTAGTTATTCCGACGCCCCTGTGCATAGCACTTTTATCAATAGAGTTGGTATTTGTATAGGTAAAAATGCAACTAATATTGAAATTTATAAAGCCCCAAGACAATGGAATTCTTTGGTGACCTATTTGACTAAGTCACCTTACTGGAGTGGTTATGGCTTAACACCAACCGGTAGCTCATGTCCAAACTCAATCGATAAACCAGATAGTGCCTATGATACGTGCAAATCAACAGCAGGAGGTTTATCAAGTCCTTGGGGTGAAGTGTCAGCATACACTTATGATAATAAGCAAGCGGATGGTTATAAGGAGTTAAACAAACAATTTGCCAAAGCAATGACTGCAAATTATAATCTAACACCGTCAACATCAGCAGATTTAACTGAAGGGTATTATTATGATTCAAATTCAGGAATCTTGTATTTCAATATGATCCAATATGCTGCAAGCTCAACGCTAGCTAATCCGATCACACCACCATTTGCAACGTGTGATAAATCAAATTACAACACAACAAATATTGAAGCCTTATTAGACTATTTGACATTTAGTAATCCAGATGCCATCAAGGATATATTAACCACAGCCTGTTATGCTGAATCAGGCACCCCCATAACATCTGAATTATTAACATGCCCGCCAGAGGGGTGTGCGGTATATACTGTTGGCTTTGATGTAGCAAGTGCCAGTGAACCAAGCTGTACGCCATCAGCTTGGGCTACGATTACAAATGGTAGCTCACCAAGCTTTAATACCACCGATAGCACAGTGACTTATAGCTCGCCGTATGTGTTATATAATGCAGCAAGTAACACACAAGTCACACCGCAAAATATGAATGTCAAAGTACAAGGCAGTCTTAGTACACTCACGCGTTATTATAATATTGATCCGAGTATAACGGCAGCTGTTGCGCCAACTGATATTAATAATCTATTACCACTGGCGCCTGCTGCAAGCAGTAATCAAACCTATGTTTATAATGCAGCACCTTCAGGCATTAGCATTGTCAGTTACCCAAGCGGAGGTGGTAGTAGTGGAGGCGATAGTGGTACCGTATGGACATTTAACACGGGTACTACTGCAGCTGCGGGACAAAAAGCAACAATTACCGCGGCAAATGGGAAGCATTTCTATAACACCAATGATCATGATAATAAAATTGCAACTTATACCATTGAACCTACCTCATCGGGTAGTAACTTTTCCTTTAAATATGGCGGTGTTGATAAAACAGCTACGGTGACATTGCCTAATGAACCTCAAGGGCAGCAGACGTGTTCTTTAACCTTTAACCAAAGCAGTAATGGTAAAGTCACAAAAGGGACTGAAGCAGGCTGCGCTAAAATCACAATCCAGACAAATAATATCACCATTACCGTAAATC
>JAHDDB010000139.1 GCA_020629575.1 Caedibacter sp. | reverse complement strand
TTAAGTCTCGAGGGATTTTAAGTCCCTTGTGTCTACCAATTTCACCACCCGGGCAAAGACTTGTTCTGGAGGCTGAGACCGGAATCGAACCGGTGTCCAAGGCTTTGCAGGCCTCTGCATAACCACTTTGCTACCCAGCCAACTGGAGCGGGAAACGAGGTTCGAACTCGCGACCCCAACCTTGGCAAGGTTGTGCTCTACCACTGAGCTATTCCCGCAGAACAGGATCAGATTATAAGGGCTAAACCCCTAATGTCAATTGTATTTTTTGAGTTTTCACGCGTTTATTAACGAATTTTTCTTAAGTGTACAAATGCGCTACAGAATGTACTGACTTAGGTCGCGGTCTTTGACTAAACTTCCTAGTTTTTCATTGACGTAATCGCTAGTGACACTAAAGGTTTTTTCAGTGCGATCAGAGGCATCAAAGGATACTTCTTCTAATAAGCGCTCAAGTACTGTGTGCAGGCGTCGTGCGCCGATGTTTTCAACTTCTTCATTAACGCGGAATGAAATCTCAGCAATGCGTCTAATAGCATCTTCTTCAAAGATGATCTTCACATCTTCAGTGCCTAATAGAGCAACATACTGTTTAATCAATGAATAATCAGGCTCTGTGAGAATGCGTACAAAGTCTTCAACTTCAAGTGACCTTAGCTCAACACGGATCGGCAAACGTCCTTGTAGCTCAGGAATTAAATCTGATGGCTTGGCAACATGGAAAGCGCCTGAGGCGATAAACAAAATATGGTCTGTTTTGATCATGCCATACTTTGTGCTGACGGTTGAGCCTTCGACTAATGGTAATAAATCACGCTGAACACCTTCACGTGAAACATCACCTCCACGCTGATCTGACTTTTTACAGACCTTATCAATTTCATCAATAAAGACAATCCCGTTTTGCTCAACGGCTTCGATTGCCTTAAGCTTGATATCATCTTCATTAACTAACTTGCCGGCTTCCTCATCTTGTAGTAATTTCAAGGCATCTTTAACTTTGATTTTGCGACGCTTCTTACGTTCATCACCCATCGATGAGAATAAACTTTGTAATTGATTGGTCATATCCTCCATGCCAGGAGGTCCCATGATGTTCATTTGAGGTGCTGCCATGGCGATGTCGATCTCAATTTCTTTGTCGTTAAGCTCACCAGAGGCAAGTTTTTTTCTAAAAAGTTGGCGTGTTGTATTTTCAGTTTTTTGTTCGACTTCAACGGGTTCATTGGCAAAGCCTACTTTGCTCTCACGTGCTGCCGGTAACAAGGCATCTAATATACGTTCTTTTGCGAGCTCTTCAGCGCGTGCTGCGACTTTGGTTTTCTCTTGCTCACGATACATCTTGATTGAAATGTCTGCTAAATCGCGAATGATAGAGTCAACATCTTTGCCGACATAACCTACTTCGGTAAATTTAGTCGCTTCAATTTTGATAAATGGTGCATTGGCAAGCTTTGCCAAGCGTCGTGCGATCTCTGTTTTACCAACGCCAGTTGGACCAATCATTAAAATATTTTTAGGTGTGACTTCTTGGCGCATGCCATCTTCAAGCTGCATTCTGCGCCAGCGGTTTCTAAGTGCTATAGCAACTGCTTTTTTTGCATCTTTTTGACCGATGATAAAGCGGTCTAATTCACTGACGATTTCTTTAGGTGTCATTTGTGACATGATTTCTATCCCCTTAGTAAATTATACGGCTGCTTTGTTAGCAAGCTTTTCAATGGTTAAGTTGTGATTAGTGTAAATACAGATATCTGCGGCAATGTTGAGACTTTTCTTAACGATGTCAGATGCCGAAAGATCTGTATTATCGACCAAGGCGTGTGCTGCAGCTTTAGCAAAAGCAGAACCTGAACCAATTGATAAAATACCTTTTTCATCAGCCGCCATAACATCACCAACACCTGAGATTAGAAGAGATTTGTTTTCATCAGCGACAATAATCATTGCTTCAAGTTTGCTCATCATGCGATCTAGGCGCCATTCACGTACCATCTCAACGGATGCACGCTCAAGGTTACCTTGGTAAAAATCAAGCTTTTGCTCAAACTTTTCAAACAAGGTAAAAGCATCTGCTGTTGATCCAGCAAATCCTGTTAATACTTTACCATTACTTAATTTACGTACTTTGATGATATTATCTTTTGCAACCGTATTGCCGAGTGTTGCTTGACCATCGCCGCCAATGACAACTTCATCGCCACGACGTACACATAAAATCGTAGTACCTTTCATTTCTAACATAGTTTCCCCGCTTAAATGATTGGGTTTATAAAAACATGATCGCTATAGATTGCGCTTAAGAAAAAAATTACAAGTTTTTATTTAAAAAGATTTAACTGTATTTGAGAGGTTGGGCATTTGTATTTGGTATCACTTAGTGCTAACTAACGGTTATAAATATCTTCCAATCGAACAATATCATCCTCACCAAGATAATTACCAATCTGTACTTCGACGATTTCACATGGAGAATCCGTTGTATTTTCCATGCGGTGGATTTCCTCTTTCTCAATATAAACATGATCATTGGCGTGATACATTTTTTTGTTCTCACCAATGGTAAAAGTTGGTGAACCTTTAACAACGACCCAATGCTCAGCGCGTTTGAAATGTTTTTGCAAAGATAATTGCCCACCAGGGTTAACAGTAATAACTTTTACCTGATAGCCGCTTGCTAATTCAATTGTGCGATATGTGCCCCAAGGACGTTCATATACTTTACCTACTTCATTTATATCCATTTTAAAACCTTAACAATTACTTTATTCTGTATGTATGTGATTGATTATTCGACCTCAAGTGGTTTTTCTGCTCGCGTGACGCCTATGGCGGTACTAGCTAAAGCCAAAGCACCCATGATGCCAGCGTTATCTGCCAAAGCCGGCGGCACAATAATCGATGGGATACTATCACAATAGTCTTGATTCAGATAGCCATTGATTTTTGCTTTTACTTTAGTATGAATCTTCTCAAATAAGTGTGTCTGCTTCATGACACCTCCTCCTAAGATAATGCGCTTAGGCACAAAACACATCATATAGTTTACAAGTGCATATGATAGGTATTCGGCTTCTAGCTCCCAAGCGATATGATCATCTGCAAGATCTAGCGCTGAATCAACTTGCCAGCGTGTTTTCAAAGCAGGGCCTGATGCTAAGCCTTCTAAACAGCGCTCGTGATATGGGCAAATGCCTTTGAAATCATCCTGTGTTAAATCAACAGGGATATAAATATGTCCCATCTCAGGGTGAGCACTGCCGTGTACTAACTGATTGTTGACGATAGCACCGCCACCAACGCCAGTGCCTACAGTCAGATAGATCAAATCACTGATTCCTTTGCCTGCTCCCCAGTGATGTTCACCTAGTGCCGCTGCATTGACGTCCGTATCAAATACAACAGGTATTTGTAACGCATCTTCTAGTGTTTTAACGATATTATAATCTCGCCATGGCAGCTTGGGCGTATGTGTGATATGGCCATATGTTTTAGAATTGATATCGGGGTCAATGGGACCAAAAGACCCACAACCAATCGCTTTAAGTGGGTATTTTTTCATATGCTCACGAAAAAAACCAATAACTTCGGGCATGGTCTCTTCAGGTGTGCTTGTTTTAATGCGAATGCGTTGTAGAATTTCTCCGCCATCGGTACCGACTGCACAGACAAACTTAGTGCCTCCAGCTTCAATAGCGCCTAAAAAATTATGCATAACTTGGTTACCTTTTTCTTTTTTACGTTGTGTTTGCAGAAAATTTACTCATGGCAAATATATCGCACTTTGAGTGCAGTTAACAAGCAAAGAACAGCCAAATAATCAGGAGAATGGCTTGGAGATAAAGGGTGTAAAGCAATCGTTAGAGATGGCAGCTTATAACAAATGATGGCCAATTATCTTATGTAATAAATAAGTAATATATTGACAAAGTATGTAATTATTGATGCAATGCTGCGTTAACATATTTTTATCATTTATTACTTATCTCAACAAATGTTAAAAAACGGGGAGAATCCAATGACAGCTAATGTCAATGCAAAAAAAGAGTATCAAAAGCTCGTCTATATGATCTGCTTAATCGGCGCATTAGGCGGTTTACTATTTGGTTTAGACCAAGGGTTTATAGCCAACTCATTATCAACCATTGACCATGTTTATGGTTTAACGACACAGCAAGGCGAGCATTATTCAGCCGTTTTGGCATGGGGTGGGATTCTGGGTGCGTTGCTTAGTGGATTATTTGCGCGCGCTCTAGGGCGCAAGAGAGTACTGGTTTTAGCAGGATTTCTATTCACTGCTTTTTCATTGATTTCAGCATTTTTACCACCATTGTTCGTGCTTACAGCGTGCCGCTTTGGTTTAGGGTTTGCGGTCGGTATTGCCTCATTTACCGTGCCATTATATTTATCTGAGACTGCACCAAAAGCAATTCGTGGCGGTATGGCGACACTTTTTCAGTTAATGATTACCATTGGTATATTTTTAATTGCGGTAACAAATGTGTTTATTGCCAAGGCGCTAGGACATGTTGAAATCTCATTGTCTTTGATGTTTGGTGTGATTGTTGTATTTGCATTTGTCATGTTTCTAGGAAGTGTGTTCCTGCCGGAAAGTCCGCGTTGGCTATTGCTAAAAGGCAAAGAAGCACAAGCTGTTTCGGTGCTAAAGCGTGTACGCGCATCACAACAAGAAATTGATGACGAGGTTAATGAAATCAAAGAAAGCATTTCGGTCAATAAAGGTGTTGGCTTTAATATGCTTTCTAAAGGTTTTTTCTGGAAAGTATTGATTGTTGGTGTGGTATTGCAGATGTTCCAACAATTAGTTGGTATTAATATGATGATTTACTACGCGCCAACGATTTTTGGTTATGCCGGTATGACAGGAATCATAGCACTTCTGGCTATTCCAACGGTTAATATGCTGTTTACTTTTCCAGCAATTAAATGGATTGAAAAGTGGGGGCGTAAGAAACTACTTTATGTTGGTGCTGTTGTGATGATGGTGTCAATGTTTGCAGCAGGCTTTGCTTTTTTATCAATGGCGGGTAATGCATCACCTAGCGGACTATCAAAAACTGTTTTATTATTGTCAGCCGTTGTTTATATTTTTGGTTTTGCTTGTTCTTGGGGACCTGTTGCTTGGGTGATTTGTGCCGAGATTTTCCCATTAAAGGGACGTGAAATTGGCATGACCGTAACAACAATGGTTAACTGGACATTTGCAGGCGTTGTAATGGCAAATGCCTTAAGCTTTATGAAGTTTTATGGTAATGCCTCGATATTCTTTGTGTTTGGTGGCTTTTGTATTTTAGCAATGATCTTTTTGAAGTTCTTTGTGCCAGAGACAAAAGGTGTCAGTCTTGAGCATATTGAAAAGAATTTAGAAAATGGTGTCCCACTTAAAAAACTGGGTGAATAAATAAAACCTAG
>JAHDDB010000138.1 GCA_020629575.1 Caedibacter sp. | reverse complement strand
CTTGATTAAAATCCTGATAAACAACCTCGAATAAGTTGATTACTCTCATATTATGCCAAGAAATATGGCGATCAATTACAGCATAATACAATGCTTGGCAATGAGTACTTTTGGTTTAACTTTAAGAATCCTGATTTTGCCAAGGTCGATGTACGTAAAGCGTTAACCATTGTTGTTGATCGTAAGGCGCTGGTTGAGAATGTCACGAAAAAAGGTGAAACGCCATCGTATAGTGTATTACCAGATGGTGTTCAAGGTGGTTTATACAAAGACCTTTATAAAACCATGCCAAGTTATAACTGGGTAAGTCAAGATATGCAAACACGCCAAAAAGAGGCTAGAGCATTGCTTGAAAAAGCAGGTTATTCAGCAGAGCACCCGCTAAAATTTACACTGACATATGACACGTCGCCGTGGAAAAAATCATTTGTGCTTGCTGTGGTTGGCATGTGGCAACAAGCGTTTGGTAATCTCATCGATATATCATTGGAAAATCAAGAGTGGAAAGTCTTTTTACAAACCATGGATAAGCATCAATTTGATATTGGTCTTTTGGATTGGAAGGCGGATTATAATGATGCTAGTGACTGGGTTGAATTGATTACATGTGGCAGTGGTAACAACTATGGTCAATCGTGCAATCAGGAAGTAACGGAAAACTTTAGAAAGGCAGTCAGTCAAAAAGATGAGCAAGCTGAGATCCCTTATATGACCAAGGCGATAAAAGCGGCGATGAATGATTATATTATTCTGCCACTTTATAATTATTCGTATAATCACTTAATGAGCAAACGTATCGCTGGCTTCACTGCGAAAAATGATCATATGAATATGATTCAATCAAAGTGGTTGTATTTTAAAGAAGATAAGAAGAGTTAATAAACGGTTTTGTAGGGGCATATTGCATACGCCCCTAGTTGCTTAGGTTTTTCTTATATTTTAGTTGTTCTATCAGTAATCACAGCTGTTGTCATCACGCCATTGACATTAGTGGCAGTGCGTCCCATATCAATAATCGGGTCAACGCCTTGCACAAGTGCGATAATATTAAATGGTAACCCAAGCGTTGCAAAGGTAACACCTGCTGCAATAAAGGCGGTTCCTGGAATGCCCGAGACACCCAATGAAGCAATCATATTAATCGCACCGACTAACAGGATGATTTGCCAAGTAATTGGCTCACCCATAATTGTTAAGGTCATGACAACAAGCATTGCCGGATAAATACCCGCGCAAGCATTCATACCGATTGTAGCACCTATGCTTGGTGTGAAGTTTGAAACACTTTCAGAGAGCTTTAAGCGATTGCCTAAGGCATCCATGGTTACCGGTAATGTGCCAAAGCTTGAACGTGTGGTAAAGGCAACCAGTAATGCACGCCAAACATTTTTATAATAATGAATTGGATTAACACCACTTAAGGTAATCAATATAGTATGCATAATAATAACAATAAGCATGGCAATATACATTGCAGCAATAAAGTTGATCATCTGCATCAAGGTTGTTAATCCATGATCAAGTGTCATTTGTGTCATCAATGCAAACACACCATAAGGTGTCAGAGCGATAATCATATTGGCAAGCTTTTTAGCAACAAAGAATGCTGAGTGAATAAAGCTAATAAAAGGGGCAGCGATTTCTTTTTCCTGTTGATGAAGCTTTAATGTAGCAAAGCCAATCAAAGCGGCAAAAATAACCACGGCAATGACATTGTTATCTGCCATTGCCGTCACTGGATTGCTCGGTAACATGCCGGTAATCGTATCCACAAGATTATGTGATTCAGGAGTGTTTAAAGCACCAGAGAATGACATGCCAAAGCCAATATGCATCCATGAGCCAACCAGTCCGCCAATAACTGCACTAATACCAGTAAGAATCAGAATAATAACAACCGCTTTTGTCACCATTTTAATCAGATAAGATCCTTGATGATGACGTAGATTAACAATTGCATGGATAATTGCGGTTAACACCAGTGGGATAATTAACATCTTAAGTAAGCTAATATAAGTATCACTGACTAGATTTAGCAGGCTATGCAGGGTGTGATAACCACTGCTTTGATTTAATAGTCGCAAAACAATACCAAAGACAACACCAATGACTAAAGAGGCGACTGCACGAATGTTAAAACTGATTTTATAAAATTGTGCCAATGCTAATAGGATTAATATCAGCAGGAAAATGGTTGTGATCACGTAGCGGGCTCCGTATTTTTTGTAAAATGATAAAGATAATTATTAGATAATAATAGGCGAGTTGCTGGACGATAGCAAAACAAACAGCCGATATATTATTTATTAACTGTATAAGAAAAACTGATTAATGAGATGAGTTAGTTATATGTGGTATCGATTGCTTGTTTAGCTTGACGATAGCGTTTGAAATTTCTCCTTTAACTCGTTTTACTTAATGCTAGTTAGTTTGCTAAGCCATTGGGTGCGCTTAATATTTCAAATACTAAAGAGGTGTGGCGATCAGCAGAGTAGTCAGCAAACCAATCATCATAGGGGTAAGCATAGCCGCGAAAAGCATTGGCATGAATATTACTAACATAACTGGAGTTGGCGCCAGTTGTACATGTTGCCGGTGTGCCATAATTACCAACACAACCATATTGGTTAAAAATATCGGATGTTGGGCCAAAGGCGACACTAGCAACAGATCGTGGACTATAGCAACCCGCAAAGCTTGATGATGATGTTGCAACAAAATTGGTACTGTTGAATTGTGATTGTTGGGCTTTCATGCCACTATCAATAGTTTGGCATAATTGCTCAAGTGAAATATTTAATGGGTTCAAAGTAGATGCAGGGATTTGTTCATCAAAATAAGATACTGCTTGTGTGGTATTACCTAGTGCGAAATCATAGGTAAAGTAAGTTCCCGCTTGAGGGTAGAAGTTATAACGTGTGTTATAACCATTAACCATTGACACATCAATGTTTGCTTGATTATGAATATCCGTAAGTGCTGGATAAGTTATCTCTAAAAGTGTTGCATACTCACCATACGTGCCGTCACTCACATTGCGCGTGTTAATACTAGAAATTTGAAAATTATAGGATGTTAAGCCAGCATCAGGAATGGCATAGTTATAGCTTGATTGTGCATTTACTGTGAATGAACTTGTTTGACCTGCACCGGTAACTTTTATGGTAACGGGTAAAGTAAGATTGTTCATAAAAACAATTTGTCGTGGTGGGTATGTTGGGGGCGTTGGCGTTACTTGTGGTGTGATACTTGGTAATGTGCCTGCAGCATAGGAAACATTAAGTTCATTACCACTGAGTTGAGGTGTGCTAATTCCAGGACAGCTGCCAGAGACATTATTTGATTGAGACATCGTCAACTGACAACCTCGGTAAGTTCCATTGCCATTAGGCGTGATGATTTGGAAACTACCATTTGTATTTGTCGGCATTAAAAAAACCGGTTGTGCCAAGCTTTCAACATAAGCAATTAACTTCTGACCTTGATAAACATAGCTTGGCAAAGGCGTGCCTGAAGGAAAGTTTAGGCGCCAGTAGTTGGTGGTTCCTGGCTGTGGTGGGTTGACTTGGATGCTATATGCTTCTACTTGAAGGTTATTACCGGATTGATAACTTTGATTATTATAGGTAGCAGTTGCTGATAGTGAGGCTAATAAATTGGTGTTTGTTGTATTACTGTCTTTTACCGTAAATATGCATTGATTAGCAGTGGTTTGTGTACTAACAATTTGCAGATAGGCGCTAGCATCTCCTGAAATATTCAATGTGCAGTTTGTGATGCCAGTACCCTGAGTGCTCCCAAGGTTGGAAAAGGTTGCTCTATAAGTATAGCTTTGGTTGTAATATTGGTTGGTCGTGCCAGCAAGTGATAGTGCAGTGGTTGATGGAGAGCTACTACCGCCACAGCCAAAGAGGATTAGTGAAAATGCACCAATTGTGGATAGGGAAATTATTCGTGTATTTCTAATCATCAAAAACTCCTTGTGCGATGACGTTGTTTACATAGGCAGGTATAAGCTTAGCATCGTTTTCGATATTTACGAGAAGAACATACTCATTGCACACAGTTATTCAGTTATTTAGCATTTCTAAATGCTTTACGGTAGGCATATCCGCTAGATGTTTACTTGTAGTTATTCCTTGTAGCGCTACAATAAAGCTATATATAGATAGCAAAGCACATGGATATGACCGATACATCACTTGATTTATTAAATCGTCGTAAACTCTTTACTGAGAATATTTACCCTTATCAGGAGAAAATGCCAAGAAAGGTTTACGAGCAGCAGAAAACACAATTACAAATTGAGCTTTTGAAGATGCAGCAGTGGGTAAGATCAACAGGTCAGAAGGTACTGATTATCTTTGAAGGACGTGATGCTGCCGGTAAAGGAGGGACGATTAAGCGGATGATGGAGCATCTTAACCCACGGGGTGCGCGCGTTGTGGCATTGGAGAAACCATCTGAGCGTGAGCAGGGGCAATGGTATTTTCAGCGTTATATTCGCCATTTACCAACCTCCGGTGAGATCGTTCTTTTTGATAGATCCTGGTATAACCGCGCAGGTGTTGAAAAGGTGATGGGCTTTTGCACACCTGAGCAATATCAACTATTTCTAACACAAGCACCAGATCTTGAAAAAATGCTGGTGCAAAGTGGTATTAAGCTATTTAAGTTTTGGTTTTCAGTTAGTCAAAAAGAGCAAAAGAGGCGCTTCCAATCGCGTGGGGTGCATCCATTGAAGCAATGGAAACTAAGTCCGATTGATAAGGCGAGTTTGGATAAATGGGATGATTACACCGAAGCCAAAGAAAGTATGTTTTTGCATACCGATACTGAGTTGGCTCCTTGGACTGTGATTAAATCAGATGACAAAAAGCGCGCACGTATTAATGCCATGCGTTTTGTATTATCACGACTGGATTACAAAAATAAAGATATGAATATTGCGATTAAACCTGATCCACTCATTGTCGGTTTGGCGAGTGAAATTTATCCGGAATAAGTTTAATTGTAATCGTTAATAACAGTTATTTTCATCTTACTTGTTTGTTAGAATGTTGGGACTTTATATAGATGATCTAGATTATGCTACCATCAAATAGTGCACTGATTCGGCGTGCTGAATACATTACAAAAATTCGCAAGTTTTTTGCTCAAAGAGGTGTATTAGAAGTTGATACTCCTTTGTCTTACCCATATCCAGTGAGTGATCCCTATATCGATGCTTTTGCTATTAATACCCAGTCAGGCACACGGTTTTTGCAAACCTCACCGGAATATGCAATGAAGCGATTATTAGCACAAGGCTCAGGGTGTATTTATCAGATTTGTAAAGCATTTCGCGATGATCCTAAAGCACAATATCATCATCATGAATTTACGATGCTTGAATGGTATCGTGTGGGATTGGATGATGCGGCATTGCGTGAGGAAATTGCACAAATGTTACTTATGCTTAAGCCGCAAGCATCCATTGAGTATTTTAGCTATAAAGCATTATTTCAACAGTTGGTAGGC
>JAHDDB010000137.1 GCA_020629575.1 Caedibacter sp. | reverse complement strand
CCTGAACGGTTAAAACTTGAGCTTTAGGGTGACACAGTTGAGTGAACAGTCTCTTTTTATATTTTAGAGGGGGAGTGTTCATAAATCCCTAGCTCTCCAACAACACCCGTAACCGTAGATGTTTTTGCAATCCAACCACCCAAAATCATCAAAAACCCCTTCAACAAAACACCGCGAAATGATTTATGATGGGTATATATCATTTTCTAAATGCCCCATTAAATATCTACCTTCAACTAAACACGATACGCCAAGGTGGTCATAACCTTTGACTGGGCTTTCATAATTAACTTAGCCCACAGTGGAAACTCAACACCGCCGGCAAGGGCTGCCTCATTGGCGTGTGATTGCTCATCTTTATACATTTGCATCAAAATTACACGTGACTTTTCATCTTGGGCAGGTAATTCATTTAAATGTGTCTCTAAATGGCGCATCACCTGCTTTTCGGTTTCAATCACAAAACCATAGCTTACTTTATCACTAATAAGTCCGGCAACAGCACCGATAGAAAAGGATCCAACATACCATAAAGGATTGAGCAAACTCTTTCTCGCCCCAAGATCATCTAAGCGCGTTTCGCACCATGATAAATGATTATATTCTTCCTCAGCCGCATGATGTAAATGCGCACGTGTTTCATGCTCTTTCGCGACAAAGGCTTGCCCCCTGTAGAGCGCTTGCGCGCAGATCTCACCAGTGTGATCAACACGCATGAGCCCTGCCACATGTTTTGACTCAGCCGCATCAAGCTCTGGTTCGTTCATATCAAGTGCCGGAGTTGCTGACATTGGATTTGTTGCGGGCAAAACAACCGACTTCACAAAGTGTTGAAGCTCACCTAAACATTGATCTAAAAATGAATGACGACGCATTGACATGGTTACTCTTTATATATTGAAAAACTCATGCTCTGCATATTATACCCATCACAAACCATTTTAAAGTCTGGCGGCATAATTTTCGAGTTGTGACGGAAGTTTTGTACGATCTGATAGATAATGAATTTCATAATACCTACAAGGTCGAACCATCCAAACTCGGCCCATGCTGGAAACGTAATATTATGCAGCATTAAGCACGGCCATTTTCCATTTTTGATCCCATTCTCCTTTGCTGTGTATTGATGCTCTTAGCTGTAAAATTGGGTTTAACCCATCTCTTGACCACCGCATATGCTGCTTGCCTTTACATCGTTGATTAATTAAGGTTTCTACTGTTGACTCAGCCAAGTTACTGGTGAAGACTAAACCTTCTTTCTTGCGATTTGAGTAATTGACAATTTTATCCTCATTATTGGTAATATAAGTGATAAATTGAGCTATTCTTTTAATTGCGGTTGAATTAGTTGTTATTGATTTAAGTTGCTCTAAGCGCAGTAATGCTCTATCTGATCTACCTCTCCATAGATGCCATTTAACCCGCTTAAATTTAGCTTTAAGCTTTTCAGGCAATGAGATATTTTCCATTTTCATCGTAATATGAAACCAGTCGAGAATTCTGGTGAGTGACTTGCATATCCCTATGTGTCAGGATAGTTGTCGCCTAAATTTTTTCAATATCATATTGATTACTATGCAACCTTGTGCGATAAGTATTAAGCCTCCCACAATTCATTTCATCAAGTAGCTTTTTAAATTCATCTATATACTCTTCATTGCTACGAGCCCCAAAATATATACTTTTGGGGCTTATGAAATCAACTTCCATGCCATCTGCAACATTGTCTCTAGTAAGATTTTGATTTAAAGATAGAACCCTGTATTCCTCTTCATATGCCCAATCTATGCTTTTATTAAAATATATCTCCCTAATAAAAGACTCCATCCTTGCTTGATCTTGAAAATTGCTTTGATAATTTTTTATAAACTCCGCTGCATTAACAATATGCGGCTCAGATCGATAAATAACATTACCTTTTTCAAAGTCTTTAAGTTGATTGTCAGTATCGCCAATCTCATATTCAAAACACACGCCCTTGTGATTGTTTGCATAATGTGCCCACATAAGCATATTTTTTACTGTCTTAGAAAAGCAGGACACATACACAAGAATTTCACAGATACGCTTTACTTCACCCAAAGCCTCTTGATTTTCATGATGCCCAAAAAATATATGACTATCAAAGGGATCATTAAATGCCCTAGGCAAACGCATCCAACACTTGCCCATGAGAGCCACTCTAACATGTCTAAAATTGTCCGCTCCTTGAAAATAATCAGGTAAATATTTATAGATTAACACCGTACCTCCTCAAAGCTGACTGACAAAATCATTCCAGTCATCTGTTACCTTGGTCTGCATACAAGATGCATACTGACCTACATCATATTGGTAATCTTTCAATCGTTTTATATATGTTTCAACTGCCGACTTATACATCTCTATATCAAAATCACTACAACCGCTACCTAAGTAGCTTCCACAGTATGGTGCATCAGGCGGATTCGCTGGCGGATAAGGCTCAAAGCAATAACTATAAAGAGTATTTATGGAAAACAAGTGCATAATTACCACTAAAAATAAAAACCTACTTTTCATGTTGCTTTCCTTTAAAATGTCACTACACAATTCAATGCAGCAATGCATTATCTTACGTTAACATTAAGGGTAGCTGATATTTTATAAAGCTCCAATTTTTAAAATACTTAAGACAAACACAGCTGCTGTTGACAGCTGCTTTTCTCCAACATAGCAATCAATCAGGCTTTGGGTGCTTTAGGGAAACACTTAGATGTTAGTGTAAGCTAAATGCGCTTCATATCTCTGTAAAAATTTTCATGACTCCCAAGCTTCAATAATGTAAGCGTTATTTTTTCCTCTTCATAGGTATAACCCAACAGCATCAGTTGACGATTCATTTTAAATTTATGGACACGTAAAAAAATCAAGTCGCCTTTTTTCTGCTCACCTAACAATGGGTTTTGACATAACGCTCTAACCTCATCATCAAGTATTTGCTTATCCTGCTTTGATAGCTTTTTTACCGATTTTTTAAAGGTATTAGTCTGATTAATTACCAAATTCATAGCTACTTATATTCCCATTATCCATCTCTGCCTTAGCCATTAAAGCATCTTGAATGAATGCATATGATAAATCTGGATTTTCCTCTGCAATTTTGCCAATCAATGCCCAGTGCTCTATTTGCTTTGCACAAGACCGATGCATAACTTGACTTGTGATTTGTGCAACTCTAACTAGATCATCTGATAATCTTACTGAAAGTGCCATATATATACCTCAGAATATTTAAGTTTTTCTAGTATAGATCATAGTGATGCAAATTGCGACTTTTTGCAATTAAAACAAACATAACTGCCGTTGACCACTGTTATCAACGGGCTTGCTTCTCTGCTCAACATAACAATTAAGCACTGTCTTTTTAGTCACGCCAAGCACTCTGGCGATGGTATCGGCTGTTGCACCCGCTTTAGCTAGAGTACGTGCCGCCCATTCTTTTTCCTTAGCATCATCAATCTTTAAATTATCTTTGCGCACATAGATGGCTTGACCACCAAAGTGCTCAGAAAGCTTTCTAAGCACATCATGCGGCAATACTCTTTTAAGCGCGCCACAGGATTTATTGGCATACATCGGAAAGTAGATTTTATTACGCTTATTGGTGCACGCCACATCGTAAATGATATCAGCGTATTTTTCGCCAACCACATTACGAATCATTTTATAGCCTACTGATAGTGTTAACTCCTCCATAATACCCTCCTGATACTCTAGTCATTCAATTAATGATAAACAAAGTTAGTCGTTGGTAGCCTTAGCTGTAGAAATTTAGCCGTGTGTGAGTTTTTATAGGCCATTTGCTTTTGTACTTCTGGTGACTCCAAAGCGATTTTTGCGGCTTCGCTTGTACTGATTTTGCGTTTATTCTTCATCGATGACAGCGTGTTAGCGGGCAAGTTGTAATGAATTTCAAACTCGCGCATATTCTTAAAGTAAACATCATTGACTGTAAAATCGGTATTTTTAACTGACCTGTTTAATGTGTAGGCGCTATCAATGTATGCAAGCGTTTGCTCGATGTTTAAATGATTCTGTGAGAAAGCTTTAAGAAAATAACCATGTGAGCATGAAATAGTGCCTTGCTCGCGTAAGTGTGAAAAAAGCATTTTCTTTGACTTAAACTGTTTATTGTCATATGTATACATCTGCCTAATTCCTCCCTTAAAACGGTATTGAATCGTCATCAAAATCATTTAATTGCTGTATAGTGGGCTGTGGTTGCGACTGAGTACTTGCTCCCTGCTGTTGGTTGTTGTCACGCGGTGGAAATACCGCAAGCCATACACTGCCATCATCAGCTTGCTGTAATGCGGCTAAATTGAAACTTGCATCAAGCTTTAGCTTTATCCCATGTTGTGTTTGGAATACTTTGCCAATCGTTTTATTGATATATTTCTTTTGTCCATCTTGTCCGGTGTAGGTGCCTGTGGTGGCAACGATATTATGATTATGCATGCTATTTATTCCCGTTTTTCCTATTCTCTTTATTAATCACCATGAAATATTTTTTAATCACTGCATTCGGGATTTTGAGCCATTGCAGTGGCTGTATTTCTCCTTGTTCTTCCATCTTTGCGATAATTCGCGCGGCTTTCCATTCTTGATTTTTTGCAACCTCAATCATGTGCCTCAGCTCCTATTGCTTTGATTTTAACGCTACAACTTCCACCATGTTTTTTAGCTAACATACGCACATACAGCATTTTGATTTGACTGTCATCGTTAATCATTCGCGCTTTCTTAATCCCATCAAATTAAGCATTTTTTACCGCTTTTGGTGGTCACATAAAGATTATTGACGCTTGGCGGGTAATCCGTCGTGAATTGATACTGCATGGCATCACCTGATTAACACACTCGGCTCACCATATTGCAAACAAGCGCCAGTGATTGCCTCACCGTTTTTAATCGCGCGCTTTAGCTCGACCTTGTTAGCATCAACGCTAATACGCTTGTATTTCTCTGGCAGCATATCAACGTTGGACACATGCACTTGCTCGCTTGGCATGCGCCAACTCACCATGATTTGCGCATCTTTGAACTTTTCACCCTCTGCCATGTTTTTAGCCAGATAGGTTTTAATCGACTCAATACGCTTTTTAAGCGATTGTTCCCACTTCAAAAACTTTGTTTTCTCATTGTTTACAGCTGTCAATTCTGCATCTAAATTTTTAATGTACTTACCCAAATTGAGTACTTTTTCCTTACGCGCTATCTTAAGGCCTGTTAGCTTATTGGTATCAAGCTCAGCAATCACTTCGCCTGTTTCAACGTCAACTGCTTCGCAGACAATCTGCATAATTTCTTGATTAATATCATATAGCTTCATGATCGATTACCTTTGATTCTTTTGACTGTTTTAACTGTTTTGATTCTTTATACGCTTTAACCAAATCCACAAAGTTATTTAACGCTAACTGGCAGCTTTCCAAACACATGAACCAATAATCCTTTTGTAGATCTGACTTTACTTGCTATTTCTATGCCTGTTTTTTCCTGAA
>JAHDDB010000136.1 GCA_020629575.1 Caedibacter sp. | reverse complement strand
TTAAAGCTAGATGCAATTTGAAAAATAGCAAGACTTTGCCATACTTGCAATGCAATAACTATTTAAAAACACATGGAGCTAACATACGATGAGTCAGGAAAGCATTACCAGCATTACTACCCAAACCACTACTTTATCAAGCGATCCACATGCCATTTTAGGCATGGGCATTGCACTACTTATTATGATCGTTGTTTTCTATATTTTTTCGATTGCCTTTTCATGGAGCGTTTATAGGCTCTTAAAAATCATCGATAAGGATAAGCAAGTCACCAAGCCATGGTTTGCTTGGCTTTTTCTTATTCCAATCGTCGGTTATATTTTCCAGTGGATCGTCTTACCCTTTGGTGTTGGCAACGCACTTAAAAAATATCAAGATATGACCATTAAACTACGAGGTGATACTTTATTTATCTTGGGGCTAGCTTTGGTGATACTACCCATTGTTACCTTTATCCCAATCATATCGCCGTTTGCATCTGTGGCTTGCATGGTGATCTATATTATCTATTGGGTTAAAATTGTTAAAGTACGCAAATTACTTGAGGCATCACATCTTAATACAAACGAAGTTTAATAAATGCTTATTATCTACTACGTAAGCGTTGGCTGAGCATAAGTCGAAGCCTTTATACGCACACCCTTCGACTTGCGCTCAGGGTACGTGCTTTTGAGCAAATATAACTGCAGTCCATACATGCTACTTTTCTTTTTCCCAATTATTTAAACAAGTTAAGCACGCGGGTGATGCTCTTTATATAAATTCATTAATCGCACTTGTGAGATATGCGTATAAATCGTCGTTGTCGATACACTACTATGTCCTAACAGCATTTGCACTGAGCGCAAATCCGCACCATGAGTTAACAGGTGTGTCGCAAACGCATGACGCAAGGTATGTGGTGAAATCTCTTTTTTGATGCCGACAAGATCAGCGTAAAACTTAATACGGTGCCAAAAAGTCTGACGGGTAATACCTTTTCGATGATGCGATACAAATAATTTATCAAGCTTTAAGCCCTGTAGCCAACCATCACGCACTTCATCAATGTACTTATGTAAATACTCCAAAGCATATTCACCAGTTGGCACTAATCGCTCTTTTGAGCCTTTACCCATCACGCGCACAACACCTTGGCGTAAATTAACATCATCCAAGGTTAAATTAACCAACTCACTCACGCGCAATCCTGTGGCATAAATAAGCTCTAATAGTGCCTTATCGCGAATGCCGATATCTGTTGTTAAATCAGGTGCATCTAGCAATTTCTCAACATCTTCTTCAGATAGATCTTTAGGTAGACTTTTCGGTAATTTCGGTAATATTAACTTCTGTGTTGGATCTGTTGTAATCTTTTGCTGCGCATAACACCAGCCGTAAAATTTATGTAAGGTTGAAATCATCCGCGCATTAGATCGGGCGCTATAGCCCTCATTTAAACGCTTGGCTAAAAAGACTTGTAGCTCTGAAAGTTTCAGATTAACTACATCATGCTTTTGATAGAATTTAAGCAGATGATTTAAATCCGTTTTATAGGAGGATAAAGTATTTTGGCTTAAGCCTTCACTTAGCCAGATATCATCGATAAATTGATTAATGATGTCAAAATTTGACTGCATAAAATATAAAAACAAAAAAGGTTGGCGATGCCAACCTCGAAAATTATACTTTTTCTTTGATTCTTGCGGCTTTACCAGTCAAGCCACGCATGTAGTAAAGCTTAGCGCGACGAACTTTAGCACGTCTTTCAACAACAACACTGTCAATAATTGGGCTGTGTGTTTGAAATGTACGCTCAACGCCTTCACCAGATGACATTTTACGTACAGTAAAGGCTGAGTTGATACCACGATTTTTAATCGCAAGTACGAAGCCTTTAAACGCCTGAATACGCGCCTTATCACCTTCTTTTACCCATACATTAACCGTTACTGAATCACCAGGATAAAACGTTGGTAAGTCAGTACGTAGTTGTGAATTTTCAACCATTTCTAAGTATTTATTCTTCATTTTTTTCTCCTAATTGTGCATTCTCTATCACATTTATTATTTTTCATCTTGCGCTAATTGCTCAAGATATTGCTTATCTTCATTCGATAGACATAGGCACTCAATCAATTCTTTACGTCGCAAAAAAGTACGTTTTAACTTTTGTTGATGTCGCCATTGATGAATTTTTTGATGATCTCCAGATAACAGTACCGCGGGTACATCACCTGCATCGACATGTGTTGCAGGGCGTGTGTAATGCGGACAATCTAATAAACCATCGTAAAATGAATCCTCAACAGCTGACGCTTGATCATTTAACACACCAGGCAATAAACGCACGATGCTATCAATCAATGCCATCGCCGGTAGCTCGCCACCGCTTAAGACATAATCACCTATTGAAACTTCTTCATCAACATGACGCTTAATCAAACGTTCATCGATACCTTCATAACGACCACAAAGCAAGATTAAAGCATCTTCACAAGCAAACTCTTTAACTAAGTTTTGAGTTAAGGGTTTTCCTTGCGGCGACAAGTATACAACTTTAGCGGGTTTGTTCAATCTTTTTTTGGCTTCAAGAATGGCTTTTTGCAGTGGATCATACATCATTACCATACCTGGCCCACCACCAAAGGGGCGATCATCAATCGTCTGATATCGATTGGTTGCGAACTGACGTGGATTGATGGTCATAAGCCTCGCTTTTTCAAGCTGAAATGCGCGAGCTGAAACACCATACTGGGTAATCGCATCAAACATTTGAGGAAATATCGTAATCGCTGCAAAGTCAATCATTGTGCTTTCTCTTAATAGTCGTATTGCCAATCAACGGTTATTAGCTTCTGATCCTTATTGACCTCAATAACATAGTCATTCACAAAAGGGATTAAATACGATTGATCTTTATGTTTGCAACAAAGCACCTCATTGGCACCTGTATCTAAAATATCATCAACCTTGCCAAATGACTGCCCTTCTTTGTTGACAACCTGCATACCGATTAAGTCTACCCAGTAGTATTCATCGTCTGCTGTCTCTTTTAACACCGATCTTGGCACAGCAATTAAAGCATTGGTATATTTCGCTGCAATCTCTTTAACATTGGCATCAGCAAATTGAATTATAATCTTATCACCGATGCGACTGACAGACTCACCTGTTAACACTGCCCACGTGCGATCACTTGCTTTTTTGATATACCATTGACCATAAGACAACGCCGTTTCAATCGAATCACTTAAGACATATAGCTTTAACTCGCCTTTTAAGCGATATGTTGCACCTACTTTGGCAATGACGATCATCTCATCACTTTGTACATTATCTTGTTGTGACATGTACCACGCACTCAGTTTTAAAACAAATCAAATACATAAAACAAAAACGCCAATCAACGATACGAGCGTGATTGGCGTTTCTTAAAAACTCAACATAAGCACTTAGCGTGCTTTGTGCTTTATACTTAAGCTTGTACTGTTGCTTTACGCGCTTCTTTAACGATAGAAGTTACACGATCAGACATCTTAGCACCTGTGCCTAACCAGTAGTCAACACGCTCAAGATCAACACGTACTTTCTCTTCATGTTCTTTTGCCAATGGATTAAAGAAACCAACGCGCTCGATAGGGCGACCATCACGCGCTTTACGGCTGTCTGTTACCACGATTCTATAAAAAGGACGCTTCTTAGCGCCGCCTCTAGCCATACGAATTACGACCATTACTATTCTCCAAATTTTTTATATTAATTATTGTTGCTCTAGAATTTGTGCTAAACACAAAAACGGGCGCATTTTAACTTACTTTTGACGTAGGCACCAGTGATTTTCGAGCTTAGTTTTGATTTTTATGTCATTCGAATTGAATCAAATTAAAAGTTACCGAACTAAAAATTGATCTGTGCAAAAAATGACTCATTAAATCATAATATAATAGAAGTTACCCATGTTTAACAAATGGAGTGTATCAACATCAATCTACAACCTAAAAACATTAGGAAAATCACTAGTTATTATAAAACCAAAAAAGAAGCAAAATATTGATTCTGACTGTTGTCCTGCCACTATAAAACCCGCAGCTTATTTAAATTTTTGAGAGGTTATTTATGCCATTTAATTATAAAAAGATTTCACCGGAATGGCTACACTGCACAGAAGATAAAAAGACTCGTGATGCGTACTACTATCATATTACTCGCTTATCTACATTTAGAGAATTCATAGAACACTCTGGACTTACTACGTCATACAATCGCACTTTCAAACTTCATGAAAATGAAAATGGTGCGTTGGCTGAGGGTAAAACTAGGCGAATTCAAGAAAGCTATAATCGATTATTGAAAGAATGCAGTCAAATGCTTATGGATGCAGATATCCCAACAAATGAGCTAAGTCATAAAGTATCTGAATTTATTAACAACCCTATATTTGATAGGATGGTTAAAAACTATCAAACCTACGACTTAAATCTGCAAAATTTAGCAAAAGATGGGCTATATTGCTCAGACTTTGTAGCAGATCTTAATTGTGCATTTAAAAATGACATTAAACAAACCATTATCAATAAACAAATACATACCAGACAACACAGGAAAAAACCAATTAATTTAACTATTTTTTACCAACTTCCTACTGATTCATTTGAGAACTTTCAATTAGCATTTGACACCCTTTCCATAATTGAAAAAAATAAAATTAAATATGCCAGCATTAGCACCATGGCTTTGTATGAAATGATTCAAGCAAATAAACAGCGCAAAAGTATATTACAAGCCTTAATATTTGATAACCCTACCTCAATGTTTACTTCAGCTTGTATGGTCTTAGCTAAATTAAACTGGAATGCAGAGGTTTATATGTGTTCCTCGCATATATATTTTTTTGATCTATGCGGATTAAAAGATAATTTTTTCACCTATGCAACAAACCATCTTCAAGGTAATGATATTGTGCTGATACGCGTCAAGAAAAAAGATACACTTGTCATTCCTGATCCCCAACAGTTTAATGCCTTTATCTCGAGCCAAAACTTGCCATCTTGCTTACTTGAATATTGTATTTTTAGGGGACAAAACATAGGTAATAACATTGCCAATAACATCCAATGGATTCATACTGCAGCAAGATTAAATAGTGTAAACATGGATTTTGGTGAGGAGCCATCTTATGAACAAGCTCAATTAATTTATAGCCAAATGAAAAAAACTAATAATGATATAAACCCTGTTTTAAAATTTTATCATCAATTCACGCTTAATAAAGCGCGATTCCGACTAATTTAAAGCATGCTCATTAAAACAAATCCATCACATCAAAACCAAAGTGATCATTGATTTTTGATGTGCATTTTTAGCATGATGCCAGTTAAGCTTACTGTGGCTCCATTGCTCAATCTTCTGCTGGTTTGGTTTGCCAAAATTATTATTACTTGAATCGCAATACATTGCTAAATAAAAGGCTAGCTAGCCTTCTTGCTTAGCATTAGGCAAGTATGGATAAAAAGCCTGATAAGCATTATTCTCAAGTTATTTAACCCCAATCTGATGCATTACATACTGATTGAGAGTAATCAACTTATTCGAGGTTGTTTATCAGGATTTTAATCAAGCTGAT
>JAHDDB010000135.1 GCA_020629575.1 Caedibacter sp. | reverse complement strand
ATGCCTTATTTAAAAATTTCAGCGAGAGTATATCCTTATGCGTCAGAGCTGGCTTTAACCTCAGTCACTGAAAAGCTCGTTGCCAGTGCCAATCTACAACGCAATGGCTTATTAAACAAAGAAATTGAAGACACTTTGCTTGAAGGACTTAATATGCCGGCAATTGAAAAAGCTGGCATTACGATCCGTGGCCTTGCAAATCGTAACTTATCACGTCCAGAAAGCATGCAATTTTGCCTTGATCGTTTGCAAAAAAATATCGATCAACTGGAAAAAGATTATAACGACCCATTTCGTTGGAAAAAACCTGGCTAACTTACTACCTTCATTGCTTCAAGCATAATGTTATCCTAGAATAACACCCAAGTTGTAAACGTGCGATTTTACTCTTTATTGGGAAAATACAAACGGCAACAACTTAAACTGATAAAACATAAAAACACAGACAACAAGGAACTTGATCCAATGCGACAGGTATCTCATTCATTAGGCGCCAATCCTAGCTATGGCATTATTGGCAACGGTCGACTTGCGCGACATATACAACTTTATTTTAAGCTCAAAAATATCCCGCACACGCTATGGCATCGCCAGCAATCAGATTCTCCTGAAGATGTATTAAATCAAAGCAACATCATTCTTCTGGCAATTAGTGACGATGCGATAGATGCATTTTTGGATGATCACCCCCGATTAAATGACAAGTTATGCGTACACTTCTCAGGTGCTTTAGTTAGCCAACATGCCCTGTCATATCACCCTTTGATGACATTCTCACCAGAGTTGCAAGATCTTGATTTTTACCAAAATCTGTTGTTTGTTGGCGAGGATAATGCACCAACATTTAGTACTATTTTCCCACAATTAACCAATCCATGTATTCAAATCCCTCAAGCAAAGAAAGCCTACTATCACGCGCTTTGTGTGATGGCAAATAACTTTACCACACTCTTATGGCAAAAGTTTTTTAATGAAATGACAACGGCCTTTAATGCACCACTAAATGATCTTAAACCCTATCTTAAGCAAACATTGCTTAATATCGACAATGATTATAACAATGCCTTAACAGGCCCCTTAAAGCGTCAAGACTTACAGACAATTAAGCATAACTTAGATGCACTTGAAGAAGATACTTTTATCAAAATTTACCAAGCATTTGTCGACGTCTATCAAACAAATTTAGATAACGATATGGGAGCAAAACATGAGCACACATAACTTAATTAAAAAGCCGAGCATTAATAACTTACAAGGCAAAAAGCAAAAACAACAAAAACTATCAATGTTGACTTGTTATGATTTTACTTTCGCGCAAATCATGAATGAAACTGCCATTGACATGCTGCTTGTTGGTGATAGTGGCGTTATGACGCAATTAGGGTACCCTGACACAACCCATGCGACAATTGATATGATGTGTTTTATGACACAAGCCGTTGTTAAAGGCGCGCCTGATAAATTTATCATTGCTGATATGCCATTTCTGGCACAACGCCAAGGCATAACGCATGCCATATACTGTGCCGATAGACTCATTAAGTGTGGTGCTAATGCCATTAAGATCGAAGGAGTTAATGGTCATCAAGAGGTTATTGCACATATTATTGAATCCGGCATCCCCGTGATGGGGCATATTGGATTAACTCCACAATCAGTACATAGCTTAGGTTATAAAGTACAAGGCAAAGATCAAGCAGCTGCCAAAAACTTAAAAGCACAAGCGCTGCAACTGCAAGAGATTGGCTGCTTTAGTCTAGTCATGGAGTGTGTCCCTAATGAACTTGCCAAGGAAATCAGTCAAATGCTGAGCATTCCAGTAATTGGTATTGGGGCAGGTAATGATGTTGATGGTCAGGTGCTTGTTCTTCAAGATATGCTTGGCTTAAACAGCAACCTGCAACCAAAATTTGTGCGTCACTTTCTCAATGGCTTTAATGATATCAAAGCAGCATTTGACGCTTATCATCATGCGGTACAAAGCGGTGACTACCCTAATAAGCAAGAAAGTTACGATATTAAAATTGCATAACTTAAGGAAATCCAATGAAGATTTTTAATGATATAGCCTCTTGGCAAACAGCACGCCAACAAATCGCAACGGATAAAACCCTAGGTGTTGTAATGACCATGGGCGCATTACATAAAGGGCATGTAAGTTTAATCAAGCAAAGCCAACAAGATAATGATTACACATTGGTAACAATTTTTGTTAATCCAACACAGTTTAATAATCAAAGCGACTTTGACAATTACCCGAACACATGGCAACAAGACGTTGATTTACTAACGATGGAAGGTGTTGACTTTCTATTATCGCCAGACAAAGATATGCTTTACCCTGATAATTATAACTATCAGATCAATGAGAAAAGTTTAAACCAAATACTCTGTGGTACTTCACGTCCTGGGCATTTTGAGGGTATGCTGACCATTGTCATGAAGCTGTTAAATATTGCCCAAGCAAATAATGCTTACTTTGGCGAAAAAGATTACCAACAATATCGGCTGATCAAAGGCATGGCACAAGCTTTCTTTATCCAAACCAACATCGTTAGCTGCCCAATTATTCGTGAAGAAGATGGACTAGCTTTTAGCTCAAGAAATTTACGTCTAGATGAAAGCGCTCGCAACAAGGCAGGCTATTTTGCCCAAACGATTCGCCAGAATTACGATATTGAGCAAGTGAAAAACACACTTATTGCCAACCACATTACCATTGACTATCTAGAGGATATTGATAATCGCCGCTTTGCGGCAGTGATTATTGACGATGTTCGACTCATTGATAATTTCCCACTTGCTGAAATCACCCAACTGACTAAGGAACATATATGAAACGCACGCTATTAAAATCTAAAATCCATATGGCAACCGTCACGGAAGCAAACCTTAATTATTACGGCTCAATCAGTATTGATCGCGCGCTTTGTAAAGAAGCAAATCTCATTCCTTTTGAACGTGTTGAAATCTATAACTGTAACAATGGTGCACGCTTTGCCACCTACGTCATCTTAGGTGATAAAGGTGAGATTTGCTTAAATGGTGCCGCAGCACGTCATGTCGCTACAGGAGACACCGTTATTATTGCATCTTATGCTGAATATGAGGCACATGAATTAAAAGATCACAACCCACACCTTGTCTTTGTTGATAAGCAAAATGACGTGATTGAAATTAAACGTTATTTGGACTCATCCATTAATCATTAGTTAGGGAAATCACAACGAAACATACTGCCCTTGCCAAGGTCACTTTGAATGCTTAATGAGGCTTTATGACGAATAAGCACGTGTTTGACAATTGCTAAGCCAAGGCCAGCTCCTCCTGTTTCTGGGGAGCGCCCTTTATCAACACGGTAAAAACGCTCAGTTAAACGCGGGATATGTTTTTGCTCAATACCTAAGCCTTCATCTTTGACATAAAAGTGCTTGCCATGTTTATCCTGATACCAAGCAATCGTAATGCTTCCACCATTTGGGGAGTAGCGCACCGCATTGATAATCAAATTACTAAAGCAGCTATTGATCTCCTTTTCATTGCCTTGAAGTGACAATCTTTCATCAATGTCTATGACAAACTCATGCTTATCCGTGCCTAGTGTTTTTGCCGATTCAATAATTTCAATGAGCATGGGCGCCACACTCAAAGTTTCCAGTTCACCTTTTTGCACCTGATGACTTTGGACTTTAGATAATAATAACAAATCCTCAATAAGCCATTCAATTCGCATCATTTGTTGCTGCATTTGTTCAAAATAAGGTAGCCATTCATTTAAATGCTCAGCAACATCTGGCTGCATCAATTCTAAATAACCACGAATAACCGTCAATGGTGTGCGCATTTCATGTGATACATTGGCGACAAAATCCTGACGCATACGCTCAATATGATGACGAAAACCGGCATCTTGAGTAATAAGCAGAAAGTGCTGATCATAGGGGATGAGCACCACAGATAATATTTGATCCGGTGTTTTGGGTAACGGCAACTCGAAGGTACTCATATTTTTCTGCCGCAGATAGGTCAACAAAGTAGGAAATTCAAAAACCTCAGCGATATTTTGCGCTAATTGTGCTTTTGATAATTGAAAAAAGTTCTTAGCTGGTTGATTAAACCATTGCACTGATCCTTCTTGATCAACAATAACAACCGCATCAGTAATACCTTGCGCAAAGGTCTTTGCCCAAAATAACCCGATTTTATTATGCTCATCTATCATTTTCACACCAACTCTTGATCAATTAGCTGATAACCTTCACCACGAATTGCACGCAAATAAATATCATAATGAAAAGGAGCTAAGAGTTTTCTAACTCGAGCAATATGTACATCCACTGTGCGCTCAGTAATATCTTTATCCGCATTCCAAACATGATCTAAAATACGTGATCGTGATAATGTTTTCCCTGTATGCTGCATCAAATAGGTTATTAGCTTAAACTCAAGTCGCCCACATTTGATTAGTTTGCCTTTATAACTCAATACATGACTTTGTAAATCAGCATTAAGCTCACGAAAAACAAGTTTTGATTTATCATCACTTACCCCTTTTGTCCGCTTTAACAAGGCTTGAATGCGCATAATAAGTTCTTTAGGCGAAAATGGCTTAGTCACATAATCATCAACCCCCATGCCGAACCCTCTTAACACATCACCCTCTTCAGCTTTTGCTGTTAGCATAATCACAGGCAAGCTCTCAAGTGGCTTCGTTTGCCTGATTTGCGCTAAGAGCTTGATGCCACTGGTATCTGGCAACATCCAATCCAATAAAACCAAATCAATACTTGAATCACTCATCAGTCTTTCTAACGCTTGCACGCCATTTTCAACCATCACAACCTCATATCGTTGACGAGTTAATGTCAACTGCAATAACTGCCGTATAGGTGGTTCATCATCTACAATTAGTATTTTTGCCATATGATCATCAAGCCTTACTTAGATTCACCATAAAATGCTAACTTATCTATGCTATAGATTCCAGTGATATTATTATGATAAATTATACTGGATAGGTTTACGGATTAGCATTTTGACGCATGTTGATTTCATTGTTTATTATGTTATAGTTTGACGCCAAGGAAATGACGTTCTTCCAAAGTGTATAAATGATTATCTCAATCAAACACTTAAACCATCCTTTAAGATTGATGACGTCTATACAATAATCACTTAAAGGAGAATTACAACGATGTTAACGTTATTATTAGTTGGTTTAGGTGGCGGTTTAGGCTCAATCAGCCGCTTTGGTTTATCTGAATTCATTTACAAGGTGTTTGGCAAATCCTTTCCGCATGGCATTTTGATTGTCAACATCCTTGGATGTCTTATCATTGGTGCATTGGCAGCATTTTTTCAGAAAGAGCGCTTGCTTGAGCATTTTCTCACACCGCATTTTAGAGCCTTGTTAATCACCGGCTTCTTAGGTGGATTTACAACTTTCTCAAGTTTCAGTCTAGATGCCTTAACACTCCTACAAAAAGGTGAATGGTCAAAGGCCATTATTTACATTATGCTTAGTGTTCTTATTTCGATGATTGCCGTTTTTGTCGGCTTTTATTTGGTTGAGAAATACTAGGTTTTATTTATTCACCCAGTTTTTTAAGTGGGACACCATTTTCTAAATTCT
>JAHDDB010000134.1 GCA_020629575.1 Caedibacter sp. | reverse complement strand
TTTATAATGGCTAACTTCCATTTAAATGCATTCAAACTTTGAAGTTTGGCAATTATACCTGCTTATAAGGCAAATTAATACCTCACTTTATTAAGGTATTATTGACGTGCTAAACGTATCTGCTTTTGCTCACTTTGCTCAGCATCAAATATAAAGTTTGCGCGCATTGGATTAATATCTAAGCCACCTCGACGTGTATAGCGCGCATAAACACATAATTTTTCAGGCTGGCAATAGCGCATAATATCAGTATAAATACGCTCAACACATTGCTCATGAAACTCATTATGATCACGGAAAGAAACAAGGTATTTCAGCAATCCTTCTCGATTAATTTTGCCTCCTTGATATTCGATCAACACACTCCCCCAATCCGGCTGAAAGGTCACTAAACAATTAGATTTCAATAGATCACTACTTAGGCGTTCATGCACTTGGCTCGTTTGGTCTGCTGATAAAAATTGAGGATTTGTCATATATTCATTGATTTCAATATCAAGCTCATCAATCGATTCTGCTGCAAATTGATTGGTAACATAACAAGGGTAATCTTTTAGTGCGTATAATGTCACAGATACTGCACCATTGGCAGCTTGTGAAAGATCATGCTGCATCATCTTAGTAACCTCATCATCACTGGCAAAATGCGTGCTATTAAAAGAATTCAAATAAAGCTTAAAACTTTTGGACTCAATCAAGCACTCAGAAAGCGCATCAATCTCAAATACGGCAATGCGCACTTGTGGCTTGCCTTTCATATTCAACCATGAAACTTCAAAACCCGTCCAAATATCAACACCTTTAAACTCAGGGACTCCCTTTATGCCTAACTCATCACGCTTTATCGATCGCGGGATCGGAAATAATAAACTGGCATCATATTGTGTTTTATATTCAGATTTTTTACCTAACTCTGAGAAGACTAAATCCATTAAATTTAACTCGGCATCTATTGTGAATGCGCTAACTCTATCATAATGTTATTACCATCTCAATGAGAGTACTCAAGATTTCGCCTACTCACTATGTTTTGTGCCTCACCACAACTTCAATTATTGGTTAGTATTGTCCCGTATTAAATGGCCTACTTGGTTGGCTAAGCAACTTCTAAGCGACGTTCAAACTAAAATAAACAACACTTTTCACAGGACTATATTCTGGATAAATCACGGGTGTCACATATTTACGCAAGATAAAAGCACCTGCTTTGCCACCATCAAAATTTACCGCGCGTTTAATATTAATATCAAAGTAATTAGCAAGTGCTTTAACAACATACGCTGCCTGCTGTAAGGTTGTGCTATCGATATAAATCACCATAAGCTTTGAGCTTGTTTGTGCATAAATAATGCGTTTGGCAATTTTATCATCATTGACTTTTTGTACAATGTTATCTTTAAGCAAGATAGGACCTACTTGGAAAGCATAATAGGCATGATGATATTTTTGATCTTTATCTAAGATATTGATTTGACCCTGTTGATCAATCGTAATAATTGATGATAACAACGTATTATTAACCAATGGTAAGCGCAGTTTACTTTGATCAATCAAAAGACCATTGACAAGAAACCCTTCTTGATAAAAGCCACCATTAGTTGCTAGAAACGCTTCCTTTTGAGTTGCCACATCAAGCACACTTTGAACATTATCTTGTGATTGAATCGTAAGTCCCGCTTTATATGCATCATTATCTAATAACACTACATCAACTATCAGCGGGAAATGCTTATCTTTAATCGCTTCAAAAGTATCAAACTGCACTTTCTTTGGCGAAATATCGATGGATTTTTTTGCTGAAGCTGCCACCCAGATGCAAATGAAGTAATAGCACTGCTTAACAACAGTCCCAAAGCGAATATACGTTGTAATGACATAGAGACATTAATTCAAATAAGTATGCTCTGCATTATATCAGAAAATATACCGAACACTTATACCACTGACAAATCATTTTGCGGTATATTACCAAGGTATTGTTTTTCCATCATAAGCGAGAAACTCACCGGAGCTATCAAGATTTGCTTTATCTATAAGATGTGTCATACCACTAATACTTTGTTCAGTTGTAATTAGTGCATTCTTACCTCCCATCTCGGTAAGCACCCAACCTGGATGCAGCAATACAACTGCTATACCTTTAGACTTCAAATCAACACTTAGGCTTTTTGCTGCTGCGTTTAAGGCTGCCTTTGCCATACGATACCCATAACGACCACCTGAAGTATTATCAGTATTTGAGCCCATTTTACTAGTAATAATGGCAATTTTTGCATTTGTATTTAAAAATGGTAGTAAGGCCTCCGTCACACGTAAAGTCCCCAGTGCATTAATGTTGATATTCTGCAAAAGCATGCCATAGTCAATCTCACCAAGTGTTGAATCACACCAAGCGCCCGCATTATTGATCAATAAATCAATCTTATCATGAGATAGTCTCGTCGCAAGCTGTTCAATTGATTCATCCAAGCTAATATCAACACCTTCAATAATCGTGACATTCAAATGCATTAATTCACTAGAGGGTTTTCTGCATACTGCATATACATGCCAACCTGCGTTTTGATAAAATCTCACGAATTCAAGACCAATACCTTTATTAGCTCCTGTAATAACAACCGTTTTTTGTTGACTCATCTACTGGCCTGCCTTTTCCATCGTTGTGGAATCTTTTTTTGAGAAAACAAAATTATCATTCTCACTGGTCACCTGAATGACATCACCTGCCACATAGCGCCCTTCCAAGAGATAGGTGGCTAATGGGTTTTCAATGTATTGCTGAATTGCGCGTTTCAATGGTCTTGCGCCAAATATCGGGTCAAACCCATGGTCTGCCAGCTCATCCATTGCTACCGCTGAGATTGCTAATTTTAAATCACGCTCATGCAAGCGCTTACGCACGCGATTGATTTGAATCTCTGCGATTTGTTTAATCATCTCTTTATCTAATGGCTCAAAGACAACGGTTTCATCAATACGGTTGATAAACTCTGGTCTAAAGTGTTGCAATACAACCTGCAACACCTGCTCTTTCACCTGATCATAACCTTCGCTATGCAGTTTTTCTTGGATTAACTGCGAGCCTAAGTTTGAGGTCATAATTAGCACAGTGTTTTTGAAATCAACCGTACGCCCTTGGCTATCTGTCAAACGACCATCATCTAAGATTTGCAATAGAATATTAAAAACATCTGGATGCGCTTTCTCAACTTCATCAAGCAAAATTACCGAATAAGGCTTGCGTCTGACATGCTCAGTTAAATAGCCACCTTGCTCATAGCCAACATAGCCTGGAGGCGCACCAATTAGGCGTGCTACCGAGTGCTTCTCCATATATTCTGACATATCCACTCTCAGCATCGCATCTTCACTATCAAACATAAACTCGGCCAATGCTTTGGTTAATTCAGTCTTACCAACCCCTGTTGGACCCAAGAATAAAAACGATCCTGTTGGACGATTTGGATCAGACAATCCAGAGCGCGCACGACGAACGGCATTCGACACGGCGGTAATCGCTTCTTTTTGACCAATCACACGTTTGCCTAAGAAGTCCTCCATATGCAATAGCTTCTCACGCTCACCTTCCATCATCTTATTGACGGGAATACCTGTTGATTTAGATACTACTTCAGCAATTTCATTCTCAGTCACTTGAGTGCGTACTAATTTGGTTTTAATCGGATCAGCACTGGCAAGCGCCTTAATCTGCTCTTCTAACTGCGGAATAAGTCCATATTGCAATTCTGCCATTTTTGATAAATCACCGGTTCGCTTAGCAGCATCAAGATCAATTTTAGCTTGATCTAATTGCTCTTTTAGTTTTTGTGAACCTTGCATTTGTGCTTTTTCTGCTTTCCAAATTTCTTCAAAGCCTGAATACTCTTTTTCTAAAGCTTTGATTTCATCTTCTAAAACATCCAAGCGTTTTTTGGTGGCATCATCTTTTTCTTTTTTCAATTGCTCACGCTGCATTTTTAGCTGAATAATCCGGCGATATAATTTCTCCATTTCTTCAGGACGCGAGTCAATCTCCATGCGGATTTGACTTGCTGCTTCATCCATTAAATCAATGGCTTTATCAGGCAGTTGTCTATCGGTAATATAGCGATGTGATAATGTGGCTGCCGCAACAATTGCCGGATCCGTAATATCAACACCGTGGTGCACTTCATAGCGCTCCTTTAATCCGCGCAAAATCGCAATGGTATCTTCAACTGTTGGCTCATCAACTAATACTTTTTGGAATCTACGCTCTAATGCGGGGTCTTTTTCAACATTCTCGCGATATTCATCTAATGTCGTTGCACCCACACATCGTAGCTCACCACGCGCCAAGGCGGGTTTCAACATATTACCTGCATCCATCGAACCTTCAGCTTTACCTGCGCCAACCATGGTGTGTAATTCATCAATAAATAAAATCACACTTCCTTCTTGTTTGGACAACTCTTTAAGCACTGATTTTAAGCGCTCCTCAAAATCACCACGGAATTTAGCACCTGCCAATAATGCGCCCAAATCCAAAGATAAAATACGCTTATTGCGAATTCCCTCAGGCACCTCGTTGTTAACAATGCGTTGCGCTAAACCTTCAACAATTGCGGTTTTACCAACCCCTGGGCGACCAATTAACACGGGATTATTTTTAGTGCGACGTTGCAATACTTGAATCGTACGTCTGATCTCATCATCGCGCCCAATTACCGGATCAATTTTTCCTTGTCGCGCTCTTTCCGTGAGATCAATGGTATATTTCTTTAGCGCACCTTGCATATCTTCAGCATTCTGACTCTCAACGCGTGCACCACCTCTGACTTTATCCACTGCTAATGTTAGATTTTCTTTTGATAAGCCAGCCTCTTTAAAGATCTTGCTGATCGCACCATCGGCAAATCCAGCAATTAAGAATAAATCACTTGAAATAAATTCATCCTGCTTTTCAGTAGCAAGCTTTTCCATCTGCTGCAGTATTTTAATTAAGTTATTTGACGCACTGATTTGACTAGCGGCACTACTTGTAGCTAGCGCATTCAAGGCATTACTTAACTCACTATTGAGATTTGATAAATCACCCTCAGCCTGGGTGATAATAGATGCAATCATGCCACCTTCTTGATCCAACAATGCTTTTAGCACATGAATCGGCTCTAGCATCGTATGACTCTTGCTAATGGCTAAACTCTGCGCTTCAGTAAGCGCCTCTTGCAACTTATGGGTAAACTTCTCTGCTTTCATATATCCTTTATCCTCATTTCTTCAACACAATAAATTATCTCAACAATCACGGACTTGAGAAAAAACACAAAATTAATCATTAAGCCTAGATCATTCATTTATAGCTTTTTATATTATCTTTAACACCCTGCTGAACATCAGCGCATGATCAATATTCCATTATCTACTCGAGTTACGAACTTTTTCTATTTCAACACCCCGCCTCGCAAGCTTAAGCACCCCTCTTGCAAAGAGGGGAATATAAAACCATCATTGCCTAATTCCCCTCTTTGCAAGAGGGGTGGCAGCCGTAGGCTGACGGGGTGTTTAATAAAATTATAGTTTTTTCTAAAGTCCGTAATTCCAGTTATTTAATGCTTAACAACACATGGGGCTTTAAAAATTCAATGCCTAGAAAGTTA
>JAHDDB010000133.1 GCA_020629575.1 Caedibacter sp. | reverse complement strand
CAAACCTCATATAGCTTGATTACATAAACCTCAGATAAGTTGATTACTCTCACAAGGTATTATTGGTAGTCTGCTATCCTTTGTATTTTTGTTTATGCCGACAATTCAATCTGCCTTTGCATTATTGATCGCATTAACATCACAGTTTACAGTTTTCATGTGGATTCTGGTCTTTGCTGCAGCCATGCGTTTACGTTATAAAGAACCGCATATTGAGCGAATTTTTCATGTTGGCGCCAACAACAACCTGCTTTTAAATACCATTTGTATTTTTGGTATCCTTGCTTGCTTAAGTGGCATTTTCTTAGGGATTTTTCCGCCGGCTTTTTCACATATACAAAATATTTATGCTTATGTTACGACCATCGTTATTGCTGATATTATCATTATTCTTATTCCCTTTTTATGGATCTGGTTGCGTAAACCATTGCAGTAGTTCTGCGCTTGAATTAATCCACTTTTATACTATGCCGCTCGTGCATCATTTTTCCGTGTTTAATGTTGAAAAATTCAATGACAGAAATACTGTAAAATGCTTTATGAACGGTATATAGTGCTATAAGAAAGGTATAAAAATAGAAGGGAGATCTCATGACAAACAAGAAACTCACTCGCAACATCTTAATTGGTATGGCGTTAGGTATTATCGTTGGGCTTATTTTTCACCCCTTTGCTGATAGCTATTGGGTTAACACCTATATCACCGGCGGGGTACTGCATCTTATAGGGCAAATATTTCTGACTTTGATGAAGATGCTCGTTGTCCCATTAGTCTTTGTATCTATTGTTTGTGGTGCAAGCAACGTTGCTGACCCTAAAACCTTAGGACGTATTGGTGGCAAAACGATTATCTTATATGTTTGCACTACTGCCATTGCCATCACACTGGCAATTGTTGTGTCAATATTGTTTCAAGTTGGTAAAGGTGCGAATATTTCAACGGAAAATTTGAGCTTTCATGCAGCACCTGCGCAAAGCTTCTTGGAAACAATTCTAAGCTTATTTACAGCCAACCCCATTAACTCACTAGCAGAAGGGCGTTTGTTACAAATCATCGTCTTTGCACTGTTGTTTGGTATTGCCATTAACTTTGCTAAAGAAGCCGGTACACGGATCAAATATTGGTTTGATGATATTAATGAGGTGATCATGTCACTTGTAAGCATCATTATTGCACTTACGCCCTATGGTGTATTTGCTCTGATTGCTAAGCTTGTCATCACAACTGATCTTGATAAATTTGTTTATGTATTGGGTTACTTCTTTACCGTACTCATTGTGCTGTTTATCCACCTTTTTGTTACCAATGGTATTCTTGTAGGCATATTAGCACGTCTCAACCCGATTACCTTCTTTAAGAAAGTGCTGCGCGTGCAATTATTTGCCTTCTCTACAGCAAGTAGTAACGCGACTTTGCCAGTGACATTAGAAACCGCTGAGAAAGAAATTGGCATTAATAATAAAGTCGCAAGCTTCACGATTCCTTTAGGTGCTACGATCAATATGGATGGTACTGCCATTATGCAAGGTGTGGCTACCGTGTTTATCGCACATATATACAACATTGACTTAAGTTTAGGCGCGTATCTTATGGTCATACTCACCGCCACCTTAAGCTCAATTGGTACTGCGGGTGTCCCTGGTATTGGTTTAATTACGTTAACGCTGGTATTAACTCAAGTCGGCTTACCGGTTGAGGGTATTGCACTTATTATCGGTATTGATCGCATTCTTGATATGGTCAGAACAACTGTGAATGTCACAGGTGATATCTCTGTTACTGCGGTTGTTGCTAATAGTGAAAAGCAAATTGATCGCAATATATACCGATCGTAAATCATGTTACGGTGTTCAGTGTTGAAGAAGTTTGTGATGCTTTTGGGCGGTAAAATCCATAACTCATAACCTTTGAAACCTCTTTATTGCTTATCATCTTCCAATCAAAGATCCCATAAAATTCCTGCGCTTTTTTCAGCACTTTTCTTGACTTAATGACTAAGTTTTACTTTTTTTACTTATATGCAGTAAATTTATTAGTGATCGATTATTTTTTATGATATAAAAACGCCCTAATAAAAAACTAACTCGTTAATGGAGGCCGCTATGCTGACAGAAAAAGAACTACTAAATATGCCTGAAGATGCATATATGAATGAAGAGCAGTTGGCTTTTTTCAAGGAACTATTACTTCAGCAAAAACAAGAGTTAAGTGAAGCAATTGATAGCGCGAAGAAAAGCTTGGCTGAGTCTGAACGTAACACCGATTTAAATGATGTTGCTACCTCACAGGAGATGCAGCAACTTTATTTGCGTACTGTCGATCGCCAGAGTAAGTTATTACGCAAAGTCAATGAATCACTAAAGCATATTGAAAACGGTGAATACGGTTATTGTGAGTTGACTGGTGAGCCAATTGGTGTGCAGCGTTTACTGGCACGTCCAACAGCGACCTTATCGGTACAGGCCAAAGAAATTCAAGAGCATCAAGAAAGAACGCAAGGCATTATCAAAGCCTAATCTAATCCTTAGATATTTTATTTTTTATCCGTTTTTATTCAGGGTGATCCCCTTTATTAGCCACATGATTTGGATCATCACTGATTTCTTTGTACTTCCCTTTTTCAATTTTTTCATCAACGTACAGTGTAAAGCGATAAGCAACATACATTGAAATCGCTAACATAATCATAATGGTGATATACCACATATTAAATTCCTCTATTAACCCAATTAGTAGAATGTATGACTATTTTGCTCTAAGTCATCTTTATCAAGTTTAGACTTACCGCGCCATGCAGCACGAAAGCCCCAAAGTTTATAAGCAACAATCAATACCATAAATGCAAACGTAATATATAGCATACCCATCAGGCTATATTCAGAGGCTGATACATTCCAAATCGTCAAACTCTGGCTACCAAAGCCATTACTCCCAACCCAGTTGGAAGGCACTATAAACGGGAACAAGGCAAATGCTGCCGCACACATAATTGCAGCAATTGCGAAAGCGGAACACCAGTAAGCAAGCGCTTCATTTTTCTCTTTGGTAATGGCAGCAAGTAATAGCATCACATAACATAAAATGGGTGCGATCCACATCCATGGATGTGACGCGTAATTATGCAGCCATCCACCTGTCACCACATCCACCTGTGTGTTAAACGCAAGGCTTGCTGGCGTCCCGGTGATAATCATCCCAGGGATAACATATGCCAACATAATCAAGCCAATGGTAATAAGAAGTAAATTAATGATGATAAACAGATTAGATAAACGACGAAAACGCAAGCCTAACTCACCTGACAAACGCCGATTTAAGTGCAAACATGCATGCATCAATACCATGCTTAATGCTAACAATGCGCACAAAATAGCAAAAGGTGATAACACACTAGCAAAGGCATTACCGGCATATACCGATCTTAATAAGAAGTCATCATGATAAAACGGTAACCCATGGAATAGCGCGCCAAGCACCAAGCCAAAGATTAGCACGGGAATAAAGCTACTAATAAAAAGCCCCCAATCCCAGAATTTACGCCAACCATCGCCATCAAGTTTACTACGATAATCAAATCCAGGAGGACGCAGGAAAAAGGTAAATAGCACTAATAGTAATGCCGGATATAACCCTGAGAAAATCGTGCCATAAACAGCTGGCCAAATCCCAAATAAGGCACCACCACCGATAACAATCCACGTTTGATTACCATCCCACGTAGGGGCAATGGTATTTAGCGCTAAGCGTCTCTCAACATCATTTTCTTTAAAGCCTTTATGTTTAGACATAAACGGCATCATGATCGTCACGCCAAAGTCACATCCTGCAGTTGTCGCATAAAGAATAAGGACCAAAAGAATAATTGCCCACCAGATAATTTGTAAGGTCATATAATCAAATAACATTATTGATGCTCCTTATAATCATAATTGCCATTACCTAATGATTTTGGCCCTTTGCGTGCAACCTTGAACATAACAATTAACTCCACAACAAACAGCCCAACATATAGCAATGCAAAAAAGGCAAGGCTGACCACAATATTCCATGATGCCAAGGTTGACGCCCCCATGCTTGTTGGCAATATACCGTGCACCACCCATGGTTGACGCCCCATTTCAGCAATAATCCAACCTGCTTCAGCCGCAATATAAGGTAATGGAATCGCAAAAACTGCTAACCATAAGAACCAGCGATATTTAAGCAATGTACGACGCAATACATGTACTGCACCAAAAACCATAACAAAAAACACAATGGCCCAACAGGCAAGCATCACTCTGAAGCTCCAATATACTGGCCACACTTCTGGAATAGTATCCTTAACAGCCTTAGCAACCTCTGCCGCACTTGCATTGTGTGGATCTTTGGCATGCGCCTGCAATATAAAGGCATAGCCAATATTGTCACGATACTTTTTGGTCTCTGGGTTTTTCGGATCAAAAATATCAAAATCATGAGCTGTCCCTTTGCCATTTCTGATCTGCTCCAATGCTTTTAATGCGACTAAGCCATCATAAATGCGCTCTTTATTTTCGCGCATAATAGGCTTCAATCCTTCCACTGTTGCAGACAAGCTGTGCCCCGCAATTAAGCTCAACATCCATGGAATTTGAATCTCAAAATAATTTTTCTCATGCTCTTGTGATGGAAAAGAAACAGCTGACCAAGCAGCAGGTGCTTTTTGTGTCTCCCACTGCCCTTCAATAGCAGCCATTTTAGCGGGTTCATACTTATCAACAGCAAGACCATTAGCATCACCCAAAAAGAAAATAAAGATCGAAGAGCATAAACCAAAGCCAAGACCCACAGCAAGTGAACGCATCGCAAATCCAGTATTTCTCTTACGTAATAAATACCATGCGCTAATCCCTACAACAAATGCTGCTGACACTAAATAACCCGCAAAAGCAACATGCCCAATACGAATTTGTGCTAGCTCCTGCATATAGATCTGCACAAAGCTTGTTAATTGCATCTGCATTGTTTCAGGGTTTAGGAATGTTGCTACAGGGTGCTGCATCCAACTGTTTGCGACTAAGATATTAACAATCGACAAATTAGTACCCAATGCCAAGAAAAAGGTAATCAATAGATGTGTTTTTTTACTGACCTTATTCCACGTAAAGAAAAACAAACCAAAAAGCGTGGCTTCCGTCATAAAGGCTGTCAAACCCTCAATGGCTAATACTGTACCAAAGCTCTCCCCAATAAAGCGCGAAAAATATGCCCAGTTTAAGCCAAACTCAAACTCCATAGTAATCCCAGTAACAACACCCATTGCGAAGTTAATCGCAAAAAGTTTGCCCCAAAATTTAGTCATATCTTTGTATACTTGCTTACCCGTTTTGACATAAGCAGCTTCCATAATAAAAAGCATCCATGACAGCCCAAGTGTCAATGGTACAAAAACAAAGTGAAAAATAGCCGTAAACGCAAATTGAGTACGTGATAAATCGACAAACAATTGTGTCATATCCATGTGTGGACACTCCCAATGTGTGAATGAAATTTTATTGCTCGATTGTAGAGGTTTACTCACCTATTGCAAGTTTAACAGCAGTTTAATTTCTTATGCATTAGATAAAGCGAATTTATTGCCATCCATAGCAAACTGAGTAATAAATCAAGAATAATTTGCGTCAGCTATTACCTCTCCTCTTGCGGGAGAGGTCGTGCAGCTTAAGCTGCACGGGTGAGGGGAATAATTAAAACTCAACTTATTTTTGAATTATTACTTAGTGACTGGCGTTACGCACTTTAGAAAAAGCTATGATTTTATAAACACCCCGTCAGCCTACGGCTGCCACCCCTCTTGCAAAAAGGGGAATGGGGCGACGGTGATTTTAATTCCCCTCTTTGCAAGCATAGGTTTATAGGGATCTTTTCTATTCATTTAATT
>JAHDDB010000132.1 GCA_020629575.1 Caedibacter sp. | reverse complement strand
GCCTAAACGTATCCTTTATGTGGTCGTGACGCTTGTTTTAATTTATCTGTCGCAATTTTTTAGGTTGCCTGTGTTGGTATTATCCTGTGTTTTCTGGGTTTTTGCGTTTTACTTAATTCTACGCTATCCAAAGATCAAGTTTAATGCGTTATCTAATTGCTTGCGCTATCTCATCGGTTTTTTTGTGATTGTACCGCTATGGGTGTCAATCTCGTTGCTGCATGAACAAAAACCATCATTTCTATTACTAATGATGTTGGTAGTGACACTTGCTGATAGTGGTGCCTATTTTGTAGGGCGCCAATATGGCAAGAAGAAATTGGCGTCTGTGATTAGCCCTAAGAAAACGATAGAGGGTTTAGTGGGAGGTGTGATATTTGGTGGGCTTCCGGGTGTTGTTTGTGCACTTATTATCAGTCATAGTCGCTATGAGCAAACCATTTTAATTATCCTATCTTTTGTGATTGTGCTAATCGCACTATTGGGTGATCTTTTTGAAAGTATGATCAAACGCGAATGCGGTGTTAAAGACAGTGGTAAGATCTTGCCAGGACATGGTGGTGTTTTAGATCGTATGGATAGTTTGTTCTCAAGCTTGCCGGTGTTTGTTTTAGTGTTGTTAGCATTTGGACTGTTAAGCTTACATTAAAGACCCATATTTTTTATCGAGAAATTAGGCTATGACCATATTTCTGTCCACTTTGACTATGTAAGCGTTGGCTAAGCATAAGTCAAAGCCGCTATGAGCGTGTGATTTTCCAAAGTGTACCCACTTCGACTGATGCTCAGTGCGTCGCTTTGACTTACGCTCAGGGTACGGTGGACACTTGTGGGTAAGTATTTAATGTTAGCCGGAAATTAATAATTGTAATTGTGCGAGATAGTTTGACTCATCAGGTGGCATATGATGCTTTTGTGCGCTCCAGATGGATTCTGCTAAGTGATCCATCATCATGTGCTGTGCCTTATGCTCATCACGCTGTTGCTGGCAAAGCTGTTGGTAAATTTGATTGATACCATGGGGGCGATTAGTAACAACTTGCTCAATTAAGCCCATGTGTAGCCCCATATGTAGAAAGGGATTGGTTTCACCAATTTCAGGTGGGAAATCTTTGTCTAGATTATCCAAGTTTGACAGATAATGATGATACTCAGGGTGATGCTCGATAATGCGCGTGATTTGTGTTTCAAGATCAGTTAATGGCTGCTTAGTTAAATACTTATGCCAACTGTCAAAGTATAGCTTTCTCAGTTCTAAGCGATCGGAGCTAAAAATCATAAATAGGCTTCTTTTTGTTTGAATTCACATAAATCATAAATGGGGCATGTGCCACATTTTGGCTTTTTCGCAGTGCAGATATAGCGACCATGTAAAATAAGCCAATGGTGGGCGTCTTTTAAAAACTGTTTGGGAATGACTTTAAGTAAATGCATCTCCACTTCATCGACATTTTTGCCAGGGGCTAAATTGATGCGATTGGCAATGCGAAAAATATGCGTATCAACTGCCATAGTCAGCTCACCAAAAGCCGTGTTTAACACAACATTTGCTGTTTTGCGTCCAACACCAGGTAATGCTTCCAACGATTTGCGATCACGTGGCACAAGGCTATTATGTTTTTCAATCAACAGCTGACAGGTTTTAATAACGTTCTTAGCTTTTGTTTTATATAAACCAATCGATTGAATATATTCCATAAGATGTGCTTCACCCAGTGCAAATATAGCTTCAGGGGTATTAGCAATCGGATAAAGCTTATCAGTGGCTTTATTAACACTAACATCCGTGGCTTGCGCTGATAAGATCACAGCAATCAGAAGCTCAAAGTCTGAGCTGTAATTTAGCTCAGTTGTTGGATTAGGGTTATTGTTCTGCCAGATCTCAAAAATTTTTTGACGCTTTGCTTTGTTCATGAGTGTCAATTAATCCATTTTTTTCTTGGCTTTAAAGTTTGCTAAAGCTTGTTCAATATAAGCTTTCTTATCAATATTCATATTGCTTAAACGAATATTTTGTTGATGTTTTTTGGTCTCACTTTCTTTTAGTTGTTTAAGACGTATCGCACGTTTATTATGCTTGCTACGATAGTGTGCTTTTTGTGTTTCATATTGGACATCAGTTAATGCATGAGGTTGTTCCTCTAAAGGGAGTTCATGCATTTCAATGCAATCCATAGGGCACGGTTCAACACACAGATCACATCCCGTGCATTCTTCATTAATCACCGTATGCATCAATTTTTTAGCACCCATAATGGCATCGACAGGGCAAGCTAAAATGCATTTAGTGCAGCCAATACATAGATCCTCATCAATCCATGCAACTTTCTTTGGCGCATGCGTACCACAGCTTTTATCAAGCCTTAGCTTTTCTCTTTGTAATAATTTTGCCAATGCATCTGCACCTTGTTGACCACCCGGTGGACAGCGATTGTGCTTCTCACCATTGGTGATGGCTTTGGCATAATCATAGCAATCTTGATAACCGCATTTAGTGCATTGGGTTTGTGGTAAAAGCGCATCGATGGCGTCAATGGATACAATCATTGGAGTATTAAATTATTTCATTCATCTGATAAGTTGGGCATTGTAGCACAAATCATGATTTTTGTAACAAGCATGCAGAAACTGCACCTTGCTTAGTTTGTTTGAGCATAGTGAAATGTGACAGTGATGGCGGTGGATTATTACTTGCGTATTCAGCATAAATAACGCAATCCTTATCAATATTGACATTTTTAAGGATGCTAGAGAGTGACTGCTCCAATAAATCACTACTAAACGGCGGGTCAAGGAAAATGACATTATAGTTATCGCAAGTTTTAAGATGAGCTAAAACATCTTTTTGATAGATAGCGACATTGTCGATAGCAAGTTTGTTTTTATTATTGTTTAAATGCTTTGTTGCCTGGGCGTCAAGCTCGAAGAAATCACAAGATTTTGCCAAGCGTGAAAGGGCTTCAAAACCTAGCGTGCCACTGCCTGCGAAAGCATCAAGACAATTTGCGTCAACAATATAAGGCATAAGCCAATTAAATAGCGTCTCACGTAAGCGATCTGAAGTTGGGCGCAGATTAGAGTTGTTTTCGCCACTAAATTCAATTTGACGTGATTTGTATTTACCAGCAATAATGCGTACTTTGCTTAATGATGCTTTACTAGTGTGTGTTTTAGAAAGAGGGCGCATTGTCTTATTCTCGCATTTTCCAAAATAGGAAGCCCAAAATAATCAAAAAGATAAAACTTGGAATAGCCGCACCCCAGAATCCTGAGAGATTATAGACAAGACTAAAGGGACCAAAGGTTTGATTAATAATATAGAAGCTAAAGCCAAAGAGCATGCCAATGATAAACTTATAGCCCAAGGCTGATGAGCGCATCGATCCTAAAGAGAAGGGCACTGCAATCAACATTAAAATAATCAGCGAGAGCGGTTGAAAGAAAGTCTGCCAAAACTTAAGCCAAATGCGATTGGCACTTTGCTGACCTTCTTTGTTAACCTTGATGTAGTCAATCAGCTCGCTTAAATTAAGATAATCAGTGTTAGAGGTAATGATCTTGAGTAAAAAGGGTGGCAATAGGTTGTTCCAGTACTGCTGTTTATCATGGTAAACAATGCTGCTATCTTTGCCAATTTGCGTGCTTGAGACATCATTAACTTGCCATTGCTTATTGGTAAATAATGCATTATCAGCATGATCAATTGCCGTGAGCTGATTATTGTCGATGGTATATTTGGTGATGTCTTTAAGCTTGCCATTAGCATCGTTTTTGCCAACATGGATAAAGGCGTTGCCCTCCCGAATCCATAGGGTTTGCGTATCATATAATACCAATGCTTCATTGCCACCGGTGGCAAGCGTTTTGTTAATCGTTGCCTTCTTTTGGAAGTACGGGGCAATGTAGGCGCCAGTTAAAAATGTTAAAAACGCCAAGCCAAAAGCAGCTAAAAGTACGCCTTTAGCAATTTGAGTTATCGATTGACCTGAAGCGCGCATGACGATCAATTCACTATTGTTGGCTAAAAGCCCAAGCCCCATAAGGCCTCCCAATAAAGCGCACACCGGCATGATCAGGTAAATGTTCGCAGGCACCTCATAAAGAACGTACAAAAAGGCAGCTAATGCGGTGAAGTTGCCTTTGCCAATGTCACCGGCTTGGGCAATATAGGTGAATAAAAAGAAAATGGCAGTTAATGCCAGAATCATAATAAAAGACGTGTATAAAACGGTTGAGGCGACATATAAGGTTAAGCGTTTCATGCGTTGACCTCTTTGGTTTTCTCTTCAAAGATACGACCATTATATTGTTTAAGTATTAAAAGCATAATACCGGCAAAGACAATATGTACCCACCAAAGTCCAAGCCAACTTGGGATATTGCCATCATTAAGCCATGATTTCGATAAAGATAGGAGGTTAAAATAAAGAATAAACACAATAAGGGCTGGAATGATTTTGCTATAGCGGCTTTGGCGTGGACGCATTTTACATAGTGCAAGTGCGATGAGTGAAGAGACGAGTATTGCCAAAGGAAAGCTTAATCGCCATTGCAGCTCAGCCTGATAACGTGGTTCATTGCTATTGATTAGCTCTGAAGTAGGAACAGATTCGATCGAGTTGTTGTAGCCGACACTAACCTTGGTTGGGATAAATTGCGTCGCTTCAGTGAAATGACCTTTTTGCACTTCAGCAACACCTGGCTTTGCATCATAGAAATAGCCGTTTTTAAGCACTAAATATTGATTACCATCCGGTCTTGTTTCGGCGTATCCGGTAGGGGCTGTGATAATCGTGCTGCCATTGTTGGGTTTTTGCTGATAAATAAAAATATCATGCAAAGTACCGTCAGGATCGGTTGACTTGGTATAAACAACCTGCTTTCCATCACTAAAGGGTGTGATTTTCCCAGGTTGAATAAAGCTTAAAAGCGAGCTTTTGGTTGTCGTCTTTTGTACTAGAAAGTAATTCTGATCCATTTTCGGTAAAACCAATAAGGTTAAAATAAGCTCTATCGCAAAGAGGCTTAATGCAGGGATCATGATGAATTTTAATAAGCGAAACCAGCTTGTGCCACAGGCAAAGGTGACCGTTAGTTCGTTATTAGCAAACATTTTGCCGTAAACAATCAAAATAGCAAAGAAAAAGGCGATTGGCAGTAAATAGGCGATATATTTGGGCAACATGACTGAGATCATTTTAAAAACAGCATCAGCTTCGATATTACCGCCAGAGACGATTGATAGGTAACGCACAAACATGTTGCTGATGACAATCAACAGTAGGATAAGAATAATCGCCATCGTCATATTCACAAGCTCGCGATTAAGATAACGTAATAAAATCAAAATTCACCCTCTACAAATCATATATAACTAACTGGAGTCACGCATTTTTTCTATTTCAACACTCTGTGTTGCAAGCTTAGCCAGCCCTCTTTGCAAGAAGGGTGGTAGCCAAAGGCTGACAGGGTGTTTATAAAATCATAGTTTTTTCTAAAATGTGAAACTTCAGTAACTAACTAAAAATCTAAGTTAATTAACTCAATACTAAAAACTTAGTGTATTTTACACGAATACGTTAGAAAATCAGTGTTTTTGTCGGCTATTTTTATTGGCGTTATTTTTCTAATTTGTTAGATTAGCGGCATCAAAAGATAAAGTGATATCAATAAGGCAAAAATGATTTTAATAACTGGCGGCACTGGGTTTATCGGCTCGCATACGGTGGTTGAGTTTTTAACAGCAGGCTTAGATGTTGTTGTTTTGGATAATCTTTATAACAGTAGTGACAATATCATTGAGCGCATTGAAAAAATCACCGCTAAAAAGCCCATATTCGTTAAAGGTGATATACGTGATGACGTCGTATTGCAGCAGATTTTCAGTCAATACGATATCAAGATGGTGATCCATTTTGCGGCATTAAAAGCCGTAGGTGAGAGTGTTTTTAAACCACTGGAGTATTATGATAATAATGTTGCAGGTACGCTAAATT
>JAHDDB010000131.1 GCA_020629575.1 Caedibacter sp. | reverse complement strand
AGATTGATAAGTTCATCCGTAGCAATGGCTTCAATCTCGGGCACGATATAATCAGGTGATTTCTTTTGGATCAAAGCATGTAGCGCTTTGGCATCTTGCATATTAATCACATGTGCCTCATGAGCAATGTGCATGGCGGGTGCATTTTTATAGCGATCAACAGCGATAATATAAATGCCAAGGCGCTGTGCGCTAATGGCGAATTCCTTGCCAAGCTCACCAGCACCTAAAAGCATGATCTTGGTTTGTAATTTAGTTAAAGCAGTACCTAATATTGTCATTTTGATTCCTTCAAACATTTTTCTATCAATAATGTCGCAACATGATAACAAAGGCTTAAGACGATGTGCTATGAATTTTATTAAACGAAAGTATCATTAGCTATGTGAGGTGATGGGCTTTTGCTTTTCATCTTATCTCCCTTTTAGTATGATGGACGCATGCTATATAAGTCCTTTTTGACATGTCTGATTTATCTTTTAAAAAAAATAACAACCATATTGAAATTCAAGAATATTATCAAAATCTTTGTGAGGAAATTAATCGTTATAATTATGCCTATCATACTTTAGATGCGCCTTTGGTAAGTGATCAAGTATATGATAAGTCGTATCAAGCGCTTGTTGAGCTAGAGACGCAATATCAGGATCTTTTAGATACTTCATTATCACCAACGAAACGTATAGGAAGCAAGCCGTTAACAGCCTTTGAAGTCATTGCCCATAAGGTGCCAATGTTATCGCTATCCAATGGTTTTGATAATGAGGATATTGCGGGGTTTTATAAGCGGCTAACAGAGCTTACACAAACGCATGAGCTAAGTTTTGAATGTGAACCAAAGTTAGATGGATTAGCCATTAGCATTCATTACAAAAATGGTGCTTTAGATTATGCGGTAACCCGTGGCGATGGTGTCGAGGGTGAAAAAGTAACTGAGAATGTCAAAACGATTCGTAATGTGCCTTTGCAATTGAAAGGTGATGATTTGCCTAAAGAGATTGAAGTGCGTGGTGAAATTGTTATTAATAAGCAGGATTTTCTAGCACTTAACCAAACTGCTGAGGCCCATGATGAAAAAGTCTTTGCCAATCCTAGAAATGCAGCAGCGGGCAGTGTAAGGCAACTTGACTCGCGCATTGCTGCCAAGCGTAAATTAAAGATGTATGCCTATGGCGTTGGTGCATATAGTGGCTTTGACTTACCACAAACCCAATATGAGTTAATGCAACAATTAAAGCTCTGGGGTTTTCAATTAACCGATGAGGTTGAAGTGGTTGAAGGAGAAGAGGGCTTACTTGATTATTACCAACGCATGAGTCATAAGCGTGCTGATTTGCCTTATGATATCGATGGTTTGGTCTATAAATTAAATCGTTTGGATTTGCAAACTAAAGCAGGCTTTATTGCCAAAGCACCACGTTGGGCATTGGCGCATAAATTTCCCGCTGAAGAAGTCGAGTCAGAAATTTTAACGGTTGATTTTCAAGTCGGGCGCACAGGAGCGGTAACCCCTGTGGCAAGACTTAAGCCAGTTGCCGTAGGTGGTGTGATTGTTTCAAATGCAACATTACATAATATCGATGAAATCAAGCGTAAAGATATCAAAGTGCATGATCGCGTGATTGTGCGCCGCGCCGGAGATGTTATCCCTGAAGTGGTGCGTTCATTGCCTGAATATCGCAATGCTAATACAACACAAGAGATCGTGATGCCCAAAGTGTGTCCTATGTGCCAATCAAGTATCGAGTATATTAACGATCAGGCAATTGCTCGTTGTACAGGCGGATGGCATTGCCGAGCACAACGCAAAGAGCGCATTAAGCATTTTGCTTCGCGCAAGGCGATGGATATTGATGGCATGGGCGATAAAATCGTTGAACAGTTAGTTGATAAAGAGCTAATAAAAACACCAGCTGATTTATATGCATTAAGTTTACCTGTTTTAAGTCAATTGGAACGTATGGGGCGTAAGTCATCATTAAATGTATTAGATGCTTTGGAAAAGAGCAAAACCGTGCTATTGCATCGTTTTATCTATGCTTTAGGTATTAAGGATATTGGTGAGGTGAGTGCCAAAGCACTTGCTAATCACTTTGGGTCACTAGAGGCGATTAAAAATGCCACCCTTGAAGAGATGATATCGATTTACGATATCGGTGAGGTGATGGCAAATCATGTCAAAGCTTTTTGGCAGGATCCTTTAAATATCGAACTTGTTGATATGCTGATTGCTGCGGGTATTACGATTATTGAGCCCAAGAAAGTTGCATCTGAAGTGACAGAAACTGTCGTTGGTAATCCTTTTTTTGGTAAAACCGTTGTAATTACTGGCAGCTTTACTGAGTTTACGCGCGATGAGCTTAAAGAGAAGCTTGAAGCATTGGGTGCTAAGTGTAGTGGCAGTGTATCAAGTAAAACTGATATTCTCATTGCAGGGGAAAAGGCCGGTTCCAAATTAGCTAAGGCACAAGCGCTTGGTATTAAAGTGATAACTGAAGATGAGCTACAAGTAAACTAATCAGTGAGATACTCCCCCTCACCCGCATTGCTACACAATGCGACCTCTCCCGCAAGGGGAGAGGTGATTAGGTTATTACTTTGTTGCAAAGGAAGTAGGATAATAACTGGCTTGAGAATTAAGTAAATATCTGTAAATTGACGTAAGAAATGATGTGTACTAATGGTTGGTGCTGTAATGATTAAATTATATTTGGTTACTTACCGAGGGTCACCTCTCCCCTCGCGGGAGAGGTCGGCAAGCTTTGCTTGGCGGGTGAGGGGGTGAATATTAAAGCTTTCCAAAAACACTTAAAAACTTCACAAACTGATGCTGAGGCTACGTTATGGTATCATCTTAGAAATCGGCAATTGTCAGGATATAAGTTCAGGCGTCAAGTGATTATTGGATCTTATATCGTTGATTTTGTTTGTTTTGAAAAAAGACTGATTATTGAATGTGATGGCGCCCAGCACAATGAAATTGACAAGCAGAAATATGATGCATCAAGATCAATGTATCTTAATGAACAAGGGTATCGAGTCTTGCGCCTCTGGAATCATGACATACTAAAAGAGACGGAAAATGTATTGGCAGAGATTTATCAAGCGTTACAGCAGTGAGATATCCCCCTCACCCGCATTGCTAGACAATGCGACCTCTCCCGCAAGGGGAGAGGTGATTAGGTCATTACGTTGTTGCAAAGAAACTAGGATAATAATTGGCTTGAGAAGCAAATATCTGTAAATTGACGTACGAAATAATGTACGCTAAACTTTGGCATAGGTTTTATTAATTAGTGAGGTTAAAGATGAAATCACTTAATGCAACACAAGCTAGAAAAGATATTTATCACTTGATTGATCAAGTAAATGTTGACCATCAGCCAGTCCAAATAAATGGTAAGAGAAATAATGCCGTTTTAATTTCAGAAGAAGATTGGAGCGCAATTAATGAAACACTTTATTTACTGTCAATAAAAGGAATGCGTGAAAGTATTCAAAAGGGATTAGCGACAGATATAGCTGATTGCTCAGATAAATTGGCATGGTAATGTATCAACTCTTTTATACTAAGCAGGCACTTAAAGATGCTAAGAAAATCAAGCTGTCAAACCTACATATAAAGGTTCAAACCTTGCTTGATATCATTAAAGAATCTCCTTATCAAAAACCACCAAGCTATGAAAAACTAATAGGTGATCTGGCGGGTACTTACTCTAGACGAATTAATATACAACATCGATTGATCTATGAGGTGTTAGAAGAGCAAAAAATAATTAAAGTGATCAGAATGTGGAGTCACTACGAATAATGATGACAGTAATAGAATAGGATGTTAATAAATAATGAAAATCGCGATATTAGGAAATGGGCAGCTGGCACAGATGATGATTGAAAGTGCTCGAGACTTAAATGTAACTATTGACACGTATCCTTTGCCAGCCATTGATCGCTATGGACAAAGTACGCCAGAGGAAATAAATCGTTGGCAGGAGAAGCTTCAGAGCTATGATGTTGTAACCTATGAGATTGAAAATATCTCAGTTGATCTATTGCAAGCAGTATCAAAAAAAACGTGTGTCTTTCCAGCGATTGAGGCCTTAAGTGTTGCTCAAGATCGGCTGTTAGAAAAAGATAATTTTAAACGACTTGATATTAATACTAATGATTATATGGTGGTAGATTCTTTCGCTGAACTTCAAAAGGCTGTCAAGTTATTGAGTTTGCCATTTATTACTAAGACAAGACGCTTTGGCTATGATGGCAAGGGGCAATATATTATTAAAACGCCTGAATGTTTAGAAAAAGCGTGGGAAGCTTTGGGAGAGCATCCACTGATTGCAGAGAGCTTTGTGCCATTTGATTATGAAGTCTCACAAATTGCCTCACGCGATCAGTTTGGGCATATTGCCTTTTATCCTTTGGTTAGAAATGAGCATCGTGATGGCATTTTACGTGAAACGCATGTGTTGATGGAGAAAAATGAACTAAGTATTGACGCGCAAGAAGCAGTGAAGCGTTTGCTTGAGCACTTTAATTATGTCGGCACTTTTGCTGTTGAGTTTTTTGTTAAAAATAATCAGCTTTTTGCCAATGAAATGGCACCGCGCGTGCACAACTCAGGACATTGGTCAATTAATGGTGCTAATGTCAGCCAATTTGAAAACCATATGCGCGCGATCAGTGGTGAGAATGTTGCTAAGATCAAAACATTAGCGCAACATATATTAATGATTAATCTCATTGCTGAGGATGTGCCCAATAAACAACTACCTGTTAATAGCTATGCCAAAAGTTATGGCAAGAGCTTAAGAGTAGGACGTAAGATGGGACACATTAATATTGTTGATAATGAACTAGAAACATTTATCAATAGTGTTAATATGATCTATCAAAATATTGAGGCAAAACCATGTTTGGAGGAGTTTTAAGTGTCAGATCAGCTCAGTGTTGCTTATTTTGCGGCAGGGTGCTTTTGGGGTGTCGAGCATTATTTTGCCAAAGAAAAAGGCGTTATCAAAACGGCAGTTGGCTATATGGCGGGAAAAACGCTGAATCCTACTTATCATGACGTGAAAACAGGGCAAACTGAGCATTTGGAAGTCGTTAAAGTTGAGTATGATCCACGTCTTGTCAGTTATGAAACTTTAGTGAAGCTTTTTTTGAAATTCATGATCCGACACAGAAAGATGGTCAAGGTGTTGATATTGGCTCGCAATATTTAAGTGCTGTTTTATATACAAATGACATGGAAAAAACGACTTGCCAGCAAGTGATTGATTATCTTGAAGCGCAAGGTTTAACGATTGCAACACAGTTAGTTGATGCTAACCTTCACCCATTTTGGTTGGCTGAAGACTACCATCAACAGTATTTTAATAAACACGCGCACTTGCATGTCTGTCATCGACGTGTGGAACGATTTGATTAACTATGAACGAGTAAAACGAGAAAGTATATGTTTGAAATAAGTGAAAATATCGAAAATTATTATGAGTTAAGCCAAACAGTGCGCGAGAAAATGCGCATGATTGATGATATGGCAGATCAGTTAGGTGAGCTTTTGGATTGGAACTTGACCGTTGATTTTCAGATTATCAATCAAGATGATAAATCATCATTATATGGTGTATCCATTATTGCAGGGGAATCAGATGACGACGAAGCACCGGTGTTTTTCTCAACAGCATCGGCAGATGAGGCATTGATCCGTTTACAAGTTTATCTAGAGTTAATGGAGAAATTTGAAATTAGCAATTTGGCAAGATCTGAAGAATATTACCAACAGTCATTGGATAAGCTTGCGCATTATTACAATGATTCTTGTGATGATTTGTTACATCAAATCGTGCTTGAGAGTTTCTTTGAGTTTAATGAGAGGTTGGTCGACAATTAAATGTAGGGGCGTATTGCACCAGCTAGCACCTCTCCCTTTGCGGGAGAGGTCGTGTAGCTTTAGCTGCATGGGTGAGGGGTATGCATATGGGCTCAATCCTTATTTCCGTTGGACGGGGTAAATCTGTTATAATTTTTGTGATG
>JAHDDB010000130.1 GCA_020629575.1 Caedibacter sp. | reverse complement strand
TTTTGGCTGACTTGGAAGTCCCAAAATCTATTATGAGCCCCGAGGCACCCTGTTAATCAATGTAGGCTTTAAGTTTTTGACGTAAAGCGTTTAAGCTAAAGCACAAAATAGATAGGCGTATTTCCTTAAGAGGTGACCTAAAACATGGGAGCAAGGTAATGATAAGAGTGCTTTTGGTTGATGATCATGATTTGGTAAGACTAGGGATCAAGAAGTTGCTCAGTGATGTCAATAATATTGAGATCGTTGGTGAAGCAGCCAGTGGTGAGGAGGCGATTACGCTAACCTCTAAACTGTTACCTGATGTCATTTTGATGGATGTTAAAATGCCTGGTATGGGTGGTTTGGAGGCGACAAAACGCATTGCCAAGACCTATCCGCAGATTAAAATTTTAATTGTGACTGTTTATGGTGAAGAGCCTTATCCAACACGTGTATTACAAGCAGGCGCTTCTGGTTATATGACCAAAGGCGTTAGCATTGATGAGATGATTCAAGCGATTAAGACAGTGTATGCTGGAAGACGTTATTTGTCACCTGAAGTTGCACAACAACTTGCCTTAAAACATTTAACGCATGATGATGATTCACCATTTGATGTGTTATCAGAACGGGAAATGCAGGTGTTAATCATGATCACAAGTGGTCAGAAGGTTAATGAAGTGGCGGATCAGCTTTGTTTAAGTCCAAAGACGGTTAATAGTTATCGCTACCGTTTGTTTGAAAAACTAAATATTGACAGTGATGTTGAGTTAACGCATATGGCGATTAGACATAAATTGATTGACCTTGAAAGTAACAAAGAATAATATTTTTTAATTTGCTCCTGTCCATAAAAAACTATGTTTCACTCAGATAGCTCTGAAAATGTCACACAGACATTTGATCTAGATTCTTTTTTAAAACATTTAACAACACATCCAGGCGTTTATCGTATGTATGATAAAGCGCAGACGATTTTATATATTGGCAAAGCCAAAAATCTCAATAAACGTGTGAATAGTTACTTTAAAAAAGGAGCTAAAGATATCAAAACACAGACATTAGTTGAGCAGGTGGCATTTATTGATGTCACGGTAACACCTAGTGATTATGATGCCTTTTTATTAGAAAGTGCGCTAATTAAAAAGCATAAACCTAAATATAATATTCTATTTAAAGATGATAAAAGTTATCCTTATTTGCATTTAAGTGATCATGTGTTTCCAAGATTGTCTGGTTTTCGCGGTAAGCCGCGCAAGGCAGGGCAGTTTTTTGGACCCTTTGTCTCATTATCATCAATGAAAGAAATGTTGATTTTACTGCAAAAGCTTTTTCCCATTAGGCAATGTGAGGATAGTTATTTTAACCATCGCTCACGCCCTTGTTTGCAATATCAGATTAAGCGTTGCAGTGGTCCTTGTGTGAATAAAATTAGTATTGAAGACTATAAGATACAAGTTGATCTTCTGGCAAAATTTATGAGTGGTAAGCTTACCTCTGTATTAGAAGAAATCTCACAAAAAATGCAAGATGCTGCCAATGAAGAAAACTTTGAGCTTGCCGCACAGTTGCGTGATCAATTAGCACTGCTGACCAAGCTACAGCAGCAGCAATTTTTGGATAAGTTGAATAATAAACGTTTGCATGTGTTGGGTATTTTACAAGAAGCCGATAAGGTGTGTATTACATTGGTTAGTATTGAACAAGGAAAAGTCTCCGATGATAAACATTGGTTTATTAGTCAAAATGGCAGTACGTTGACGGATATTTTAGAGGCTTTTTTATCACATTACTATTTGGCAGAACCACGAACAATTTGGCCTGAAGAAGTTATTTTGCCTAAGGAAGTTAAGGTATCAGAGTCGCTACTTATAAGTATTGCGCATAAGGCTGAGCGACAGATTAAATGGATTAAAGAGGCTATAGCTGATAATGCCAAATGGCAGAAGCTTGCTTTAATCAACGCACGTCAAAAATTACAGATGAACTTGCAATCTAAGCAACATTTTGTCAAACGGTTTGAGGCTCTAGCAAAGTGGCTTGATATCCCTGAGATTAAACGTATTGAATGCTTTGATATTAGTCATCACCAAGGTGAGGCAACGGTGGCTTCATGTGTTGTCTTTGACCAAAGTGGCGCATTAAAATCTGCACATCGACGTTATAATATTGAGGGTGTTACAGGAGGGGATGATTATGCAGCCATTGCACAAGCAGTTACAAGGCGCATTGAATCAGGGATAGAGGCAAATAACCTGCCAGATGTTATGATTATTGATGGTGGCAAGGGTCAGATTAAAAAAGCAGAAGAAGTATTGCTGCACTATGATCAGCAGCATAGTATTAAATTATTGAGTCTTGGCAAAGGTGTTGAGCGAATCAGTGGTAAAGAGGATATTTTTCAAGGTTTTGATAATGAGATATATCATTTGCCAGAGCATGACTTAGCCTTTTTGTTGTTAAGACAGATTCGTGATGCAGCACATGACTTTGCCATCAAAGCACAGCGTAAAAAGCTGGCAAAACGCCAAACTGAATCCGTACTTGAGTCAATTGAAGGGGTCGGTAGTAAACGTCGACAAGCACTTTTAAGGCACTTTGGTGGATGGCAAGAGTTATCACGTGCCTCAATTGATGAGATTGCAAAGGTCAAGGGCATTAGCCCTAAACTTGCTGATCATATATGGCATGCGTTTCGTTAATTACGCTTTGATATACTCATCGGCCTTTACTAACCAGCGTTCTATAATTGGCTCAATGGTTTGTGGATGGTGTTGTATAAGAGCATCTGCAATGGTGGTAATTTCATCAAATAGATTTTGATGTTGACTTAAATCTGCGACTTTAAACTGGATATCACCGGTTTGGTTTTTACCAAAGATATCTCCGGGGCCTCTGAGTTTAAGGTCTTCCTCAGCAATGATAAAACCATCTTGAGTTTGGCGCATAAGCTCTAAACGCTTCTTAGCGGTGAGCGACAAAGGTGATTGATAAAGTAAAATACAGTTACTTTCCTTGTGTCCACGTCCAACACGACCACGTAATTGATGCAGTTGAGATAAACCCAAACGCTCAGCATTATCGATAATCATAATATTGGCATTAGGTACATCAACACCAACCTCAATCACGGTGGTTGCGACCAATATATCTAGCTCATGCGCCTTAAACTGCTGCATAATGAGTGTTTTTTCCTGAGCCTTCATCTTGCCGTGAATAAGACCAATGCGTGCGCTTGGCAACATTTCTTTGATGGTTTCAAAAAGTGATTCAGCATCTTGCAGTGTGACTAATACTTCGGATGATTCAATTAAAGGACACACCCAGTAGGCTTGTCCATCGGCATTGATATGTGCTTCAAGTTTATTGATTAATGTTTGCTTTTTAGTTTGATTTAACACACTGGTGGTGATTGGTTTGCGATTAGGTGGTAGCTCATCAATGATCGATAGATCAAGATCACCATATATGGTCATCGCCAATGTGCGTGGAATAGGGGTTGCCGTCATCACAATTTGATGAGGTTGCCAATTGTTGCTTCTTGATTTATCAATTAATGCCAAGCGTTGTTCAACGCCAAAACGATGTTGCTCATCAATAATCACCAATCCAAGCCTAGGATAATCAATGCTTTGCTGAAACACTGCATGGGTGCCAACGATAACGCAATTATGTTGTGTCTGTATTACCTCAAGTGCGCTTTTGCGTTCTTTTGCCGTTAATTTTTGAGCGATAAAAACAACAGGAATGTCAAAAGCACTAAGCCAATTGCTTAGATTATGATAATGTTGCTCTGCCAAAATCTCTGTGGGTGCCATCATCACTGATTGTAGGTGATTAGCAGCAGCTTGAATTAAGCAAGCGCTGGCAACAACAGTTTTTCCAGAGCCGACATCCCCTTGCACAAGGCGTGAGCATGGTTTGGGTTTGATCAAATCAGCAAAAATCTCAGCAATAACACGCTCTTGGGCTTTGGTTGGGGCAAAAGGCAACTGACTGATGAACTTATCAAGCAATTTAGGCTCGATTTTTATCTTTGCAAATGGTGTTGATTGATTGGTTAGGCGCACTTTTTTCGCATTAAGATTATGTGCAAGCATTTCCTCAATCGCTAAACGATAACGAGCGTGTGTGACGCGCTTAATGGACTGTTCAAAGTCGCTGTTTTGTGGGAAATGAATTTCCATTAAAGCGTTATTAATATCCAAAAACCCATGGCTTTGCAAGATCTCAGTAGGCAGCAGTTCTTTAAAAGAAATCGATGACTTAATCTGCTTTATTAATTTATGGATAACTGTGGAGCTTACACCTTCAATCGTTGGGTAAATCGCAGTAATTTCACCGCTTAAGGCTTCATTTTGATCATTAATAATTTGCCACTCAGGGTGAATGACCTCAATGCCGTGATGAGTGTGATTAATCTCACCAAAGCAGCGAATGATTTTACCCTTTTGCAGTAGCTTAGTTTGATTGGGGTAAAACTTAAATAAATGCATTTTGCACATGCCACTGTCATCAGAGAAATAGCAATTAAGATGCTTCTTGCCAAAGCTGTTAATATTCACTTGGCGGATAACGCCAGATATTTGCTGCTTTTGCCCTGAGACAGTATGCCCAATCGATGTAATGGTGCGTCGATCTTGATAGTCTTTGGGTAAATGAAGTAACAAATCCCATGGCGTGTGAATGTTGGCCTTATTAAGCTTTGCTAATGTCGATTTACCGATACCTTTTAAGCTTGAGAGATCTTCGGACATGCATTTACCTAAAGAACGAACCAAGTTTATTATTTAAGGCATTTGTGAGCGCCTTTTCAATAATGGGTTGTAAGTTTTTTTGCAGCTGAACTTGATCAATTGCGGCAGTAAATTGCTTGTTTTGATAGTTTAGATTATATGGGATAGTCAAGCTTGGCGTGCCTTTGATATGGATCAAAAGTGGGTAGTTTAGCTTGGGTGTGCTTAAGTTCGCTTGCCCATAGCCTGTGACCGTAAATTCTGGAGCTTGCCAATCGATCTTTGTTGTCTTAAGTTGGTTGTTATCAACATTGCTTTGAATGTTAAGTTGTTTTAATTGCGTGCTTTTGCTTGGATCAGCAATGAGTTTGTCTTTAGCAAGAAGCGGTAGTAGTTGAGATTTCAATGTTTGAAAGGCGCTACCAATACCATCGCCTTGATCAACAGCACTTAATAGATTATGTGTTGAAGAAGCAATCGCATTAAGATCAATGCCGATAAGATTAGCACTTTGAGCGTTGATGCTAATGTCAGCTTTTGCTGCTGAGTCATTGTGTGAGAATGTAAAATGAAGTGCAAACGAATCTAAGTCGACTTTGAAGCCGTTAAGATTAATTATTTGTGCTAATGCAAGATGAGGTGCTGTGAATTGCCCTTTAAACGAAAGCTTAGGTTTAAGTATAATTTGACTCACATTACCTATAAGCAGCTGATCATTGATTTTTAGGCGAATATTATCAATATTGTTGAGCATATTATTATTGTTTAGATAAATACTGGGCACTTTAAGGCAAACAGGCAAGTTGTTAAGTGTGGTTTGTATGCTTAAATCCGTAATTTCAGTGCTGTTAGGGTGTGGTGTTAACGTTAATTGAATATTTAGCTGCTTGACATCGTTGGTTAACTCAGTGCTCACGCTATAGCGTTGATGTTTTTCGACGATATTCAAAAGAGGTGCTTTAAACTGTTGATGTGCGGCACTAATTTCACCGTTTTGTAGCGTTAAAGATTCAAAAGGGTTGCTCGGGTGAATGAGGAAATCAAGTGGATTAATTTTAATCGTCGCATCTTGCCAATGACTTGTGAAGGTGCCATTTTGCGCATTAATTGCGACTTCTTTAGCATTAAGCTGCATTGATTTTAGCGAGAAATCTAGCGGTCCATTAAGCATAATGTGGATGTTGGGGTCATTGTTTATTTTGCTGTTGATCCAAGCTTTATAGTCATTAGGGTTGAAAATAAATATCAACCAGATAAACATTAAAATAATCAACAGTGCAATAATGCCGATAATACTAAGTAAGAGTTTTTTAATCACACACATATTCCTTCGTA
>JAHDDB010000129.1 GCA_020629575.1 Caedibacter sp. | reverse complement strand
CGCCTACCTTGTCTACTCGACCTCGCGTTCCGCTCTCCATGTCTCGCAGCGTATGCACATTTACTTGTGAGACTTTGACCATAGTATAGCGCAAAATTGCCAATGTTGCTGTAGCAATTTGAGCTTATTTTACTTGTATTTCTATCTTTTGTTTGTAAGATAAAGCATTTGTAAGATGAAATTCGCCCTCAATGATTACAAACAGTAATGATTTACAACGCATTATACCGCTACTGATGGCGGAACCAATGATCGCACTGGATACTGAGTTTTATTGGCGTAATACCTATTATCCAGAGTTATGTCTTATTCAAATTGCAACAACCAGTCATACCTATTTGATCGATGCTTTATCAGCTGAGATTAACTTGCAACTACTTAATTCGTTGTTTGCAAATAAGCACACACTTAAAATCATGCATGCGGCTGAGAATGATATCAAGATTTTAAGACATTGCTTAAATTGTGAGTTTAACGCCATATTCGATACACAAGTTGCCATGGCATTTCTGGGGCATGATCATCAATTATCACTTAGTAACACGCTAATTCATTTAGGATTTGACGATTTAAATAAGGATGAAAAAATGTCAGACTGGCGTAAGCGCCCTTTATCCAGCGCGCAAATAGCCTATGCCACCTCTGATGTTATCTCTTTAATCCAATGTCAAAAATTACTAACAGATAAGCTTAAAAAAACACCGTGGCTCAAGGCGTTTGAAGAAGAAATGCAGTTTATCCAAAAGACGCATTTCAATAACACACAAGATGCTCCCTTAAAATTCAAGCATCATCTTGCACGCTTAAATGTATCTGCCCGCACACACTTAATCCAATTAGCAATTTGGCGCGAGGAATATGCACAAAGTCGAAATTGGGTAACGCGTTATGTGCTTTCAGATCAAGAACTTGTCAACCTAGCTAAGTTAAACCCTCTAAATCTGCAAACTATTGCCGAAAAACACATTCTATCACATAAGAAAGTACATCGTTTTGGCGCTGAGCTTATCCAAATATTACATGTAACAGATACTCAATATGATATGAGCCTGATTGAACGCGCACGAATTAAAATCAATAAAGAGCTCTTACAATTGTGCTTCGAATACCTTGCTGAAATCGCTGAAAAACAGCAATTGCCAATAGCTCTGATCTCATCAAAACAAGAACTTAAACATTTTCTCTATCAAAAGCTTATAAATCCTAATCACATGGGTGTCAATAAATTAAATAATGGTTGGCGCTTAGAGTATTTTGGTCAAACAATTAGTGATTATGCATACACACAATGTTCAATATTAGGGCTCCCTTATCATAAAAACCTTGACGAATCAAAATGATATTCTACGCTTAGGAGTGCCTCGCATTATTTATTTAACTAAGGAGAATACTTATGAAAAAATCGTCTTTTTTGTTACTTATTCCAACCAGTTTATTCTTTGTTACTGCAAATGCTGTCACAGAGAGTAAAACATCTGCTTTAACTACCCAGGTAAGCTGTAATGGTCACCCACTTACCTTAGGACAAAGTCAAGCAGAAGTCACTAAAGCCTGTGGCGAAGCCAGCTATAGCAGAAACTCTAAGAAACACAATCATATAACGCTATTTTATAAAACGCCTGAAGCAACTGCTTCCATTGAGAACAAAACCAAACTTAAATTTGTTAACGATAAGCTAGTTGAGATTTCTTATGAACGTGAAAACAAAAAGTATGATGATTAAAAATTTATAGCGCCAATCCAATACGTTTAGCAACCGTTTTATAGTGACCAATCACATCGCCTAGATCTTGGCGAAAACGATCTTTATCAAACACTTCTTTTGTTTCTTTATCCCACAATCTACAGCCATCTGGACTAAACTCATCCCCTAGCAGGATCTCATTTTTAAAACGTCCAAACTCAAGCTTATAGTCAACCAATAATAATCCAGCTTCATCAAAAACACTCGATAAAATATCATTGACCTTAAACGTTGCTTCGCGCATAAACTTAATTTCTGATGCAGTTGCCCAGTTAAAGCTTAAAATATGCGATGTATTAATCATTGGATCACCCAACGCATCATCCTTTAAAAAGAATTCAAATACCGGTTTATCAAATTTCATGCCTTTTTCAAGACCTAGGCGTTTACAAATCCCACCTGCTGCATAATTACGCACCACACACTCAACGGGAATCATTTCAAGGCGCTTCATCAAACTTTCATTATCATTTAGCGTTTTGACAAAATGTGTTTTCACTCCCTCTTGTTCAAGCTTTTGCATAATGTAAGCATTAAAAAGATTATTAACACGCCCTTTATCTTTCAGCGCTTCTTTTTTAACACCATTGAATGCTGTGGCATCATCACGATACTCAATAATAACATTATCGGCATCATCACTTTGATAAACGGACTTAGCTTTTCCTTGGTAAATCAACTCTTTAACCATTTTCATTATCCTTTTAGCTATTTAAGTGGGATATGTGATGCAATCGCAGCTAAGATCGGCTTTGCCTTATCCACTGGAATTAATACTTGTTTGGTATCAAACAATGAAACTCTTAATTGTTTTTGCTCTTCTCTAAAGAAGTTACGCCAATTACTCATATCACTAAAGATTGAGCCGTTTTGTGTATATGGATACAAATACAATAAGTAGCTTTGATCTTTATTATCTTCAAATAGAATCGTCTGCTCTTTAGCATCATAGGCAACATACTTATAACCTGCTGCTTTTAATGCACTTTCCAAGGTCTTTCTTGCTAGCGCCTCATCACCCACAAAGACAATAGAGACAACTTTATCCTTAGTATAAAGCTGGAACTTCAAGCCGTTCTCACTATTAATAAACCCGAATTGTGCATTGACTAAAGTTTCTTCAGTGACTTTTTGACCTTCTATTGTTTTTTGGATCTGCTCGACGATGCTACTTGCCTCTTTAGTAACTGCAGGTTTTTCATCCATATTAAACAAGGATAACTCCGCACGTCTAAATTCATTTTTAACATGGCCGATAAACACATAGTAAGATTCACCTGAGGCTTTATCTTTAACGATAAAACGACTATTGTCTTTATCTGTTTTTTCAAGTGACACATTAGGCAGTTTATCTTCTAACGCAGACTCTACAATCATCCATGTCACTGCGTGTGGTTCGTAAATGACTAATTTAGCTTGGTTATCTTTGTCATAGCTTAACTTCGTTGTGACAACATAAAGCTGTTTTTGCTCAACCGCACTGACATCATAGTTGGATGCAAAATTAGGTGGTAACATCGCATTTTGCGCCTGAGACAGTTGATTCTTAGTAAAGCTTGTTTGCCCTTCAGGAATCACCAATGCCGGATGAATATTAGGATCTGTTGAAACCGATTTTGGTACTTCCAATGGTTTTTTTTGTTCAACGGATTGACGCGCGTAATCAAAATCACGGTTACGGAAGAAATTACTGGTTGATGCGCACCCTGCCAAGGTACTGATACTTAAGATTGCAAGTGTGCATGCAGTGATTTTATTAAATTTCATGACTACTTTACTTGGAAAAAGGTAAATGCATTATACACAAGCAAAGCCTAAATACGCACAGGATTTTAGCGCAAAAGTCCTAGTTATTTAAAAAACTAATATCCCTATTAGAAATACTAATTTCCACAACTGATCAAAAAACGGTAAATTTCTCCCTGCAACACAAGCACACGGAGAAAAAAATGAAACAACTAAGTTTATTAATTGCAAGTTCTTTATTCATATCAACGAGCGCTTTTGCTGCAACCAATGTAACGTCTGACGATGTTGCAAAAGCAGTTACACACGTCAATGATGTAAGCTTTTCAGATCAAGAGGGTACTGAAAATATTCAGCAACTTAAAAAATTAGTGCAAAATGCCAAAGCAAACAATTATATTGCTGCCGTTGTTAACACGGCCAATTTAGTTTCAATCACAGCACCACAATACAATGCTTTTAATACATCTCAAGATCTACTTAAAATGTCAGATGATCTTGCTGGCTTTAGCAACGCATTAAAAGCAGTTGTTAATAATTATCCGATGCTTGATAAGATGGATCAAGCGCTAACAGAAGCACATACTGAGCTACAAGCAGCGTGGGATCATCGTGTTACTTTCCTAAATGGTGAATCAGGGGAGCAAAAAGCTTATGAGTTTAATTACTTATTAAATTACCTGACTGTTAACGGCGTTAATGTTATTCAAAAAGGCAAAAGCATTGATGAAACCAAAGACTTTTATGTCAAGCTAAACACCTTAGGTTACAGCATCCCAATGGATGCATTTAACAGCTACTATCAGGCTCGTGACATGGCAGTTGAAGCAGTCTATGCTATCAACAAAGATATGGTGGTCTCTGCGTTACAAAACGTACAAACTAATGCGAAAGTACAACAATTATCTGAAGCAACTAACGATATCAATGTCGCTATTAATGATTTCTTAAACTTAAGTTACAGCTTTAAGTTCTTAGGCAAAACCATTGAGATTAAATTAATCCCTAATCAAGTAAAAGATATGGTACACAGCGCCTTACAGAAATCAGGATTCAATGACACTAGATTAGCCCTTCAATTTCTACTTTCCACTGATGGTTTAGGAAGCGATTTACCTGCCGCTGCAGATTATAATAAAGTTAAAAACGCTCAAGATAATAACGTGTTTGCACGCTTAATGGTTACCTTATCAACGATGCTTGCGCAAAACATTAACAACAATATGCAAGATCCACAATTCCATATTACTGATGAGCAAGCTTATTATGTAATCACTTATCAACTTGCCGAACTGGTTAATAAAAATCTTGTATAAGCAACAACATTTAATGAAAACTTAAAACACTCTTCGACATTTGATCTGTTTTTCAGTATAAAAGGCACATTAAAAAAATGAAAAAAATGCGCTAGCGATAAACTTATGACCAGACAACGAAATATACTTGCCGCTTGGATTTGCTTTCTTGGCGGCTTTTTTGTGCTCTATCAATTCCTACTGCAAGGTTCAACCAGTTTAATGGTGCCAACATTAATGCGTGATTTATGCATTAACCTCACTGAAATCGGCTTTTTATCTTCTGCTTTTTTTTACCCTTATATTCTTTTGCAAATCCCCTCTGGCTTTATCATTGATAAAATTGGACCTAAGAAAACCTTATTTATTGGCGCGCTAATCTTAGGTTTAAGCACATTGGGTTTCGCTTTTTCCGAAGGCTTTGCCACAGCAAATATCTCTCGGATTATCATGGGTATTGCAAGTGCGCCAGGAGTGGCATGTGCAATGTATCTTGCTGCACGTTGGTTCCCTAAGAGATTCACTATTGTCGCAGGCCTGATTGAAATGATGGGCATGCTAGGTGGTGCCGCTGGAGATTACTTTTTGGAGCATGCAATCAATGGTTATGGTTGGCGTACGGCGATGATTATCTGCGCTATTATCGGCTTGGTTCTTGCTGCTTTAATTTTAATTTTCGTTAAGGGCAATGCGCATGAATGCTGTGAACCACAAAAACAAAACAACTGTCAAACACATACCTTAAAGCATTTTATGACATTATTGAAGAACAGTGACGTATGGCGCTATAGCTTATTTGGTGGTTTGATTTTCACTATTATCAGCGCCTTTGCATCTCTTTGGAGTATTGGCTTTATCCAAGTGCTTTATCCTGAGCAAAGCAATCATGCATCGCATGCTACGGCACTGATTTTTATTGGTGCAGCATTAGGTGCTGCATCTAGTGGCTGGCTTGCTAATAAAATTCGCTGTATTCATGTTATGCAACTATTTAGTCTTATTGCCCTGATTAGCTTTATCGTCCTTTTATATATCGCGATTCCTTTTTATCTTGGTAATATTTTGCTTTTTCTACTTGGCTTTGGTTCTGGCGCCTACATTCTACCCTTTGCCTCAATTGAGAAATTATCCCATCCTGATGCCCAAGGCATGGCAATGGGCTTCACCAATATGATTATTATTGGTTTGGGCGGACCAATACTGCAACCTTTAATCGGTTGGATTTTAAGTTGGTATCAATCAGCTTATCAGTGTAACGCTAACACCTTAGGTGGATTTCAAACGGCACTACTGCCTATTTTAATTGGGCTAATTATTGCCGTGATTTTAAGCTTTATTCCTGCAAAGTCGGCAAACGTTTGCAATTAGTTTCTTTGACAGTCAA
>JAHDDB010000128.1 GCA_020629575.1 Caedibacter sp. | reverse complement strand
CAAACCTCATATAGCTTGATTACATAAACCTCAGATAAGTTGATTACTCTCACTTAGCTGATCACTTTAATATCACTGAAGTTGATTTAGATGTCGAAAACGATGGCAAAACAGCTGACTTTTTTGGTTTCCTCAAGAAAGAATTAGCTACCGTAATTAATACATTGCACAATAAAGTCAAAACGCAATCGGGGGCTGCATTAAAAGTTTCATTAACGATTCAAGCAGATCCAGCTATTATCGATGCTTTAAAAGATTCCGTCTTAAGCAAAGAAAACATTGATCATTTAGAGTCACTTAACTTAATGACTTATGACTTCACTGTTGCTCAATCATCTGGGGGTAAAACGGGCTTCAATCAAACCTTGTTCCAACCTGAAGGAGACGCACCTAATGAATTTACGATTGATTTAGCCGTGCAAAAAGCCAAAGACGTTATGCCTGGCAATGAGCACAAAATCAATATGGGGCTTGCGGCTTACTCGCGTGCAATCAATGGTCCAAGCACCTTAGCAAATAATCATGGTTTTGGTAACACCTACACCGCTGACGACTCTTTTGTCTTAGCAGGAGATCTAGACAGTGCAAGCTGTAGCACAAGCTTAAAAGATGGCAACCGATGTGCATCAAGCTTCAACAATCGCTATCTACTACAGTTTGCAAAACCAGAGGAAACTTATGACTTCACGGTTGAGAAAGATGGTAAAACCTATCATGTTGGTTCAACAGCGGTTATCAATGGCTTGAAAGCACCGCAACCAGCAGGGCTTTTTGATATCACTCCGGCGACGATTTCAAGCTACTGGCAAGATATTTACGCAAACAAACTTGCCAAAAATACCAGTGTCTTTTTCTATACATCCGGTGCTGATGCTAAAGATTACGGTCGCTATGCACAAGAGCAAGGTATTGGTGGTGCGATCATGTGGACGATTGATGGTGACGTTCCTGTGACTGATACCAAAAACTCATTGATTACTAACTTTATCAATGGTTTTACCAACAACAACTAAACCTTCTGGGCGTACACCGTACGTCCCTCCTTCAAAGTTGATGGGGGAAGGGCTGATTTTCGTCATTTTTCTTCACCGCTGTTTCGCAGCTGATGTGACTTACTTTTGGCATTGCCCCAAAAGTAAGCAAAAACGCTAGCCTCACAAATTTTTTAACGTTTTTAAAGCAGGTGCTTTGCAAACTCGTTACACTCAAACAGTGCAACGCACTGATCTGCTTTAAAAACTAAAATTTGCTATGGCAATATTCCTAATATCAATATGCCGAATGCATAAAATAACCTTTAATTGGCTAACTTAGTGCCCATTAAAGTTTTGCGCCAAATACCATGGATTAGATTTTTGCATGTTTGAGTGTAACGAGTTTACAAAAAAGCCTTAAGCAAATTATTGCTTAAGGCTTTTTCTTTTACATTTTTATTACACTATTGCATCTTATTAGTTACATGCATTTTTTTACAATGCCTAACAATTCAAGGTTTAAGCAAAAGGTAAAAGCAATGACACGTTGTTTTAATGATTTATACACTTTCAATGTCGTAGTACAGAAAACATCATTCTTAGAGGCTGCCAAAGCACTCTCAACAACACATACAACGATTTTGCGTCAAGTGACTAAGCTTGAAGACAGCTTAAAAACTAAACTTTTTCATCGCAGCAATAAAGGGCTTGAGCTAACTTATGCCGGACAAGAGCTTTATCAACGCACCAAGAAGCTCTATAGTGATCTTTCGCATGTTGTTGATGATATTGCACTATCCAATACATTAAGTGATGGCAAGAGTCATACGATCAAAGCATTGCTATCTGTTGGAATGAGCATGTTTTTTATCAACTACGTTTACCCTGAGCTATGTCAGAAGTTTCCAAACTACACACTTGAGATTGACACCTATACCTTACCAACACTGGATAACAATGCACACACCATTAAGATGATGTCTCATCAATACGATATTATCCTCATGGAATCCTCGTATTATCATTTGATCCAAGAAGATGCATGGCAACTGGTGCAATCATGCCATGATCATTTGGCATTGTTTGCATCAGAAGAGTATATTGCCGAGCATGGCATGCCTCAGACATTAGAAGAGCTAGCTAATCACAACTGTCTATATCCCAACATGTGGGATAAGAATATTTGGACATTTTATGATAGATACAAAAATGAATATAAAGTATCGGTAAAGGGTAAGCTTACTGTTGATATTTTGTCATTAATCCCACAAATGATTATTTCAGGTCATGGTATTGGCTTGTGTCCCAAGCGCTCCTTTAATATGCCACACTTACAAAATGCCAATATTGTACAAGTCCTACCACAATATCATTCTGTGCAATATGAATATAATATTCTGCAAAATATCCAAAGCAGTCATAGTGCAATTGCTCGCGTCATTGCTTCAAAAATCAAAGAAGTTGCAACACGTTTAACGATTGACTCAACACACCAAGTTTATGGCTAGCATTAAGTGCTTTTATCTAGATCTTCTGTTATTGAGATAGTGCAAGCAAAACATGTTTTGGATCTTTTGATATCGCTTTTAGCAAGGCTTTAGCAGGGCCCGTAGGTTCTCTACGCCCTTGCTCCCAATTTCTTAGCGTTGGCAACTTTACATTAATTAATCTGGAGAATTTTGCCTGAGATAATCCCGTTTTATTGCGAATTTCCTTTACTTGCATTGCATTAATTGTGAATTCACGCGATGGGGCACGCTCTCCATCTATGATTTCATTCATTTGCTGCATACTTTCAACTAATCGATTAAAGAGTTTATTTTCCATCACTGCACCTTTTATTTAATTGCCTTAATATTTTCTTTTGCTCTGGTGTCAAATCATCTTGCTTACCTTTTTGGTAAATTAATAAAAGTCGGATCTGTGAGTCAGGCAATACATAATAGTATATAACTCTAACACCACCTCTTTTACCTTTGCCCCTTGCTGACCATCTAACTTTTCTTAATCCACCAGTTTGTTGTATCAGATCACCAATTAAAGGATTCTCTGCCAAATAGACCTGAAACTCAGCATATTCATCATCGCTAAGTAATGACTTTACATCTTCAGTAAAAATATCTGTTTCAATAAAGATCAATTTTACACACCCAGCATGGCTCACTTACCGCTCAGTTTAGAGCACACTCAAAAGTAAGTCAATGGCGTATAATAGTCTAGCCCATAAGAGCGTCTAGGATGATCCTACTTTCCTCGGTAGAAATGGTAAAAATAAACTGCTAAAACGGAAATCCACAACGCCTTGCTGCAACGTATCGATATTTATGCTCATTTTCCGGATAGTATATTGACTCCAAATAAGCACTAAAACTCAACTTAATCGCATGTTCCCAATCTTTATCATGATCCAAAGCCAAAGCCTGTTTGAAAATTTCTGACCAATCAGGCACATCATTAAACTCCACAACTTCCTGCGCTAAGAAGGAAATCGTCACTGGCAAGGTTACTGCTGCTGCAATAATACCGCGCGCAAAATTATGGAGCACAATCGGTTGTTTATCCTCTGTAATATAAGGTAAAACAACTCTCAAGGCTTGCGTTCCTGTCAAAGCATGCAATGCCGTGAAATTATTAGTACGCAAGTATAAATTCAAGGATAAGTCAGCTATTGCTGTAAGCGTCCAATGATCATTTGTTAATGTGTTGAATACACTATTAAACGCAGGTAATCCATCAATATAGCGCATACGATCTGCAATTAAACCATTGGTTTTATGGACTTTAATTACTTCTTCATTCTTTCTCAACTCCTCTAAGATTACAAAAGTATCAATCGCTTGTTTCTCGGACGAAGTATTCTTGGTTATCAATTGTGGCGTGATCACTGAACAAGCATCTGCAAGATATGCCAAAGCTGCAGCAATTTCACTTTGACTTTCTGCCTGAATAGCAAAAGCGAATCTGATCAATGGGTGAAATGCTGCTGATGTTAGATTTTGACTGAGTCTTGGCAAATATTTATTTAATACTTTATCCACGCCCTCTTTTTCAATTTCACTTGCAAAAAAGACTTCCAAATCAACAAAATGCTCTTCTTTAAAACAGTAGGCTTGCCAGCTCTCTTGAGAGATTACCATGTTTCTAGCAGGCTTTACTTCCAACTTAGGCTTATAATACTCGAAGAACTTCTGCATTTGACAATCATTCGCGCCCATTTCATTAAGCGCAATTAATGCCATTGGTAAATGTATTGCCAACTTGCCGCGATAGTAATTATCATAAGGTTTTACTTTATCTAAGTAGTCCTTTATTTTCACATCGACCTCCTAAACACGTTTTTCTAAAAAGTCCCCTTTTAGGAAAGACGGTACATCCTGCACAAAATAATCAATCTCAGGATGCGCAATAAAACGCGCATGCGCCATGTCATCAGCATTAACAAGCACCGTTGCCATTCCCATTTGTTTGGCAGGGATTAAGTTATGTGATGAGTCTTCAAAAAATACTGCTTTTTTAGGGTCTATATTCAAACACTCAAAGCAAAATTGATAGGCTTTAGGATCTGGCTTAGGCACAAGTCCCGTGCACTCTAATGTGACAACATCTTCAATCACTTGATTAAGGGATAATTTCGACATCACCCGATCCGCATGATAAAGCGAACCATTCGTGAAAATAGATAAGTGTTTACCGTTTGATTTCAAATCATTTAACATGCCTAAAAGCTCATCATCCAAACGCAAACGCTCCAATGGCACATTATCAATCACTGCCAAGAACTCATAGGGATCAATCGCATGGTGATGCATTAAACCGTGCATTGTGGTACCAAAGCTGTGATAGTATTCTTCACGCAAAAAATCGGCTTCTTTGCGGGTTACTTTTAATTTCTCAACAATAAAGTCCGACATATTGCGCAATTGCAAATCAAAAAATGCCGAACTTGCTGAATAAAGCGTGTTGTCTAAGTCAAAAACAAAATGTTTAAATTCTAAATGCATAAGATGTTATAGCTATTTCGTATGGTGTCAGCTTATACCAGTTGCCAAGCATTTTACAGTGTTTCTTTTTAAGAACTTACCAACCACTGATGATCAAGTCAAATCAATGAAATCATTTATATTCAACACATTTTGACACAAAAAACTATCCAAACATTCCTTTAATCGTATCCATTGTGATCAACACTTAGCTTTTCCATTTCCAAACGTATCAACTGCCTATATAAGCGCTCAAGTGTTGGCATTTCTAGATTTTTTAAGCGCGCCATTTCAAGCACATTCTCATAAATACTACCAAACTCCATCGGTTTATTTTCATTGTAGTCATACCACATACTAAAATAAGCGCCGCTATATTCAGGCTTGGCTAAAGCAGTAAGTAGATTATCAACTGCTTCAACATTAAGCGCAACCTTATAAGCATGAGCTACGCTAATAACCTCAAGCGCAATCTCACGAATCATCTGCGCAATCTGAGGACTATTTGCCAAGGTATTCATATCTGCCTGAAACACAACAGACGCACCATTGCATGGCGCGCTTACAAGTAACTTATGAAAGCGTAAGCCCAATACACTTTCTTTCTTATTCGCTTCAAGAAAAGCCTTGCCCAACAGACGATCAACACTTAGATTATCTCTTGGCTGCATATACGCATAATCGATATTACATAACTGGTTATGCCACGTGATTTCATTACCTTTTTTACTCACTTTAATATGGCTTATTGCACCAATGATTATATTACTCTCATCTAAGTATTGCCTAAGCTTATTCTCTTCATTAATTCCATTTTGCAGCAATACAATCCATTTGTTACGCACATTTTTCAGCGACTCAAATAACACGCTATTTGCAGTTGACTTGGTGCAAATAAAAATAAGATCACCATCAATATCTTCAACGCAATCAACGATATCATTAAAACTTGCAGCAAGCTCCATGCCTCCGGTGATCGTAAGGTCGAGTGCTTGTTGATTTTTTGGCTTTTGCTTTAAAACCAATTGCACTGTAACACCTGCATTTTGTAAGCGCACAGCAATAAACCCACCAATGGCACCAACACCAATAATACTTACCTTCATAATCATCCTTTTTATCCTAGCTTGGCTTGTGAATACCCAACACAAGTCTTTTTATGGTGCTTGGTTGCAAAGCAATTTGTGAAGATTTTATCATATTGGACTGCAGGCGATAGTTAATACTATAACCAAAGTTCAATCTGATAAAATCA
>JAHDDB010000127.1 GCA_020629575.1 Caedibacter sp. | reverse complement strand
GCAACTCGTAAACTTTATTTTTGATTATTATTCAACCCTTGATTCGCATTTAAATACATTCATATCGTTAATTTCAAAGGAGTTCGTGTCAATTGCCATCAAATTATTCTTAGCTGCCGCAATACACAATTTAGCTCTAGCATAATCAACATAGGCTTGATTTGGAGCATACATTTGTGCCACAAGATCTGCCTGACCAAAACACAAAGCATCACTTAGTTTTGCAATTTCATTGGCATTTTCCACTGCCTCAACCGTCTCAATAAATGTATAAATTTTAGGTTGAAATGGGCTATCTGCAAAAAAAGAGCGATATATTTCTAAATCTCGCGCGTGGTTCACTTTAGGTAAAAATACATATTCAAATGCTGTATTTCCAGATAGATACATATCCTGCAATAACAGTACATCTAAAAGCCCATCGATACTTGACAAATTATTAACTCTCACACCGATTTTAATACCTAAATCCAGTAGCGGCTTGAAGTTAAATGCTTTGGCTTTATGTCTTGCCGCTTCTTTCTTATGAACGTGTGTTGCATCTTCCAAGTCCACTACAATCATATTTGCATTGGTTGCAGGGTTACGAACAAGAGCATCCAACTTTAATGCTGGTGTATATAAATAGCTATACATAAATGAGATCCTTCTTTATTAAGTGATATGTGAAAATTAGATTGCTTCCTCAGGCGTTCGTCCAAATAAAGCGTTCATTTTTTGCAATGAGAATTGCTCATATATGATAGGAGCATATTTAGCAGGATATTCAGCACTACAGAACTTAGGAAACGCCTCAATCATCGTGTCATCATTAGCAAGTTTAAAGAATACAATTGATTGCCGAGATTTATCACGCAACACGACTCGGTGACGAGTCGATACATATTGATCATTTGACCAACGCATCATCAAGTCGCCAATATTCACCAGAATATAATCTAACTCTGTCAAATTTGGCTCTATCCACTGACTATCTTTGGTCATCACTTGGATTCCTGGAGAGCTGTCAGTCAATAACGTAAACAAACTACCATCTGTATGCTCTGCCATACCTTGGTTATTTGTAAACCCATTTTGAAACCCAGGATAAGTCTGTAATCGCATTGAATCATTTGAATTTTGAATTCTTGTCTCAAAAAAGCCATCAGGTAAATCCAAGGCAATGGCAAATAGTTTTGCCAAATAAAGCGATAAATCCTCCAATGCTGCAAAGTAGTCTTTTGCCTTACCCACAATACGCCCAACGTCATTATTGTCTATTAAACATGATAATTTAGGATCTTGTGCAATAATCAGTTTTCCAATACTAAATTTTTCAACATAATCACTTGGCTTACCATACTCACCCATATAGGCATATGCATTTTCCTCTAACAAACCACTATAGCCATAAGGTGTGTAATCATTATGATTCAGTGTAAAGCCTGATGGCAGCTTGCACGCCACTTTCCTTTTTGGCTCTAAGCTAAAAAACTCTGCTAACCCATCATATGCTCGTTGTATAACATCTTTAGCAACCCCGTGTCCGGTGAGCACAAAAAAACCAACTTCTTTACATGCTTTATCAATTGAAAAGGCTGCTTCTTTCATTGCTTGTTTAGAGCCTAACCTTGCTTCTGACAAATCAATAATAGGAATGTCATTCATACACATTTCTCCTTTGTCTAAGACATTAACTTATTTAATGATAATTGAATAAAATGGAATTTTTTTTGGATTTACAATCCATTTAGATGAGTCTACGCGCTAGCAACTAGCTCTGCGAATGGATTTTCCAAACTATGCATTGGTCTAGTAAACCATCTTGGACCATCATTGGTCATGTAAAAGTGATCTTCATGACGAAAACCAAACTCTTCTGGGACAATAAGCATTGGTTCATTGCTAAAACACATTCCAACTTTAAGCAGCGTTTCATCACTTCCTACTAAATTAGGTGATTCATGAATATCCATACCAATACCATGCCCCGTCCTATGAGACACACCAGGCAAATTATAATCTGGGCCGTAGCCTTTCTCTTTGAGCAATACCCTTACTGCGTTATCAACATCAGCACATGGCTTACCATTAATTGCAGCATTAAAAGCCGCTTTTTGTAGGTCTTTTTCGTCTTGCCACACTTTCCTTTGTTTGCTACTTGGCTCGCCAAACACATAGCTTCGGGTAATGTCTGAATGATAGCCATGCAATGTGCACCCTGTATCTATCAATACAACATCACCCACATCCAAACATTTAGGCTGTTTTACCCCATGTGGATAAGCAGTGTCACTTCCGAATAAAACGATACAGAATGTTGAGCCTTTATTGGCACCAACTCGTTGATGAGCACGATGAATAAACGCTGTTACTTCCTCTGTGCTTATGCCTTCATATAAGATATTTGCTGCCGCTTTTTGCACCGCTAGCGTCATATTATTAGCACACTGCATAATTTTAAGCTCATGCTCGGATTTAATTGAACGGCATGCTGTAATAATATTTTCGGCATTGCTAAATTGAACTCCGTGACAAGATGACAAAATACCATCATAAATAAAAAACGGCATTGAGTGATCAAGTGCGATAACCGCAGATTTACCAACATTCAACTGCTGCACAACGCTTGCAAATAAGGCATATGGGTTATGGTGCTCTTCCCAGCAGTAAATCTCCCCGTCTAACATCAGTAAGCTTTCAAAAGTTCCTTGCTCAAACTTAGGCAAAATATAGCGAACATTACCCTCGCGCGGAATAATTGCTCCAACCATGCGCTCGCTTGGATTCCACTTAACCCCTGTAAAATACTGCAAATTAGTGCCTGCATTGACGTACAAGGCATCGATTTTGTGGATTTCCATTTGTTTCTGAACGTTTAGAATTCGTAATTGATATTCATTAATCTGAATTGGGTTAACATCCCCAACCAAATTCACTAATCCTTGTAACTCAATTTCGATAAGTGAATTCATCTTGCCCTGCATAAAACTTCCCCATGTTTTCGTTACTTGTCCCATTTACCCTATCGGCATACTTCAAATCATATTGATCTAAAAAAAGCATTTATAGGTTTACCACCCCTAAAGCTAGATTTCAACGTTTTTTTGAAGTATTTGTAACAAATTGTAATGGTATGTTTAATAAAACATTGGTTTTCATTGGATTTTTTAACTTATTTTTAATTTAAAATTTAACATGCGCCCATTTTTATGCTTTCCGCCTTTTTATTTAAAGTTTTTTGACGATAATGAAAGTTTAATACATTTTTATCGCTAAACATCATTGACATTTATTTTTTCACGTGATTATTATTTAATTTATCTTTAGGGAAATCACATATCTGTAATCAGTACAAATCGTTAAATTTTAAACTCTTTATTTAAAAAACAACAGACATCAAGGAGAATCTATGTCTACCATGCAAGAACGCCTACACGTACTACGCAAACTTATGCACTCACACCAACTAGATTACTATATTGCCCCAAACTCAGATCCACACAACAATGAAATCCCACCTGAATGTTGGTCTCGCCGACCATGGGTAACTGGTTTCACAGGCTCAGCAGGTGAGGCGCTTATTGGTCAGGAACATGCTTATTTATCAACAGATGGCAGATATTTTCTACAAGCAACAAACCAAATGGATAAGCAATTTTTTTCCTTATTAAAGCAAACAGCCTATTTGCCCAAGACCGCTGATTGGTTAACTGCTAATGCAAACAATAGCTCAATAGGGATAGATCCAAAAACCATTAGCATTAAAAGAGCCAATAACCTCAGTGATGAACTTGCAAAATCAGGAAACAAGCTACTCTTTATTGATGAAAATTTAATTGACACATGCAGACTTCATTTCAACCAACTACCTGAATTACCCCAATCTGAAGCCTTTATATTGAACCAACAATACACAGGCGAAAGTTGTGACAGTAAACTAAAGTGGTTAAAAGCATTTTTATCTGAGCATAGCGCTAATTACTTAGTACTTAACACGCTAGATGAAATTTGTTGGCTACTCAACCTTCGTGCTGCTGATGTTGAGAATACACCACTGTTGATTAGTTATGTTATCGTTAGCCAAGACAAAACGTACTTATTCACAGACCCACAAAAATTGAATGCTGAAGTTTCAGCATATCTTGAGAAAAATCATGTCACCATTTCCGAATATAAGCAGTTTGAGCATCACCTTAAGCACTTAGAGGGAACCATCATACTAGATGAACAACAATCATCCATGTGGATTTATAATCTGGCTTCCCATAACAGTAACAATACGATTATTTATCTACCCTCGCCAATCATTATGAAAAAGAGCTGCAAGAATAAAATTGAACAAGCTGGTGCGCGACAAGCCCATAGTAAGGATGCTGTTGCCATCATTAACTTTTTATATTGGCTAGAACAAAATTGGCGTTATGGAATTACGGAAATTGATGCTGCGACTAAGCTAAAAGAATTTCGATTGCAAATGCCCCACGCCATTGATTTAAGCTTTGAAACCAAAAGTGCTTTTGCTAGCAATGGCGCAGTTATTCATTATGATCCCACGGCTGAAACAAATAAAGTGATTGATAATTCAAGCTTATATTTGTTTGATTCTGGAACACAGTATCTAGAAAGCACGACTGATATTACTCGAACCGTTCATTTAGGGGAGGCTACAGCTGAGCAGAAAAAACATTATACGCTTGTATTAAAAGGTCACTTGGCACTTGGACGAGCAAAATTTCCACAAGGCACATGCGGTGAACATCTCGATGCATTAGCTCGAATGTATTTATGGGAAGAGGGGCTAGATTATCAACATGGCACAGGTCATGGGGTTGGCAGCACCTTATGTGTTCATGAAGGTCCACAAAAAATATCTAAAGTTAGCACTGGCGTTGCTCTTAAACCTGGCATGATTATAAGTAACGAGCCAGGGTTATATTTAGAAGATCACTATGGCATCCGGATTGAAAATTTATGCCTAGTCACTGATCAATCCACAGCAACAACCCCAGAGGGTAATGCCTTTTATTGCTTTGAAACATTAACACTTATTCCTTATTGTAAAGCGCTAATTGATACAACACTCTTAACAGCTCAGGAAAAACATCAACTGAATAGTTATTATCAAGCCATACTTTCACAAATCGCGCCTCTACTTAGCCCCGACGTACGAAAATGGCTTAAACAAGAATGTGATATTCAATATGTTACACAACACGATCATGCAACATCACTAGAGTCTGTTGCTGCACTCATATAAAAAACAGGAACAACATATGACACAAGACACATCACAATCATCAATAATAGGACCGCATATATACCGAAATAATCAAAAAATGGTGCCGGCAAGTGAATACGCTTGGGATATCGCACAGCAAAATAACATGCTAGGTATTCGCGTAAAATTTAATGGCTCTCAAAATAATCTTTTAGATCTCGATAGCGGGCAAGAAATTGTTAATTTATGTTCATGCTCCTACCTAGGATTAAACTCTCACCCTCAAGTCATCGCAGGAGGCGTCAAGGCACTACTTGAAAACGGCGTTACCGGATTATCAATGGCAGAATTTAGAATTCGCCTTGGCATTATGGAAGAGCTTGAAACTAAACTTTCGGAACATTTTGACACACCTGTTTTACCTGCAGTTTCATGCAGTGCAATAACCGCAGCTATTTTACCAATGTTAGGGTCTGGACACCTTACTAATAGCGAACCCCTTGTCGTTGTATTTGATAAATTTGCTCATTTTTCGATGGCTTTTATGAAACCGATTGTTGCCGATGAGACGCTTGTTCTAACATGCCCTCACAACGACATGAATTATTTAGAAGATATTTGCAAAAAATATCCTCGTGTTGCCTATGTATGTGATGGTGTTTACTCTGTGGGTGGTTCTGCCAATGTTACCGCATTAAAATATCTGCAAGAAAAATATGGTTTATTTATTTACTATGATGATTCGCATGCACTATCTGCATGGGGAGAAAAAGGTGAGGGCTATGTACGCTCTCAGTTACCAGAAATGAATGAGCAAACAATTATTGTTGCTTCAATTGCCAAGGCTTTTGGTAGTACAGGAGGTATTGCTATGCTTGGTTCCAAAAAGCATTATGACTTCCTCTACCGGACAGGTCCTCTTGGCTGGTCGCAAAGCTTAAGAACTGCAGCAATAGGCACCACACTAGGAAGCTTAGAAGTACATCAAACTGAGAGTAATCAACTTATTCGAGGTTGTTTATCAGGATTTTAATCAAGCT
>JAHDDB010000126.1 GCA_020629575.1 Caedibacter sp. | reverse complement strand
TTATTTAATGCTTAACAACACATGGGGCTTTAAAAATTCAATGCCTAGAAAGTTAGGATACGAAATTTTTTTTCAAGAAATTTTTAATGCAACGCTGCTAATTTTTCAAATTGTTCGATCAATTTGCTTTGCGTTGTTTGATATTCAGTAAGTTTTGCCTTCTCCTTTGCTACGACATCCTCTGGCGCATTGGCGACAAATTTTTGATTGCCAAGCTTTGCCATTAAGCGCGCGATTTCCTTGTCGAGTTTTTCTTGTTCTTTTTTCAAGCGTGCTTGTTCAGCTGAGACATCTATGAGCCCTGCTAATGGAATATGTAACTCCAATGTGTCAACAAGACTTGTTGCTGACATTGGCACATCATCACTCACAGCAATGTTTTCAATTTTGGCCATTGATTGAATAAGCGCTTTGGTTGCTGCAAGCTTATCTAATTCATCTGTTGAGGCATTCTTGATAAAAAGCGGAATACTCAAGCTAGGCTTAATATTCATCTCAGCACGCACGGTGCGAATGGCAACGATAACACGCTTAAGCCATTCTATCTCATGAGTTGCTTTATCATTAATAAGTGCCTCATCAAATAGCGGGAAGCTGCTAACCATAATCGATGTTGCATCCTCTTGAGTAAAGACTTTAACCTGATTAAATATCTCCTCAGTAATAAATGGAATAATCGGATGCGCCAAACGTAAAATCTTATCAAGCACTGTGATTAAAGTATATTGCACAGCATGTTTGCGCGCAGCACTAATCGCTTCTTCATTAAGTGTTGCTTTAGCCAACTCAAGATACCAGTCGCAATATTGATTCCAAACAAATTCATAAATCGTTTGCGCTAATAAATCAAAGCGGTAATTTGCTATATGCTTATGCACTTCTGCCACGGTTTTATTGAGCTCATGCCAGATCCACTCTTCCGCCACACCCATTTCATATTGGTTATATGTTGGATCATAGCCCTCTAGATTCATCATCACAAAGCGTGAAGCGTTCCATAGTTTATTGCAGAAATTACGATAACCTTCCATGCGCGAAACATCAAAACAGATATCGCGCGAGGTGGAGGCAAGAGCAGTAAAGGTAAAACGAAGTGCATCAGTACCATAAGCTTCAATGCCTTCTGGGAAGTGTTTACGCGTTTGTTTCTCAATCTTAACTTTCATCTGTGGTTGCATCAAACCTTGGGTTCTTTTAACCAGCAAGTCTTCTAAAGAAATACCATCGATCAAATCCACAGGGTCAAGTACATTGCCTTTTGATTTAGACATCTTTTGCCCTTCAGCATCGCGAATAAGACCTGTGATATAAATATCTTTAAAAGGGATCTCATCCATAAAATAAAGCCCAAACATCACCATTCGTGCCACCCAGAAAAAGATAATATCAAAGCCTGTGACTAAGACACTTGTTGGATAATATTTCTTAAGCTCAGCTGTGTTATTTGGCCAGCCTAGCGTTGAAAACGGCCACAATGCTGATGAGAACCACGTATCAAAGACATCCTCATCTTGATGCAGTCTAAGTTCTAAAGATAAGCCATATTTACTGCGAATATCTGCTTCTGATTCACCAACATAGACATTGCCCTGTTCATCGTACCAAGCAGGAATTCTATGCCCCCACCAAAGCTGACGAGAAATACACCAATCCTGTAAATCACGCATCCATGAGTAATAGGTGTTTTTCCAGTTATCAGGCACAAAGCGAATATCACCATTTTCAACTGCCTCTAAAGCAGGCTTACCTAACTCACTGGCTTTAACAAACCACTGCTTAGTCAAATACGGCTCAAGGATAACGCCAGTGCGATCACCTCGTGGCACTTTCAACGTGTGTGGCTCAATCTTGACGAGCAAACCTTCTGCTTCCATATCAGCTACAATTTGTTTACGCGCATCAAAACGATCTAAACCACGATAGGCTTTAGGGGCATTATCATTGATCTTGCCTTCTGCTGTTAGGATATTGATCATTGGCAATTGATGACGTTTACCGATCTCGTTATCATTAAAATCATGTGCTGGGGTAATCTTGACACAACCCGTACCAAAAGCAATATCAACATAATCATCTGCGATAACAGGAATCTCACGTTCGGTTAATGGCAGTTTAATCATCTTGCCAATCAAATGCTGATAGCGCTCATCATTTGGGTTCACTGCCACAGCAACGTCTCCTAACATCGTCTCAGGACGTGTTGTTGCGATCTCGATGTTACCTCCATCAGCTAATGGGTAGGCAAAATGCCATAATGAGCCTTTTTCTTCTTCTTGAACAACCTCCAGATCAGAGACTGCCGTTAAAAGCACTGGATCCCAATTGACCAAACGCTCACCACGATAAATCAACCCATCTTCATAAAGCTTAATAAAGCAGGTTTGCACTGCTTGTGATAAACCTTCATCCATCGTAAAGCGCTCACGTGACCAATCAGCAGAGGTCCCTAAACGCCGCATTTGTTTAGCGATTGATCCGCCTGAGTATTCTTTCCATTGCCAGATTTTTTCGATAAATTTCTCACGTCCTAGGTCATGACGCGTCAACCCTTCGGCATTTAAATTGCGCTCAACCACCATTTGTGTCGCGATACCCGCGTGATCAGTACCCGGTTGCCATAAGGTATCATCACCCATCATGCGATGATAGCGTGTTAACAAATCCATCAAAGTTTGCTGAAAACCATGCCCCATATGTAGCGTTCCTGTGACATTAGGGGGGGGAAGCATAATTGTATAAGGCGCACCATTAGTTTGCCCACATTTGAATAAACCTTTTTTCTCCCACTTATCATAGCATTGCTGCTCTAACGCTTTGGGATCATAGTTTTTTTGCATTTCTTGAGATTCTTGCTGCTCTTTTCTCTCTTGCATTTTTTGCGTTTTTTGCACTTCTTGCATTTGCGACATTATTTAAACCCTATTATTTGTTATACCCATCACAGACCATTTTGCGATGGGTATTAATATTAAAAAATCAAATAGAGCCGCATTTTAGCACAACGCACCAAGATTGGTTCACACAATTTTGATTAAAAAACCGAATAAAAACACACAAGTCCTTTCTTTAATATTTCTGTAACAATTGCGGCTTACTTTCCTATTTACAACTTAATGGCTAAAGCATGAGTAGCAAGATGATATGGAAATTAAACATGCAGCCAAGTGATATAGAAATAAAGCTAAATAATCTCTATTTCTCAATGACAACTGTTTTATTAGCATCGAGCAAACCTTATATAAGCCACATTTTACAACCCAACAATGCTTAAGGATCAATAACATGAAACAATGTAAACAATACAGAAAACTCTTAGCTACTGCATTATTTGCCATGACCTGCCAGAGTGCCTTGGCACAAGCACCTACAGCAAAACCTGCGACAGTTGACTCATTGACGTTGTATAGTGAAGTCACTTCACTGACGATGGCATTTAATGCCAAATATGGTAAACCATTTAGCTTACCGAGCAATGCTAAAGCCGCGATAGATCAAATAGCTAACAATTCTGACACTAAGCGCTACATGGGCACTAAAGACTATAATGATTTTGCCAAAGACTCGCAATTTGCCAAGGATGCAAATGCAATGATGGGCGATTTAACCAATCTTATTGCCAACTTTAAAAAGATTGGCTTTATCCATGCAATTGAAGCTAAAGGCAAAACACCAGCGATCATGTTTGATATCGATAACACCATTGAATTAACCTCATTTGATGATGATTATTTCACTAAATCAGGCATTAATGATCCAGCCACTGCTGAGTTTATTGAGCAAAATTGTTTCAAAGATGGCATTGCCTGCTACTTTATCACCGCGAGATCTTGTAATCACAATGAGTCATCTGCCACCAGAAGCTGGCTTAAAGAGCATCTACATTTATCAGATAAAAAACTTGATCAATATGTCTTTTTATCAGGATCAGTGCCTGCCAATGCCTGTACAAACAACGCAAATGAGCGCGTTGCTTACAAGGATGTTTTGCGCCGTGCATTAAGCGATCAACGTCATGTTTATTGGCTTATGTCAGTGGGAGATCAAATGACCGATTGGTTTGGCAAAGATACCGGCTTGAAGGTTTGGTATCCTAATGCGATGTTTGACAGTTCCATTGTTGAAAACAATCACAATAATGCTAACGCCAAACTGCATCTGCAAAGTGTAACTGCACCAAATAACCAGTGCTATAACAAATTAAAGAAAGATGTTTTAGCACAAAGCACACTGCAATATTGTGTTGCTTTTAAAAATGATCATTTTGTTAAAAGTGCTTAATACCATAATTTCCTACGCTGATTTTTGGCTATAACCATATTCCCGCCCATTTTGATTGCGTAAACGTTGGCTGAGCGTAAGTCGAAGCCTCTGTAAAGTATAATCTTCCTAAATTTACCCTTCGACTTTGCTCAGGGAGTGATAACTCTATTTTAATAAGATGCAAGCCCCTTTGACTTTGCTCAGGGGTGATGGCTGTATTAGTTTTAAAACTTGCGACTTAGGCGCTGAGAAATCACAACACTCAATATTAAAACCAACGCACCTATTCCCCATAAGTAACTACTAGGATAATCACCATAGCCGCCTGAGATATCGGCATAAACTTGTTTGATAAACAATATACTTAAGACAATCGGAATAATATAAGCCGTTAATGCTTTAAAAGTAACATGCAATACATTGGCATTGTGATGTGGGAAAAGCTCGCGCATAAGCTTATTAATATCATAAGCCCAAGCGATCACAAGTGCTTCGGCAACCATCACGATAAGCATTAAATAACCATTGATAAAATGATCCACCACATCAAGCAAATATAAGCCATTGCCCATGGTATAAAACAGATTACAAATAAGTAAAGCCACACAAATAACAAATAAAATACTCGCGCGCTTAAGCTTGATCTTACTATCCATCAAAGCTGCCAAGACCGCTTCAAATAAGGATACGATCGAGGTAAATGCCAAAAAGAAAACAGATGCATAAAAGATAAATGAGAAAAATTCTTGCGCTGCGGGCAATAAAGTAAGCGCATGCGGAATAACGACAAACGCCAGACCAATACCACCAGAAACCACATCATGAATACTCTTGCCATCGACGTGTGCAACATGCCCAAGTACTGAAAAGACAATCATACTGCAGATGATCGATGCTAACGTATCACCAATCACCACAATCGCACATGTGCGCCCAATTTTAACATCCTTGCCTAACAAGGCACCATAAGCAAACATAACCCCAGTAGCCAGTGAGATGGAGAAAATTACCTGTGTTGCCGCAGCAAACCAGATTTTGGTTTCTAAAAGGGATGACCATATTGGCACAAATAACGCATGTAATCCTGTAAAACTTCCCGATAAAGAGACTGAGTTAGCAAGTAAAATAATTAACAATATAAAGGGAATCGGCGTGATCCATTTTGCAACAAATGCCAAACCACTGGTACCCTTGTACAACAGGGTGCCTCGGGGCTCATAATAGATTTTGGGACTTCCAAGTCAGCCAAAATCGAATCGCTTCCCTCGGCGGTTTATTCTTTTGGGCGGCACGGCTCCCTCTCAAGCAGGCTGCGACGAAAACTACGTATTCTTCTTCGCCACCTTGCTCCTGTATGCCTCTACGGCGTGAAAATATAGCTTCAAGCACAGACTTGCTCTGGCGCCTACGGCACGTCGCGCGCTGGGAATGAAGCCACGCCTACCTTGTCTACTCGACCTCGCGTTCCGCTCTCCATGTCTCGCAGCGTGAGATATAAACTAATAGCAAAATGGCAATTACACCAAGCACAATCGTCAATTTAGGTGTGCCAAAGCTATCAATACCTGCACTTAATCCTAGGAATTGATTAAAGAAATAACTTTCACTGCCCGTTTGCCACGGCATTTTAAATGAATCAACCGCGAAATTAAGCACCCATGAAGTAATCACAATGTAATAAGTCAACACACCAAAGGCAGCAAGAACTGCAAGCCAGCCAATGATTTTAAAGCGCTTGGCATGACCAATGAGCGCCAATGACTCAGGCGCGCCTTTTTTTGATACTTTACCTAAGCCCACTTCAAGGATTAATAGCGGCAATCCAATACACAGTAAACAGATGATATATGCGATAAAAAACGCAGCCCCACCATGCTCATACGCCAAGTAAGGAAAGCGCCATAAGTTGCCAAGTCCAGCTGCAGATCCCACCGCTGCCAAAATGAATATCCAAACGGATGTAAAGTCTTTACGTGTTTGCCCCATATTTCCTCCTGTTTTCAACA
>JAHDDB010000125.1 GCA_020629575.1 Caedibacter sp. | reverse complement strand
AAACAAGGGAGCAGCTCATTGCTGCATAGCAACCCTCATTGACAGCAGGGCGGGGAAAATGAATCACTGATCTCATTGATCGTGATAGATATTTTAAGAAACTTCGGGTCGTGCCTTCCCTGCGTCACTGTCCAAACAGTGACGCAGGGAAGGCTACGAAGCCAGTCATTATTTAAGCCTTTCCGAACGGATAAGCCTCAACAAATGACCACGAGCATAGCTCTAAATATAGCGATAATTCTCATTGAATTAATCGTTATAATTTTTGCCTTAATGGCAAAAAACAACTCATTGTTGTAGTTAAAAACTCAATATTAACAGAGCATTGGTTACATAATGATTTATTATGTATTATAAATAATTGGAGTTATTGCTAACGGAAAAATGATATGTTTGATAATGCACTTTATACTGCTGAACAGTCAAAAAAGATTGATCAATTTATTATAAATAACGTAAACATTAATGGACTTGACCTGATGTCAAAAGCGGCTTTTGCCTGTTTTTTTGAACTTCAAAAGGAATTATGCGATCGAATTACTGTAGTTTGTGGTATGGGTAATAATGCAGGTGATGGCCTAATGCTTGCAGCTATTTGCCACATGTCTGGCATGAAGGTTACTGTTTATCTTTGCAATTCAGTAGAACGATTAACCCCTGACAGTCGATATATGTTTGATCATGCTGAATCAATAGGCGTTGATATAAAACAAATTGAAAATATTGATGATTCGTTCATTGGTAGCTTATCAAGCTCTGATATTGTAGTTGACGCTATTTTTGGTACGGGTGTAAATCGAGATATTCATGGCGTATTTGAGATGGTGATAAACAGTATTAATCAGTACAGCAGAAACACACTAAGCGTAGATGTGCCTTCAGGCATTTGTGCCAATACAGGCAAAGTCTTTAATGTTGCGATATTAGCGCAAAAAACGGTGACTTTTATTTGTAAAAAAGTCGGCTTGTACACGGGTTATGCACCTAATTATACTGGTGTAAACGTGTTTGCTCCTCTAGTTGATTTTCCTGTTGAGATCGATGAGATTCCAGTTGCTGAGATGCTTGAGAAATCAGTTATAGCTAAATATTTATCATTACTTCCCAATAAACCAATCATTAATAAGAGCGATAAAGGTCATCTTGCTATTGTTGCAGGAGACAAGGGCATGTTTGGTGCAGCAGTTCTTGCTGGAATGGCCGCCTTAAAATCTGGGGCAGGGAGTGTCAGTGTTTTCACTCACCCTGATAATGATTGTAGCGCCCTTAATTCTGTTCATCCTGAGATTATGTGCCATAAGCTACATTCAGCAACTGAGTTATTAAAGCAGCAAGATAAATTTAACGTAATTGCTATAGGTTGTGGCTTATCAGCTGGACTAGATTGGTCAGAGCAGATTATCCCTTCAATTCTTAATATTGATAAAACCATGATTATAGATGCTGGGGCTTTAGATTTTTTAAAGATAGGAGAAACTGCTTTTTCTTCATCAAAAATTATTACTCCACATGAGGGCGAGGCAGCAAGAATTTTGAATATAAATGCAAATTGCATTCGTAATGATCGTATTAAGGCGGTTAAAAACCTCGCTGACACATTTAACTTATCGGTTTTATTAAAGGGCTGTGGCAGCCTAATTTATACGGATAGCAAACTTCATTTAAGTCCCTATGGACATAATATATTGGCAACAGCTGGCTCTGGTGACTTACTAACAGGAATTATTGGCGGTCTAGCTGCCCAGCTCAATTCAATAGAGCATGCTTCTTTGTGTGCCCTATTGCTCCAAGGTCTTGCTGCTGAAAATTATGTGAAAAAATATGGTCATTATGGATTTACGGCTTCTATGTTGTTAGATGAAGCTATCTTGATAATGAATAATATATCACCTTACCATGATAGAGACTGAAATGCCTGCAACGCAAGTTCTCGTGAAATTTTTATATCAACAATTGGCAAAGGATAACTTTTTCCCAAATTAATCTCTGCTTGCATTAAAATGTCTTTAGGCGCTTCCCATGGACTAAAAATATATTTATCAGGTAACTTTGCAATTTCAGGAATGAATTGTCTGATATAGTCTCCGTTAGGATCAAATTTTTGACCTTGAGTCACTGGGTTAAAGATACGAAAGTAGGGCGCTGCGTCAGTACCACATCCAGCTACCCATTGCCAGCTTGCAGCATTGTTAGCAAGGTCTGCATCTAAAAGCGTATCCCAGAACCAGCGCTCGCCATGATGCCAATGAATTCTTAAATTTTTGACAAGGAATGAGGCAACTATCATACGCACACGATTATGCATATAACCAGTCTGCCATAACTGACGCATACCAGCATCAACCATTGGAACGCCAGTTTGCCCCGCCTGCCATGCTTTAAGCCCTGAAGTGTCATCAACCCACGGGAATGTATCAAATTTTGGCCTTAAATTTTTTTCAGGTATTTTGGGGTGATGATAAAGCAGGTGGTAGGAAAATTCACGCCAGCCTAGCTGACTACAAAAAGTATCCGTATTTGTGTTATGCTCAATACTTTGTAGAGCATCCCATACCTGATGGGGCGATATTTCGCCAAAATGTAAATATGGTGATAACTGTGAGGTATGATTTGCAGAAGGAATGTCTCTTCCATTTTTATACTTATTTAAACTATTGTTGATAAAGTTATCAAGAGATTCAAGAGCAGCTTTTTCACTGACATTCCAATGTGATTGAAATTTTTCATCCCATGGAATTTGAGAAAGTAAACCAAGTGATTTAATACCATCAGTATATTGATCGTTGATTAATTGCAAATTATTCGGCGCTGGTAAAGGTTGTCTTGGCGATTCTGCCTGCAAGCATCCTTTACGATAAAAAGGGGTAAATACTTTATAGGGCAAACCTTCAGCATTTTTGATTTGCCATGGTTCCCATAATAAAAGGCTATTACTACTTTCTACTTTTATCCCATGGTTTTTTAAATATTCTTTTATTTTGGTATCTCTGTTTATCTGCCACGGCTCATAACATCTGTTCCAATAGATGGCATCCACATCAAAACGCTTGATCAAGTCCTTCAATATATCAAGAGGGTCACCTCTGTAAACGGACAAATTATGATTAAGTGAATGATTAAGCGATATTAGTGATTGATATAGCCACCAGCAACTGGCACTTCCGGCTAAATATCTGCCAGCATTGACATCATCAAAAATATAGACTGGGAGTACACGACCATGATTGAGTGCTTTTATCAAAGATGGGTTATCTGAGATACGTAAATCTTGACGAAACCAGTGAATTGAGATTTTATCTGACATGATTTAATACACTTAAGTAAAGCTGAAATTATATGTGAGTGAGAGCACAGTAGTAAAGATATAACGCTGACTAACCATCGGACTATCATAAATCTGATCGGGTAATCGATTAAGTCTAGTCGCAACAAATAGATTCCAGCGTTCTGAAAAATTGATCAGCATGTTTACCCCTAGATATGGACTTAAAGCACCGTTTGTACTGTATTCAGGTAAACCTGATCGAGTGGCTTCTGATGCGCTAATACCATAAAAGTAGTTTGTGATTTGCTCACTGCTATAGTTAACACCTAATGATGGTGTGATAAAAAATAAGAATTTACTGCTGACAGGTAAAAAAAGCTTTTTACTATACTCAGCGCTTAACAGATAGCCATTGGTCTTTGTGGTGACATCAATATTCGCACCAAGGTTAATATCACCGTATGTGCTTTTGAAAGATTGGCTTAGGCCGAGCATAAAAAGATAGTTTCTATTATCCAGGAGCCTTAGCTGATGATCATTGCTTTTATCTGCTTTAAATACTTCAGGGTATAAAAACAACTGGACTTTACTAGCGGTGTTATTGGTATGGAAAAAACGATATGAGGCATAAGGCCCATTTAACGTCAGATCCTCACCTTTATAACTTATTACGGGTACAGGAAGTATCGTAGGATTAGTGTCTTTATATGGGTTAGGGGAAAAAATACCAGTAAATCCAATACCAAAAGGATATTGCACTGGACTAAATTTTTCTACAGTGCTGTCCTTATTTTCTGAATTTTCCTTGTCATTAGAAAGATTCTTTGATTGATTAGCTGATAGTATAATGGGTGTTACTAAAATGATATAGAGTAGCTTTTTCATGTAACCCCTTAGTTAAAGCATTTTTTTGATAGAAGGCACATTTAGCAGTCGGTGTTGTCAGCACTAATTAGCTTATTCAAGTCGTAGCCCTGAGATAATGCAACTTTCTTCATTAAATTAAAAGATTTTTTGTCTACAGATTTAGTTCTACTGAGAAACCAAAGATATTCTCTTGATGGTTCTCCCACTACGGCATATTTATAATTAGACGAGACGTATAAAATCCAGTAATTACCAGTGAATGGCCAGAAAAATCTCACCTTGAGTTTGCTGTTATCATCATGATTAGCACGCCATGCCTTTGCAGTTGATGTTTTAATAACGCCATTCTTATTGCACTGATTGGTGACGGATATATAGTCATTATCGATGATTTTATAGTCGGCCGTAGAGCATGCGCAACCTTTCTGGAAACTATTAGGCAGTCTAGCAATTTCATGCCATTTGCCCATATACTTATTCAAATCGACATTTTGTGCAACTCTCATCGGTTTATAATTTGCACATCCACTGACAAAAAGAAAAAACAATGCAGTCCATGGTTTATATGATTTTATCAAGGTATGACTTCCTGTATAAATTATTTTGATTATAACTTATTAGTTTATCGATATTATCATGATTTGAAATGCCTTTATTAATATAAAATTAGGAGGCCAGATTATTATGCTGTTAATGAATTAGCTTACTTGGCATTGAATTTTGTTCCAAATCATAAATATGCTTCACTTTTTCGGAAGCTATTTGCAGATCAATCATTAAAGGACGATAACTTGGATTGGATTGAGCTTTACTGGCACAGTTTTCATAAATATCAATCTTGCTCGTAATGCTATCCTTTACGAGCTCATGATAAAGCTTGGATTTTTCAAGCAATTCATATGTTGTCAAACAGGTGCCAAAATTGACAGGTATTTTGTTTAAGTTAATGATGAATTCATAGCTTAGAATTTTTTGGTGTTGATCCTGTGCAATGCCGATACCACCGTCAGCATGGAATAATTTTAATGTGCGCTTTAACAGTTTTTTAGCTTTTTCAAAATTTTGCTGATCTTCAGTTGTTTTAAAAACAATATCACTCATATCATTCATGTCTATATTACGTTAAGTTCTCAAGCTTTATGCTAATATTGTGTTTGTAATGACTTAATTCAAGCATTAAGTAAGTTGAATAATGCTAACTTTCTTTTTTTAATAGTGAGGTGCTATATGAGTGCGCCAAGCGAAGCTAAGGCAATCAAGCTGGACAATCCAGCCCAGATAAAGGTTAGCCACCAGTCTGGAACTGAACTACACATAGTGCAAGGTAACGAACACTATGAAGCTGTAGGGAGGGCGGTCTATCAGCCGCAACGCAAGTGAAGGTGTTTAGCCCCGTAATAAACGATGTCACACTTGATCAAGGTCTTCATTTGCCTGAAATCAGAACTGATGTATACGACAAAAAAATGTGTTTATGTTTCACACAAACCAAAGCAAGCAAGGCCAGTATGCACAGAGGTGTCGGGGTTTGAATCCGTAGCGGGTAGATGAACTGATTGTTTTGGAACTTGGGAGAACCTTGCTACTTCTGAATGCTTATCTTAGAGCCTAAAACGTTAGAGGTAAGTTTAGCAAGGTAGTCGGACTAGCTCATAGTAGAGGTGTAAATAGGGTAATGCCTATTGAGGTTTAAAACCACTCGAAGGGGCTAGCAATCTAGTGTAAGAGTGGAGATTTATATATTACAGGCGCCGAACTGAGTTTAAAAATATATAAACCGCACTCTATATCTGAGACTGATATGGTTTATGTTGTGGTGATAGAAGCAAAACAGCATACACTTGCTAAGGAAACCCAAGGCGCAAACTCAGTGAGCTAGATTGAAGAGCCGTATGTGGGAAATCCACAAGTACGTTTCCGTGAGGGGCATCATACTTCCTCACAATAATGTTTAAACTTAAATATAAAAGGAGAAGTATAGATGTCTACTCGACAGCCAATTATAATAATACTGATATTTTTGCTGACAACGGCTGTGGCTTTTTGTCTTTTTGTATTGAAGGACAATGTGTATTCAAATCTAAGAGAATTAAAAATTCTTATTTCAATAGACATCTTTCCAAATAAAACGCTTATGTAGTATAGCCTTAAGGGTTAACT
>JAHDDB010000004.1 GCA_020629575.1 Caedibacter sp. | reverse complement strand
ATCAGCTTGATTAAAATCCTGATAAACAACCTCGAATAAGTTGATTACTCTCAAGATAAAGAAGAGGCTGCCAAGTAGAAATAAAAAACACCCAAAAAAGGTAACCCTTTGTGGGCGCTGATCAGTAGTCATAAGAAAATACTTATTATATGAATTTTTAGTGTGCGTCAGTCTAGCAGATATTGATTCTGAAATGCACCCTAAACTGGTGGCGCCAAACTGATCATGTTTTTGTTTGAGAGGCTTTGTTGAATCTCGCACAATGCATGCTACAATCCCAATACTTTATTTAAGAATGAATATCATTTTTAACATGAAAAATGTAGCAATCGTTTATTACAGTGGTTATGGTCATACTAAGAAAGTAGCAGAGCATATTAGAATGGGTATCAATGCTCTAAAAGAAGTGCATGCGGTGCTTATCAGTGTTGATGAGCTGCAAGATGTCGATGCGCTTAATGATTATGAAGCGATTGTTTTTGGTGCGCCAACGTATATGGGCTCGGTGCCATACCAGTTCAAAAAGTTTATGGATGATGCATCAAAGGTTTGGTTAAAAAAAGGCTGGAAAGACAAACTTGCTGCTGGATTTACCAATTCAGGCTCTCTAAGTGGCGATAAGTTTAACGTGTTAATGCAGTTATGCACTTTTGCTTGTCAGCATGGTATGTTGTGGTTGTCATTGGGTATTGATAATACTTCTGGGCAAAATGAGCATCATGGTGGGCATTTGGAAGCACTTAATCGTATGGGCGGATCTTTGGGGCTTATGACACAGTCAGAAAATGACTCACCGGAAGTAACACCTCCGATTGGTGATAAAAGAACGGCGGAATTATTTGGGCGACGCATCGCAGAGTATGTGATTTTGTTGGCAAAAAGGTAATTGCAATTTTTTATTACCCCACTCACTCCACGATCCATTTTTATCGGTGAGTGTCGCATCGAGTATGACGAGTTGTGGTAGATTTAAATGATCAAAAAGCCATTGCGTACTAACATAAGGCGCACCTTTAGGCTTTAGCATGATTAAGTATCCAGTCCAAAATAATTTTATTAATTTGCTCAGGTTCTTCTAATGGTGCAAAGTGCCCGCTTTTGCTCATGCTCGCATATGTGATGTTTTTAATGTTTTGATAAAAGCTAATACTGCTGTCAGTATCAACAATTTTATCCTCAGGTGAGGTGATTAATAGTGTTGGAATGCTGAAGTTTTCTGCATTTTTAATATCATGCATCCCTAAGTTTAACTTTTTGATTACCTCTAAATCATTAGTTTTGCCGGCATTGACTTGCTCATCAATAAGCGCTTGTTGCGTATCGGTGTGGAAGCCTGATGATGCAAAAAATTGATTCATGTTGTCGCGGATGCTTTCTAAGACATCAAGAGGCTGGTTCCAAAAGGCAAAGTTTTCAGCATCAAGCTTGGTGCATGGCGATGGGCTGATGAGTATAAGCTGAGTAATATTAAGGCTTAAGCGATGTTTTTGAGCGGTGGCATAAGCATACGCGCCACCTCGTGAATGTCCAATGATAATATTGTGAGCGCTACCTAACTCCGAAATAACATGGGTAATATCGTTAACATATTCATCAAGTGTGTAAGGGTTTGTCCCGCTATCTGTAATAACAGGACTTTGTCCATGCCCTGGTAAATCTAGTGTGATGACATTAAAAAACTGCTTGAAAAATGTCACCTGATGATGCCATTGTATTTGGCGCCCACCCATTCCATGTATAAATGTTAGTGTTATGTGGCTGTTGTGATGTGCGTAATAATGACAATTTATCTCGCGATTATTGCAAAGGATTTTTTTCAGCGTCATGAGTTGTCCTTAACTTATGTTGGCTATAAATAATAGCCTAGAGAGAATATGTAGAGTTAATCAATAATTATGGAAGGTCTCTTTTGTTTTCACCTATATAAAGTTGGCGAGGACGTCCAATTTTCATTGCAGGATCATTGTACATTTCTAGATATTGAGAGATCCAACCCGATGTACGCGCCAAAGCAAAAATTGGCGTATACATATAAGTTGGGATATCTAGTGCTTTTAAAATGATGCCTGAGTAGAAGTCAACATTCGGGAATAATTTTCTTTCAATAAAGTAGCTGTCATTTAATGCGATTTCTTCAAGTTTTTTGGCAATGTGCAGTAATGGGTTATTGCTATCACCCATTTGATTAAGGATGCTTTCACATGCTTTTTTCATAGCAGTTGCTCGTGGGTCGGTGTTTTTGTATACGCGATGCCCAAAGCCCATCAATCTAAATGGATCTTCTTTGTCTTTAGCACGCTCAATAAACTTATCGATATTGCTTACATCACCAATTTGCTCCAGCATTTTAACAACTGCTTCATTAGCACCGCCGTGTGCAGGCCCCCAAAGAGCGGCAATACCAGCAACAATAGCGGCATATGGGTCAGTGCCTGTGGAGCCAGCAAGGCGTACAGTTGAAGTGGATGCGTTTTGCTCGTGATCCGCATGCAATATGAAAATCGTATCCATGGCGCGTGCGGCTAATGGGTCAGGTTGGTAATTTTCATTATCAGCAAACATCATATATAAGAAATTTTCAGCATATGAAAAAGATTTCTTAGGTGCCATAAAAGGCAAGCCATTACGGTGGCGATAAGTCATTGCAACTAATGTTGGAATACGGGCAATGATTTTTTCTGCCATTGTTATTTGTTGTTCAGGATCTTTCTTATTCATTGTTTTTTGATTTTCTGCAGACATTACACTCACTGCAGCCATCAAAGCAGCCATCGGGTGAGTGTCTTTCGGGAATGCCTTGATTGTATGCGCAATATGCTCACATGCAGGCATGTGATCTAAAATGCGTTGACTAAATGCATTAACTTCAGTAGTGCTTGGTAATTTGTCATTTAATAAAGCATAGCAAAGATTTAGGTAGTGCGATTTCTCAACCCATTGTTCAATAGGATAGCCGCGATGCAGAAGCACGCCTTGACCACCATTGATATAAGTGATTTTTGACCAACAAGCTGCGGTTGAGAGAAAGCCAGGGTCATACGTGAATAAACCTTCTTTAACCAAAGAAGAGACATCAACAGTTTGTTGACCTAATACAGGGGTGTGAACTGGCAGGGTTAGTGATAAATTTTTGTGTTGGATGTTTAAAACAGCAGTTTCAGACATGTTGATCTCCATGATTTGGCACATTTAAACAGCACAAAACGCTACTGTGACATAGATCAACAAGAGTGTTTTCGTGTTGCTTTAGTTTGTGCAGGTAAGTAAAAATTCTTGAGGCACATTTAAGCTTATATCCCCACGGTTGTCAAATAAAGACACCCAAAGATTGGAAGGAATGGTAAGTCTTATATGGCGTGTGCAGATGATGATTTTGGTAATGCAATCGTACCAATAAAGCCAATGATGCTTGCAATAAGTTGTAAGATCATGCTTTTTTCAAGTCCACCGATTGAGAAGCTTGCGGTAATGATGGCTAGAATAAACGTGATAACAAATATCGTGCTTACTGTTGATTTGGTGTTGGCGAATGTTAGGAAGCCTAAGAGTAGTGAGACGACAGATAAGATAATCCCCCAAATACCTATTGCAACTGAATAGCCCATTAGTGTCGCTGCAAAAATAACACCTGAAATACTTGCGATAACAACGAGAATAGATCCAATATTTTTAATGCCTTTCATAATATTTCTCCTGATAAATGGTATGAACAAAATGCTTCCTTTGCATCATGTGCTCAAGAAGTTAGAGTCAGTCTATTCTTTATCAGTGCTTGCTAGAAATGACAAAATTTTATCAAAGCTATAATATTGATTTATAATTATTGTTTAGAGAATAGATTGGCATCAATGTTATTAGCCGCAGCAATTACTTTTAGGCGGCGTAATGCATCAACCTGAATTTGGCGTACGCGCTCACGCGTCAACCCAATTTGTGAGCCTGTTTCTTCTAACGTCTGGATATCATAGCCGCGTAGACCAAAACGCATTGATAACACAGCGCGTTGATTGTCGCTTAATTCATCAAGCCATTGGTCAATAAACTGAGCTGCTTTTTGATGTAAGTGGATATCCTCCGGATCACTGGTTTGCTCATCAGCAATTGTCTCAAGCATGCTACGATTGGAATCATCATAGGCATCATCTAGTGAATCCATTGGCACTGTTGAGGTGAGGATTTTGCGGATATCTTCAACAGGGCGATCAATAAACTCAGCAATTTCTTCAGGGGATGGCTCATGATCAAGAAGCTTAGTCAGCTCTGTTGCTGCACGTAAATAAACATTGAGCTCTTTTAATATATGAACAGGAACGCGAATTGTGCGTTGGTGATTTAATAGTGCGCGTTCAATATTCTGACGTATCCACCAAGTCGCATAGGTTGAGAAGCGCCAACCTAACTCAGGATCAAATTTTTCAACAGCGCGAATTAAACCAAGATTGCCTTCAGCAATCAAATCAAGAAAGCTTAAGCTGTTACCACGTGGCTTATAACGTTTGGCAATTTTCACAACAAGACGTAAATTACTTTCAATCATGATGTTCTTTGCTTTTAAATCACCTTGTTGTACTTTTTGAGCATAATAGAACTCCTCATCTTTTGTTAGTAAAGGTCTAAAACCAATATCAACAAGGTACATGCGCGTGGCGTCATTGTCTGTGTGTGAGAAGTCATGGGCGCCAATCTCTGCATTATTAAATGCGCTGTCATCTTCACCATTATCATCATCAATAGAACTATCTAGTGCATAACTAGTGTTCTTGGCATCTTCATTGTCGTTATCTTCAATATAGTCATTTGTGAGTGTGTTAATGACATTATTTGCTTTGTTATCAAACTTATTTTGCTTATCTGGCTGTAACACGTCTATCTCCTTATTACCCTACCATAGATATGGTTAGAATTATTGTGATCAAAAGGGTGGCATACTATGCGTTTGTTTTTTGTGGTTTCACTGCATAACAACCCAATTGATGACTTCTTTAACATTATCGCAACAACATCTCATACGCGAAAGAGCAGAATGATGAATCTGCTGTAGGCTATATGATTAAAGTGTTATCAGATATTCTTATGTCCTTGTCGGTAATTATCGTACCCCTAATATAAATAAGATGGCAAGCCTGATAGTGGATCTCTGTAGAAGTATTTATTTTGCCGTCATGATTCGATTTATAAATGATCTTTTTTGTGTCTTTATTTATTCTTTGATGTGTCACCAATCAAGCGATCTTAGTGAGTTGTGCTAGATTATCCCTAATAAGTCCGATATGATTGGATAATTACTTTATATATCAGACGAAGGCTTCAACGCCTCGTTGCTTTGAATGTTTTGAGTATTATGGAACGCGCGAATTACTTTACTTTTCTTAACAATAGATTATCGATTCAAAAGTTTTTAAGTATCTGTTTAATATTACTTATTAGTTGCTCAATCTTCATTTTAGGTGTCTTTAACTATTATCAGATGCGTCAACAAAATGAAGACTTATTTAAAATGCAAATGGTGAACAGTGCCAATGCAATTGATGCTTTGTTATCTGCTGCGATTACTGATAATTCAAAACGTCAGTTAAGTGATTTGTTGGAATCTAATTCTTTAACAACACTTGAAAATATTGCGGGAAACCTAAAGCCCAAAATCGCGCAGTTTGACAATGTATATAAAGATTCGTTTGCTTTCCAAGTTTATGACCGTCGTAGTGGCAGTTTGATTTTGCACTCAACTGGGTCGCCGGATGTTTCTACTTTTCAAAAGACGGAACTTGATAGTTTTCAAACCGTCAAGTTGAAAACAGCACAAGGATTGCAGCTTTGGAATATGTTTAGCATTAATAGTCGTTATCAACCCTATCGTATTGTGGTGTTGGTTAGTTCTGATTTTAAGCATCAAATGTTTTTAAATTTATTTCGCAGTGCTTTATGGGATTTGATTACATTATATATATTTCTATTGCTGTCTATATTTATTGTAGTGCAATTGGCATTGAGGCCTTTATCTGATATTCGTCGTGCAATTGCGGTAAAAGATCCACGTAAGCTTGAACCAATTGCTGTCAAAACAGCACCACCTGAAGTGATTCCGCTATTAAACCAGTTAAATATTTTATTTCAAAAGTTTAGTAAAGTATTGGAGCGTGAAAAGCGCTTTGCCGGAGATGCTGCCCACGAGTTGAAAACGCCATTGGCAGCATTGAAAACACAGGCTGAGGTTGCACTTAACTTGGATGATATGATTGAGATTAAAAAGCGCATTGCTAATATTATCAGTGGTGCGGATCGTTATTTTTATATTATTGATCAACTGTTGACATTAAGTCGCTTAGAGCCGCAGCAGGATTTGCCCGATAAAAAGAATATGAATTTAAATAATATTGCGGAGAATCAACTTGCGGAGTTGGCGCTATTGGCGCTGCAAAAAAATATTGAGTTAGAGTTTTTGCCAAGCAAATCCGCGGCAGTTGTATATGTTAGTGAAACGCTGATAAATATATTATTTAGAAATCTTATTGATAATGCCATTCGCTATACGCCAGATGGTGGCAAAGTTATTTTATATAGCTATGTGGCAAAATCAGAAGTATTATTTGAAGTGGTTGATAACGGGATTGGGATCGCGGAAGATAAGCAAAAGCGAATCTTTGATCGCTTTTATCGTGAAGCAGGGACTGGACAAGCTGGCAGTGGTCTGGGGCTTTCAATTGTGAAAGAGATTGTCAGGTTACATGATGGGCAGATAGCAGCGCGCACCTCAGAAGGGGGGAGGGGGTTGACAATAGTGTTGCAGTTTCCCGTGAGTAAAGCGGTAGAAGCTAGTTAAGGTCAATCATTTAGCGTTCTGTTTGACGCGGCTGTTATGAATATACATGGTGATCGAGTCGGAGAAGAAAGTCTCTCCTGTTTCAGTCTTGCCGTAGAGGCTTATGTCGTTTTTGCCAGGAAAGGGTCTTGGTATATTCCATGTATTGTTTTGATAGAGGGCGCTTCCCTCATGCTCATTTGCAATAACCATCACTTTGGCTTTGGCGGATAGTGGTGGCGAGGTTTGAATGGGGATTAGTGGATAAAAGTTATGAATATGCGTGTTGTTGGCAGGAGATGTGATTTTTATATTAAGCGTGCTTTTTTGATTGTCGATATGTTCAGAAAGTTTTTCTTTGAGTATATCTGTCATCGCTTGCGGTGGGTTAATATCATCTTCGTCATCCTCATTGTCAGTTTTGGTATTTGTTTTGGCAATAACATTTAACGTTTGGGTGTTAACTGTTGTTGTGTTGGAATTTTCTTCAGGTGGTGTGTTGGAGAAAATGGTGTTGCCATTTTTGTCCTGCCAGTGATATATCTCAGCATTTGCTGTGAAGATGTAAAAAACTAAAATTAATAGCAAAAAATGCTGGCAAAATGATTTTGCTTTCGTATATACTTGCACGCGTCTTAACAGCTTATGTTTTCAAAATCTGGTGCATAAAATTATAGGCAAAAAAATCGATGAAAAAAAGTTGATTTTTAAAAACTAAAGCCCTATGATTGTCGCCAGCACGCTGGAGGGGTTCCCGAGCGGCCAAAGGGATCAGACTGTAAATCTGACGGCTCAGCCTTCGCAGGTTCGAATCCTGCCCCCTCCACCACGATTTCCCAATGCGGGCGTAGTTCAATGGTAGAACTTCGGCCTTCCAAGCCGATAGTGTGGGTTCGATTCCCATCGCCCGCTCCATATAAAGGGATTTAAAAGTGTATTTTATAGAATTTAGATTTTAAATATTGAAGCTCGCATAGCTCAGTAGGTAGAGCACTCCCTTGGTAAGGGAGAGGTCACCAGTTCAAATCTGGTTGTGAGCACCATTTGGGTTTGTTAATAAAACTTTGGAGCAAATAATGGCTAAAGAAAAATTTGAACGTAATAAGCCGCACGTTAACGTTGGTACAATTGGTCACGTTGACCATGGTAAAACAACTTTGACTGCTGCGATCACTAAAGTGCTTTCAGAAGCATACGGTGGTGCTGCTCGTGCGTTCGATGAGATTGATAATGCGCCGGAAGAGAAAGCGCGTGGTATTACCATTTCAACTTCGCATGTTGAATATGAGACGCCAAGCCGTCACTATGCGCACGTAGATTGTCCAGGGCATGCTGATTATGTTAAGAACATGATTACTGGTGCTGCTCAAATGGATGGCGCGATTCTTGTATGTTCAGCTGCTGATGGCCCTATGCCGCAAACACGTGAGCATATCCTTTTATCACGTCAGGTAGGTGTTCCATATATCGTTGTTTTCTTGAACAAGTGTGACATGGTTGATGATGAAGAGTTATTAGAATTGGTTGAAATGGAAGTTCGTGAACTTCTTGATCAATACGAATTCCCTGGTGACGATACGCCAATCATTAAAGGTTCAGCAACTGGTGCTTTAGCTGGTGAGCAAAAATGGGTTGATGCTATTCTTGAGTTAGGTAAAACGCTTGATGAATATATTCCTGAGCCACAGCGTGAGACTGATAAGCCTTTCTTGTTGCCAATTGAAGATGTATTCTCAATTTCTGGTCGTGGTACAGTTGTTACTGGTCGTGTTGAGCGTGGTATCATCAAAGTTGGTGAGGAAGTTGAAGTTGTTGGTATCAGAGATACTCAAAAGACTACAGTTACTGGTGTTGAAATGTTCCGTAAGCTTCTAGATGAAGGTAAAGCGGGTGAGAACGTTGGTATTCTGATTCGCGGTCTTAAGCGTGACGATGTTGAGCGTGGTCAGGTTCTTTGTAAGCCAGGTTCAATTACGCCGCATACTAAGTTTGAAGCTGAAGTATATGTGTTGTCTAAAGAAGAAGGTGGTCGTCATACGCCATTCTTTAAAGGTTATAGACCTCAATTCTACTTCCGTACGACTGATGTAACTGGTTCAGTTGAATTGCCTGAAGGTGTAGAAATGGTTATGCCTGGTGACAACATTAAAATGGTTGTTACATTGATCAACTCTATCGCGATGGAAGACGGCTTACGTTTCGCTATCCGTGAAGGTGGTCGTACAGTTGGTGCTGGTGTTGTAGCTAAGATTCTTGCTTAATATCAGTGGTAGCTCGATAAGTTTTGTAGGCCAGTAGTTCAATTGGTAGAGCAGCGGTCTCCAAAACCGCAAGTTGGGGGTTCGAGTCCCTCCTGGCCTGCCAAATAAATTGACTTGAACGGCGTGTTAATCTGTGTTAAGATTGCACGCCGTTTTTGTTTGTAGTGGGAAATGAGGCTTCTAGATGAAAGATTCAGTAACTAAAAAAGTGTGGACAACCACAACTAAAAAAGCTGATATGCGTCAAATAAGTAGCGCTAATAATAAGATGTTGTGGTTATTGATGGTGATCATCGCTGCAATCATTGTTTTTTCGAGTATGTATTTCTCGCTTTTTACCGAATCATCTGCATTGATGGCGGTACTTATTATCGTTGGTGTTGTTGTTTTATTGGCAATTGGTAGACAAACAAATCAAGGTGCAAAAGGCTGGCAATTTGTTTTAGAGGCTAGGTTGGAGATGCGCAAAGTTGTATGGCCAACACGTCAAGAAACGATTAACTCAACACTGATTGTCTTGGCAATTGTTGCTGTGGCATCGGTTATTATTTATTTTGTGGGTATGCTGTTTATGTACCTTATTCAAGCGATATTAAGTTAAGAGGTTGTTTATGTCTGCGGATGAGAAAGATGTACCAAATGAGCAAATCGAGACAGAAGCTACTCAGCCAGATATGGAAGTAGAGAGTGGTGGCAAAAAGAGATGGTATGTTATTCAGGCTTATTCGGGTTATGAAAAGCGTGTTAAATCTCAGATTGAAGAGAAAATAAAACTGGAAGGCTTAGAGCATTTTTTTGGCAAGATATTAGTTCCAACTGAAGAAGTGGTTGAGATGAAAGCTGGGCAAAAGCGTAAAAGTGAGCGTAAGTTCTTTCCGGGTTATGTTTTGATTCAGATGGAAATGGATGAGGCCGCTTGGCAGCTTGTGCGCCGCACGCCACGTGTTAGTGGTTTTGTTGGTGGAACGAGTGAACGCCCAATGCCGATTAGCAATGTTGAGGCTGAAAGAATTTTAGGCACATTAAAAACAGGTGCGGATAAAACAGCACCGAAACCACGCACTACGTTTCAAGTTGGGCAAGTGGTTCGTGTGTTGGATGGTCCGTTTGCTGACTTCACTGGTGTGGTTGAAGAAATTAACTATGAAAAATCGCGTGTGCATGTTGCGGTTTCAATTTTTGGGCGTTCTACACCTGTTGAGCTTGAGTTCTCACAGGTTGAGAAAGACGCTTAGGCGTTTATCACTGTAATAAACCAGTGATATGAGGTGCTTAATACTAGATGTTAAGCAAAAAATAATAGGGAAGCTATTTGTGAAAATAGCGTTATACCCAAAGTAGGAGTAAATAATGGCAAAGAAAGTACAAGCTTATATTAAGCTTCAGGTAAAAGCAGGGCAAGCAAACCCTAGCCCTCCAATTGGTCCAGCATTGGGTCAGCACGGTGTTAATATTATGGAATTCTGTAAAGCATTTAATGCGCAGACGCAAAAAATGGAACAAGGTGCGCCGGTTCCTGTTGTGATTACTGTGTATAGCGACAGAAGTTTCACATTTACAATGAAAACACCGCCGGCTTCATTCTTGTTAAAGAAGGCTGCTAAGATTAAATCTGGTAGTTCAAACCCTTCTAAAGATGTTGCAGGTACGGTTAATCGTGAGCAATTAGAAGAAATCGCTAAGACAAAAGAGCCTGATTTAACAGCAGCTGATATGGATGCTGCGGTTAGAACAATTGCAGGTAGTGCGCGTAGCATGGGTCTTAAAGTTGAGGGGGTTGAATAATGGCTAAGTTATCAAAAAGAATGAAATCTTTGGCTGAAAAAGTAAATAAATTAGATGCGTATTCAGCAACTGATGCATTCAACCTTTTAAAAGAACTTTCAAAAGTTAAATTCAAAGAATCTATCGATGTTGCGGTAAACCTAGGTGTTGACCCACGTAAATCTGATCAAGTTGTGCGTGGTGCCTCTGTGTTGCCAAATGGTACAGGTAAAACAGTTCGCGTTGCTGTATTCACGCAAGGTGAGAATGCAGTCAAGGCAACTGAAGCTGGTGCTGATATCGTTGGTATGGATGATTTGGCTGCTGAAGTTAAGAAAGGCAACATGGATTTTGATGTTGTGATTGCAACACCTGATGCAATGCGTGTGGTTGGTCAGCTAGGTCAAATTCTTGGTCCTAAAGGTTTAATGCCAAACCCTAAAGTTGGTACGGTAACAACTGATGTTGCTCAAGCAGTTACTAATGCAAAAGCAGGTCAGGTTCGCTTCCGCGTTGATAAAGCAGGTATCGTGCATACAACAATCGGCAAAGCTGATTTTGAGCCAGCCGCTTTACAGCAAAACTTAGAAACGCTTTTGGCAGATCTGAAAAAACTTAAGCCTGCAACAGCAAAAGGCGTCTATATTAAGAAGATCACAGTGTCTAGTACAATGGGTCCTGGGATTATGCTTGACATGAGTACAATCGAGGTTTAAGATAACGAGCCTTTTTTGTGTGCCTTGGTGCGATTTTGTGCTAAGGACTTAAACAAGTTTCTTTGGGTCGCTACTTAATGTCATGTTAAGTCAGTGATGTCAAAGACCGTAGGTGTGATCGCAAGATCGCTTAATTTCCTACGCAGACGGTGCGTGTGACCTTTGAAGAGAATAAAATTTTTTATTTGGTTTCAAACATCGTATTAAATAATAACGTAGACAAAAACAAGAGGATTAGCTAATGGCGCTAAAGCTTGAAGATAAAAAAGCGATTGTGGCAGAAGTTGCCGAACAGGCATCCTTGGCATTGTCTGCAGCGGTAGCTGATTACCGCGGCTTGACTGTGAATCAAATGAGTGATTTACGCAAACAGGCTCGTGAATCAGGTGTGTACTTGAAAGTTGTTCGCAATAACTTAGCAAGAATCGCATTTAAAGGAACTGAGTTTGAGTGCATGAATGATGCGCTTGTTGGTCCTTTAGTATTGGCTTTCTCGAAAGAAGAGCCAGGCGCGGCGGCTAAATTATTCAAAAGTTTTATGAAAGATCATAAAGCTTTTGAAGTGAAAAACTTAGCAATGGGCGGTGAGTTGTTTGGCGCGGATAAGCTAGAAGAAATGTCTAAGCTTCCAAGCAGAAACGATGCGCTTGCGTTATTGTGCAATGTATTACTTGCACCTGTTACCAAGTTTGTGCGTACAGCTAACGAGATTCCAGCGCAAGCTGTTCGTGTATTCGCTGCTGTTGGTGATGCAAAATAAAAACCACTTTTCGTTTTTGAAATTAAATTATTTAATAGGAGTATATAATGGCTATTACTAAAGAAGATATCCTAAATGCAGTTGCTGAAATGAGCGTTATGGATGTTTGTGAATTGGTTAAAATGATGGAAGAAAAATTCGGTGTTTCTGCACAAGCTGCTGTTGCAGTTGCTGCACCTGCTGCAGGGGACGCTGCCGCTGCAGAAGAAAAAACTGAATTTGACGTTGTTTTAGTTGATGCAGGTTCTAACAAAGTTGGCGCGATCAAAGCGGTTCGTGCAGCAACTGGCTTAGGTCTTAAAGAAGCAAAAGATGCTGTTGAAGGCGTGCCTTTCACAATCAAAGAAGCTGCTTCTAAAGATGATGCTGAAGCACTTAAAAAGCAGCTTGAAGAAGCTGGTGCTAAGGTTGAGCTTAAGTAATCAAACGATTATTTTAAGTTAAAAAGTAAAGGCTGGCAGGTGTTTTACCTGTTGGCCTTTTCTGCTATCTAACAAATAGCATTTGTAGATGTGTCTGTAATTGCAGATAAATAAAGTTTTCCAAACTTTTGGCATGATTTAGTGGTTAAAACGAATGTAGTCAGAGGAAGTGCCTGATGTCGTACTCATACGCTGAGAAAAAAAGAATCCGTAAAGAATTTGGGAACCTTCCTAATATTCTAGATGTTCCATATTTGCTTGCTGTTCAAGTAAATTCATATAAAGAGTTTTTACAACAAGATGTAAAAGCGCAAAGCCGTAAAAATAACGGTTTAGAAGCAGCTTTTAAATCGGTTTTCCCTATAGCAAGCGTTTCAGGGTATTCCGAACTTCACTATGTAAGCTACCGTTTAGGTGAGCCTGTTTTTGATGAAAACGAATGTGGTATTAGAGGGGTAACCTATGCCGCGCCTTTACGTGTTAAGCTGAGATTGGTGATATATGACAAAGAAGCGCCAGTAGAAGATAAAGTGATTAAAGATGTCCGTGAGCAGGAAGTATATATGGGTGAAATCCCATTAATGACTGATAACGGGACCTTCGTGATCAATGGTACAGAGCGTGTAGTTGTATCGCAACTTCATCGTTCGCCAGGTGTGTTCTTTGATCATGATAAAGGCAAAACACATTCCTCAGGTAAAATATTACACTCAGCACGCGTGATCCCATATCGTGGGTCATGGCTAGATTTTGAATTTGACCCAAAAGACTTACTTTATGTGCGTATAGATAGACGTCGTAAATTACCATCTACCGTGTTGCTAAAAGCACTTGGCTACACTGAGGATGAGTTATTAAAGATTTTTTATGAACCGGTTGAATTCGCTGTCGAAGATGGCGCATTAATGATGACCTTTGATCCGGATTCATTAAAGGGGACAACAGCCTCATTTGATGTTGTTAACAAAGAAGGTAAAGTACTAGTTGCGGAAGGCAAACGTATTACCGCAAGACATACTAAGCTTATGAAAGAGCAAGGCTTAAATCAAATCGAAGTCCCTGTTTCTTATGTTGTTGGCAAGGTGTTATATTCACGCATTGTTGATGAAACATCCGGTGAGGTAATCGCGCAGGCTAATGAAGAGATTACACCTGCATTATTGGAAAAATTATCTGATCGCGGTATTACTACATTCCAAACGCTTAACACAAATGACTTGGATCGTGGTGCTTATATTGCTGATACACTACGCAATGATGTGTGTCGTGATCGTGATGAAGCATTAGTCGAAATTTATCGCATGATGCGCCCAGGTGAGCCACCAACGAAAGATTCAGCAGAGAACCTTTTCCAAGGTCTATTCTTCTCAGAAGATCGTTATGATCTATCTGCAGTGGGTCGCATGAAGTTTAACAATCGTTTGGGACGTAAATCAGATAAAGGTTTAGGTGTTTTAACGAAAGAAGATATTATCGATGTTGTTAAAACATTGATTGATATTCGTGATGGTCGTGGTGATGTTGATGACATTGATCACTTAGGAAATCGCCGAATCCGTGCGGTTGGTGAGATGACTGAAAACCAGTTCAGGATCGGTTTGGTACGTGTTGAAAGATCGGTGCGTGAGCGTTTATCAATGGTCGATCGTGAAAGTGCGATGCCGCAGGATCTTGTTAATGCTAAGCCAATTACTGCTTCGATTAAAGAATTCTTTGGTTCAGGTGCGTTGTCACAATTTATGGATCAAGATAACCCATTATCAGAAGTAACGCATAAGCGTCGTATTTCAGCGTTAGGACCAGGTGGTTTATCAAGAGACCGTGCAGGCTTTGAAGTACGTGACGTCCATACAACACATTATGGTCGTTTATGTCCGATTGAAACACCAGAAGGTCCAAACATTGGTTTGATTAACTCTTTGGCATGTTATGCGCGTACCAATCACTATGGTTTCTTAGAAGCGCCATATCGCAAGGTAATTGATGGTGTTGCCACCGATGAGATTGATTATTTATCGGCAATTGATGAGAGTAATTATGTGATCGCTCAAGCATCTGCTGCGATGGATAAAAAAGGCCGTCTAACTGATGAGTTGATTCAGTGTCGTTCAAAAGGTGAGACAATTTTTACAACAGCTGATCAGGTTCAATATATGGACGTTTCAGCGAAACAAATGGTATCTGTTGCCGCAGCCCTTATCCCATTCTTGGAGCATGATGATGCGAACCGTGCATTGATGGGTTCAAACATGCAACGTCAAGCTGTACCAACACTTAGAGCTGAGAAGCCACTAGTGGGTACTGGGATGGAGCGCATTGTTGCCCGTGACTCAGGTACGTGTATTGTCGCTAAACGCTCAGGTGTTGTTGATGCTGTTGATGGTGGTCGTATCGTTGTTTGTGCGAGTAATGACGAAATCAATGAAGGTGATTCTGTTGTTGATATTTACAACTTAACAAAATTCCGTCGTTCAAACAAAAACACCTGTATTAATCAACGCCCAATTGTGCACCCTGGTGATGTTGTTAAAAAAGGTGATGTGTTAGCAGATGGTTCATCGACTGATATGGCAGAGCTAGCCTTAGGTCAAAACCTGCTTGTGGCATTTATGCCATGGAATGGTTTTAACTTTGAGGATTCGATTCTACTATCAGAACGTATCGTTGAAGATGATCGTTATACCTCTATTCATATTGAAGAATTAACCTGTATTGCACGTGATACAAAGTTAGGTGCTGAAGAAATTACTTCAGATATTCCTAATGTTAGTGAGCATGCACTAAACAAATTAGATGAAGCGGGTATTATTCATATTGGTGCTAATGTCGCGCCTGGCGATGTTTTGGTTGCTAAGATTACGCCTAAGGCCGAGCAGCAATTAACACCTGAAGAAAAGCTACTACGCGCTATTTTTGGTGAAAAAGCTTCCGATGTTAAAGATAGTTCATTAAGAATGCCAACTGGCATGTATGGTACAGTTATTAATGTTCAAGTATTTACGCGTGATGGTTTAGAAAAAGATCAGCGTTCTGTTGAAATTGAAAAAGCAGAATTGGCACGTATTCGTAAAGATTTACGTGATGAGTATCGTATTGTTGAAGGTGCTGTGCGCTCTTATTTATTACAAGAGCTAAGTGGCAAGAAAGCACTTGCTGGCCCTGGTGGCTTAAAGCGTGGACAAGAGATTACTAAAGAGTACTTAAAAAATCTTGAGCTTGTTCAGTGGCTTGATATTCGTGCAGAAGATGAAGCAACGATGGAAGCAATTACACGTTGTAAGGCACAGATTGAACAAGCGCGTAAAGACTTTGAAACGAAGTTTGAAGCAAAACGCAAAAAGCTTACCCAAGGTGATGATTTATCTCCTGGCGTTCTTAAGATCGTTAAAGTATTTGTTGCGGTTAAACGCCGTATTCAACCAGGGGACAAAATGGCGGGTCGCCATGGTAATAAGGGTGTTGTTTCACGTATTCTACCAATTGAGGATATGCCTTATCTTGAAGATGGTACACCTATGGACATCGTCTTGAATCCACTAGGGGTTCCATCACGTATGAACATCGGTCAGGTACTTGAGACGCATATGGGTATGGCAGCAAGGGCATTAGGACATAAAGTCTCAGATGCACTTGAAGCAAGTCAAAAAGCACAGGATATTCGTAAGACTTTAGAGGAAGTCTATAACACGATCGGTAATAAGAAAGTTGATTTAAGTCAGCTTGATGATGATCAAGTGATTGAAATGGCGTATAACCTAAGAGCAGGTGTACCTATCGCAACTCCTGTGTTTGATGGTGCTAAAGAGAAAGATATCAAAGACCTTCTAAAACTTTGTGGCTTAAATGAAAGCGGTCAAGCACAGCTATATGATGGGCGTACTGGCTTACCATTTGATCGCCATGTGACCGTTGGTTATATGTACATGTTGAAGCTAGACCATTTGGTTGATGACAAGATGCATGCGCGTTCAACAGGTTCTTATAGTTTGGTTACGCAGCAGCCACTAGGTGGTAAAGCACAGTTTGGTGGTCAGCGTTTTGGTGAGATGGAGGTGTGGGCACTACAAGCTTATGGTGCTGCTTATACACTTCGTGAAATGCTGACGGTTAAATCAGATGATGTGAATGGTCGTACCAGAATGTACAAAAATATTGTTGATGGTAATTTCAAGATGGATGCAAGTCTGCCTGAATCTTTCAATGTATTGATGAAAGAGGTACGTGCATTAGGTATTGATATTGACCTTGAGTCTGATTTAGAAAACTAAGCGCACTTTAGTTGTCGTGATGAAACAGCTACAGGTATAGCCTGTAGTATTTTGATTTAAAACTTTGCAAAAATAGGAGTAGAGCCTTGAAAAACTTACTAGGCGGTATGAAACAGCAAGGTAAAGATTTAGAGTTTGACCGTATTCGTGTCGGTCTTGCGTCACCTGAAATGATTCACTCATGGTCATATGGTGAAGTGAAAAAACCAGAAACCATTAATTATCGTACATTCAAGCCAGAAAGAGATGGTTTGTTTTGTGCTAAAATCTTTGGTCCAATCAAAGATTACGAATGTTTGTGTGGTAAATACAAGCGTTTAAAGCATCGCGGTATCATTTGCGAGAAGTGTGGTGTTGAAGTCACACAAGCGCGTGTGCGTCGTGAGCGTATGGGACATATTGATTTGGCTTGTCCTGTGGCGCATATTTGGTATTTAAAATCACTACCATCGCGTATTGGTTTGTTATTAGATATGACATTGCGCGATATCGAGCGTATTTTATATTTTGAAGCATATGCAGTGACTGATCCTGGGATGACGCCTTTTGAAAAAGGGCAGTTACTCAATGAAGAAACGTATCTTGATGCATTAGAAGAGTATGGTGATGAATTTGAAGCGCAAATGGGTGCTGAAGCGATTCAGAAGTTATTAATTGACACCGATCTTAATCATGAGATTGAAACGATTCGTGAAGAGATCCCAGCAACTAACTCAGAAACTAAGCTTAAGAAATTAACAAAGCGTTTAAAATTATTAGAATCATTCCGTGAATCAGGTAATAAACCTGAGTGGATGATTATGACGGTTTTACCGGTGTTACCACCGGATTTACGTCCGTTAGTACCATTAGATGGTGGACGTTTTGCAACTTCTGATTTGAACGATTTATATCGTCGTGTGATTAACCGTAACAATCGTTTAAAGCGTCTTTTGGAGCTAAATGCACCTGATATTATCGTACGTAACGAAAAGCGTATGTTGCAAGAGTCAGTTGATGCATTATTGGATAATGGTCGCCGTGGACGTGCAGTCACGGGCTCAAATAAACGCGCCTTAAAATCACTAGCGGATATGATCAAAGGTAAACAAGGTCGTTTCCGTCAAAACCTTTTAGGTAAGCGTGTTGACTATTCTGGACGTTCAGTAATTACCGTTGGTCCGACATTGCGTTTACACCAATGCGGTTTACCAAAGAAGATGGCATTAGAGCTATTTAAGCCATTTATCTATTCAAAACTTGAGCATTATGAGCATGCGACAACGATTAAAGCAGCTAAGAAAATGGTTGAGCGTGAAGAAGCCGTTGTTTGGGATATCCTAGAAGAGGTGATCCGTGAGCATCCAGTGCTTCTTAACCGTGCACCAACGCTGCATAGATTAGGTATTCAAGCCTTTGAACCAACTTTGATTGAAGGTAAAGCAATTCAATTGCATCCATTAGTCTGTACGGCATTTAACGCTGACTTTGACGGGGATCAGATGGCGGTTCACGTACCATTGACGATTGAAGCGCAGCTTGAAGCGCGCGTGTTGATGATGTCAACCAATAATATCTTATCCCCAGCAAGTGGATCCCCTGTGATCGCGCCAACGCAGGATATTGTCCTAGGGCTTTACTATGTGACGCGTGAAAAAGTTAATGCCAAAGGTGAAGGTAAATTATTCGCTGATTTATTACACGTTCAACGTGCATATGATGCAGGTGTTGTTGATATTCATGCGAAGATTAAAGTACGTTTGGATCACAAGGTTCTGCTTGAATCTGGTGAATATATTGATGAGAAAGGTATTGTTGAAACAACGGTTGGTCGTGCTTTATTATCAAGCATCTTACCAGAAGGGCTACCATTTTCATTGATTAACCAACCATTGACTAAGAAGGCAGTTGGCAAGATTATTGACCAATGCTATCGTCGTTTAGGCACAAAAGCCACGGTGATTTTTGCTGACCAATTAATGTATGCCGGTTATAAGTATTCAACAAAATCAGGTATTTCAATCGGTATTAACGATATGATTATTCCTGATGCTAAAGTAGGTATTTTGGCTGAAGCTGAAGGTCAAGTTAAAGAAATTTCTGAGCAATATGCAAGTGGCTTGGTTACTGCAGGTGAGCGTTACAACAAAGTAATTGATATTTGGTCGCGTGCTAACGAAAAAGTTGCCAAATCAATGATGGAAGTGATTGCAAAAGAAAAAGTTGCTGATAACTCAGGTAATGAAATCGAACAAGAGTCATTTAACTCAGTATATATGATGGCTGATTCAGGTGCGCGGGGTTCTGCAGCACAGATCAGGCAGCTTGCAGGTATGCGTGGTTTGATGGCAAAACCAGACGGCTCGATTATTGAAACACCAATTACGGCAAACTTCCGTGAAGGTCTATCGGTTTTACAATACTTTACATCAACGCATGGTGCTCGTAAGGGTCTTGCCGATACAGCATTAAAAACAGCTAACTCGGGTTACTTAACACGTCGTCTTGTTGACGTGGCACAGGATCTTGTCATTATTGAAGATGACTGTGGTACACAAAAAGGTGTAACGGTTTCTGCCTTGATTGAAGGTGGAGATGTGGTTGTGCCTTTGGGTGAGCGTCTCTTGGGGCGCGTCAATGCTGAAGATATTTATAAACCAGGCGAAGATGAAATCCTGGTTGAAGCAGGTACATTGCTTGATGAGAAAGTCGTTGAATTGATTGAGAAAAATGGTGTTGACCAAGTGATCATTCGTTCATCGATTACTTGTGAAACACGCCGTGGTTTATGTGCTAAATGTTATGGACGTGACCTTGCACGTGGGCATTTGGTTAATATGGGTGAGTCAGTTGGTGTTGTCGCAGCTCAATCCATTGGTGAGCCAGGTACTCAGTTAACTATGCGTACTTTCCATATTGGTGGTGCGGCATCGCAGGATACTGCTGAAAACAACGTTCAGATCAAAAATGGCGGACGTATTAAGTTTAATAATATTAAAACCGTTAAAAACCGTGAAGGTAACCACGTAGTCGTTTCACGTTCAGGTGAAATTAGTATTATTGATAAATTTGGGCGAGAGCGCGAGAAGTACAAAGTACCATATGGTGCTGAGTTGCCAGTAAACGATAATGCACAAGTTAAAGCAGGAGCAGTTGTCGCAACATGGGATCCGCATACACATCCAGTAGTTGCTGAGGTGGCAGGACATATTAACTTTGTTGACTTTATTGATGGTGTAACCATGAAGCACCAAGCAGATGAAATGACAGGACTTTCAAGTATTGTTATTACTTCTGATTCACAAAAAAGTGGTAATAGAGACATCAAACCATTGGTGCGCTTGATTGATGAAGTTGGTGAGGAGTTGTGCTTCCCTAATACCAATATTCCAGCAAGTTACTTCATGCCAGTGGGTGCTATTTTGAATATCGAAAATGGCACTAAGATCGAAGTCGGTGACGTTATCGCGCGTATTCCACAAGAAGGCTCTAAAAACAAAGATATTACTGGGGGTCTACCACGCGTTGCAGACTTGTTTGAAGCGCGTCGTCCTAAAGATGCCGCAATTATGGCAGAGACTTCAGGTATTGTTAGCTTTGGTAAAGAAACAAAAGGCAAACGCCGTTTGGTTATCTCGCCTGAAGATATGGATCCGATTGAGATTATGATCCCTAAATGGCGTCATATTAACGTATTTGAAGGTGAGCATGTTTCTAAGGGTGAAATCATTTCTGATGGACCATTAGATCCACATGAAATCTTGCGTTTAAAAGGCGTGCATGAGCTTGCTGATTACATTATCAACGAAATCCAAGAAGTTTATCGCTTACAAGGTGTGGGTATTAACGATAAGCATATCGAGACGGTTATTCGTCAGATGTTGCGTAAGGTTAATATCTTGGCTGCAGGTGATAGTAAGTTCGTTGATGGTGAACCGGTTGAGTTGGTTCAAGTCTTGGAAGAAAATGAGAAGCTACGTGCTGAAGGCAAGTTAGAAGCAATTTATGAGCCGATTTTATTGGGTATCACAAAAGCATCATTGTCTACAGAGTCGTTCCTGTCAGCAGCGTCTTTCCAAGAAACAACGCGCGTACTCACAGAAGCTTCAGTCAGTGGACAAGAAGATCAATTGCGTGGCTTGAAAGAAAACGTATTGATTGGACGCTTGATTCCATCTGGTACGGGGCTTGCTCATCACCAAGAGCGTAAGGGCAAACACTTACAAGAACAAGAAGCATTAGAAACAGGTCCATCAATGGATGAGCTTGAAATGGCGCTAAGTGCAGCATTAAACGCGGATGCTGAAGAAAATAGTATTGATCTTGAAGACCTATTTGTTATCGGTGACGATGATCTTGATGAAAACAAAAGGCAAGACGATGATGAAGACTATGACGAATAGTCATTGATTTTCTGAAAGTCGACTATAACTTGAAGCCCCGTTGGGAATATCCCGCGGGGCTTTTTTGTTTATCTTCACGTGAAAGCGATTTGTGGTGAGTATATGTGTTGATTAAAACATTGTATGTCAAATAACTATGGCTTAGTGCTTAGCGCTTCCTGCAAAAAAGCCACCTTATCATTAGCACGCATTAAAGCTGTTCCTGCTAATACCCCGTCATAGGTACAACCAAAATGATGGAGGTCTTGAGGGGTTTTAGCACCTGATAAGCTCAATAGCGTAATATCTTGAGGTACGATTTTTTGTAGACGTACGATGTTATCAGTATCCATTTCAAGTGTATCTAGATTGCGATTGTTAACGCCGATTAATTTGGCATTACAGGCTAAGGCAGTTTCCGTTTCCTTTTCATCAAACACTTCAATTAATGCCGTCATATTGAGTGATTCAACGCATTGGATAAGTGTTTGTAAACGCGCTTTGTCTAAGCAGCGCACGATCAAAAGACAGGCGTCAGCTCCCTTAAGACGAGCTTGATAGATCTGTTTTTCATCGATAATGAAGTCTTTGCATAATATTGGGATCGTTACCACATCACGTACTTTACGAATGTCTTCAAAACTGCCACCAAAAAAAGGTTGATCAGTTAAGATAGATAACGCACAAGCACCACCGGTTTGGTAGGCCTTAGCAATTGTAACTGGGTCATAATTAGGGGCAATTACCCCTTCAGAAGGTGATTTGGATTTAAGCTCAGCAATAATTGCAGGTTTGTGTGCTTTGATGGCTTGTAGAAAGTCATATTTTGCAGGAAGTAATGCTGCAGCGGTTAGATCGGGGAGCTGCTTAAGCTCTTGATGTTTGGAATCAATAATTTTTTGTAAAATCACGTTATGTCCTTTTGATTTGGGAGAAGTATTGACTGTAAGCTACTCAAGAAGCCATTGCCCTTTTTGTTTAATTTCCTCATACATTACGTCAGGAGCTAGATCTAGACCATTTTCCCAGGTAATGGTGCCTATTTCTCTATCAATAAATACGCTTTTAAAAATTTCATCATTTTCAAGAGGTTTAAATACCCCTCTAAATCTGGAGGGCTTAAAAATTATCTGACCACTGATGCCATCTTCAAATAATACTTTTAGTGTGTTTTTTGAGACCACCTGAACATTAATAGGGTCTTTCCACATATGCAAACTCCTTCTATCTTAATGGTTCTATTCTCATCGGTTGTTTATCGCTTTGGCATAATTCCCAATTTTGTAGTAATTCTTTTTGGTGAATTTCAGCCCAAGCTAAAACTAATCGCTCTTGTTTCTTTGGAAGTTCTCCTGCTATAACTGTGATATCAGTTATCCCAATCGAACATTTAAAATCGCCATATCTCACATGAAAGTGTGGTGGGTTATGCTCATCCCAATACATACTTATGATGATTCCAAAAAATCTGCTAATTGTTGGCATTTATGCTTACCTCTTTCTAGTATACCGTTGTAAGGTTGGCTTTCAAGTTTATGATTGATAATATCACTGTATTTAAAAAACTTACAAGCATATCTAAAAGTTCAAAAGCGCTAAACATCTACTTATATCTTTACTGCACTCTGTTTGCTATAAACTATAAAATAGTTTGCTATTCGTATAAACTATAGCAAAACAATCAGATAAGTGATGATATGAAATTATCAGGATTTACCTTTTTACGCAATGCCGAGGAGCTATGCTTCCCCTATATTCAATCGATTCAGTCTATTTTGCCAATCTGTGATGAGTTTGTAATCGCTTTAGGGCAATCACAAGATAATAGTCCCGAAATATTGCAGCAGTTAGCAAAAGAGCATCCAAAGATCAAAATTATCGAAACAGTATGGAATGAACATATGCAGGTAAAGGGTTATACCTACGCCCAACAAAAAATGATTGCCCAATTCGCCTGTACTGGGGATTGGCTTTTTTATTTAGAGGGTGATGAGATCGTGCATGAGAATGATCTTGACGCAATTAAAGAGGCGTTGCATTGCTATAAGGATGACCAAGAAGTCGAAGCCTTAGCATTTCATTATTACCATTTTTATGGCAACACTAATACGTATTTGTCATCACCAACCTGGTATCGCTATGCGCCAAGAATCATTAAAGCAAGTGTTAGAAGTTATGCGCCTGATGGCTTATATTGGTTGGTTCTTGATCCTAAGAAGTCAAATCGCATCGCACGTTATCCAAAGGCGAAATTACTGGATAATTATATTTATCATTATGGATGGGTACGCCCTGAGGCGGCAATGAGTAAGAAAATTAGCCAAGTGAATAAGCATTGGGGTAAATCTGAAGGCTTTGACTCGAAATATAGTGATATCGATCATCAGATCTTAACTGAATTTAAGGGGACTCACCCTAAGATTATCGATGGTTTTTTTGCGAAAGAGGAAGGACTGTTCAAAGCTAATCCAAATCATGTTCTAACCAAAAAAGAAAAACGTCAACGTTTTAAAATGAAACTTGAGAAATTATTTGGTTTGGACTTAAGTCGAAAGTATTTCAAAAAAATCTAGCATAAAAGTTTTGACAGCTGTAAAAGGCAAACGTTATAGTAAACAAGTCGCGTTACCGTGACAAAAGATTAAATTTAAAGAGTTTAAAAAATAAAAGAAGAGGTGCGCAAGCTATAGCGCTTTTGTGAAGATCATAACATCTAGCGATCAAAAGCAATAGAGCAAGCGCCGAAAGTAATGATGTGTTATGGCTGAATTACTTGGGTCTGCTGCTAAAAGGCAGCAGGACTGTCACGTCAACAAAGACGTGGGGCGCTTCGGTTGTATTTGTATTTTTGTCAAACACATAAGTCAAATTTTGCAAAAGCCGTAACCCCGTGTCGATAAATGGAGAAGCTTTATGCAAAACCCTTTTGTCGTCGCGAAGTTTGGAGGCACGAGTGTCGCTAATCTAAACGCGATCTGTCAATGCGCAGAAATTATCAAATCTTCACCAAGTGTGCGCGTTGTTGTTGTTAGTGCACAATCAGGGGTAACCAATCTCTTGGTAAAGTTGGCGCATCATGTAAAGTCTGTGCATGAGATTTCAGGTATTGTTGATGATATTAAGACCATACTATTGCCAATTATTAAAGCGATTGATTGCACTCATTTGCACAGCGACATACAGCAGCGAATAGATGATCTTGTGTTTTTGGCACAAATGAGTGTGCGTCTGAATACCAAAGAGCTAAGTGATGAGATATTATCATTTGGTGAGCGGATCTCAGCGCAACTTGTCGCGGCAATCTTTAGACAGAATAAGATTAATGCACAGTATTTTAATGTGCAAACCGTGATGAAGACTAATAGTAATTTCTCTCAAGCAAAGCCCAATCTGGATGAGATTAAAGCGCAAGTGAGGACGCATATGTTGCCGTTGCTACTTACTGATCAAGTGCTTATCTGTGAAGGTTTTATTGGTATGGATGCAAGAGATAAAACAACGACCTTAGGTCGAGGTGGGAGTGACTATAGTGCGGCTCTCTTAGCACAAGCTTTGCAAGCAAAATCAGTGAAAATATGGACGGATGTCGCGGGTATTTATGAAGCTGATCCACGCACTATTCCACAAGCGCGAGCGATTGAGAGTTTAAGCTTTAATGAAGCAGCCGAGCTTGCTACCTTTGGTGCTAAGGTGTTGCATCCGGCAACCTTATGGCCGGCAATAAGTAGTAATATTGATGTATTTGTGGGCTCTACGTTTTCGCCTAAAATGGGCGGTACTTGGATTACTGCTAAGGTCAATAGCTTAAAGGAGCCGCCGCAAATTCGTGCGATTGCTGAGCGTAAAAACCAGCTTTTAATGACACTCAAAAGCTTTGACATGTTTCATGCGCAAGGTTTTTTAGCTAAAGTATTTAGTGTTTTAGCTAAACACAATATATCGGTTGATTTGGTGACGACAAGTGAGGTAAGTATTGCTTTAACCTTGGATCATATAGGTAGTCAGTCAATTGGTGAAAGTCTATTAACCGAAACACTATTAGATGAGCTGCAATCCATCGGTAATCTTGAGATTAGTGTTGAGCATAATTTGTCCCTCATTGCAGTGGTGGGTAATCGACTACATCAGCACAAAGGAATAAGTGCTAAGCTCTTTGCCGCCCTTGAAAGTTATAATGTTCGCCTTTTCAGCCACGGCGCAAGCGGGCATAATATCTGTCTGTTAGTAGCAGCAGAAGATGCAAAGGGTGTGATGATGGATATTTATATGTCTCTCTTTAGTGAATCAACTAAGGAGCGTGTGCGATGAAAGTAGCAATAATCGGTCGAGGCAAAACGGGTAGAGCGGTACTTGATCTTTTAAAAGAAGATGAGATAAGTGATGTATTTGACTCACAGAATTTAGTGACTGTGGAGAAGCTCAATAAGGCCACAGTAGTAATTGTTTTCGTTAGCGCTGATGTTTTAAGGCAAATATTGCCCGTGCTTTTGCAAAGCAAGGTATCTGTCATTTGTGGAACCACAGGATTTCATTATGATGAAACTTTAATACAGCGCATCAGGCAATCAGGACAAACTTGGGTGGTCGCGAATAACTTTAGTTTATCGATGGTGCTGATAAAAGAGATGTTAAACACCTTAGGTAATCTGCAAAACCTAGTGACAAATAGTCACTTTTGTTTAACAGAAACACATCACACACAAAAGCTTGATGCACCCAGTGGTACTGCCGTGTCATGGCAATCATGGCTTAATGTGAAAGAATGCCCTATTGAATCTATTCGCAAAGAAGATGTAAAAGGTGAGCATGTATTAAAGGTCGAAAACCCTTATGAAACCATTGAATTAAAGCATGTGGCGCATGATCGCAAGCTTTTTGCTGAGGGTGCTGTATGGAGCGCGCGCTTTGTGTATGAGAATAGATTAAATGCTGGTTTTTACCAGTTTGATGAATTAGTAAGAGGTGTGTCATGGCAATAAATATCAATAACAATACCTACACAGCAGTCGTTACGCCAATGTTTGACAATGGTGAGATTGATCTGGTGAGTTTTGAGCGACTGCTACGCAAACAAGAAGCAGCTGATTGTGGTGTATTGATTTTAGGTAGCACGGGTGAAGCTTTAGCATTAAGTTATGAAGAGCAGTGTCAAATAGTGAGATTTGCCTGTGGCTTAGGGCTTAAAGTCCCCTTACTTGTTGGCGTAGGCGGTTATCAGTTAGCTGAGCAGCTTAAGTGGGTTGAGTTTTGTAACGCTCAAGCGATTGATGGCTTCTTGATGGTCACGCCGATTTATGCCAAACCGGGCACTCAGGGGCAAATTGCTTGGTTTAGTGCATTATTAGACAAAGCAAACAAGCCATGTATGTTATATAACGTGCCATCAAGAACGGGGGTGAATCTTTGTTTTGATGCTTTTTCTGCACTTAAAAATCATCCGAATTTGTGGGCATTAAAAGAAGCCTCAGGTGATATCTCGCGCTTTAAGTGCTATGTACAAATAGCGCCACACGTTAATGTATATAGTGGCGAGGATGCGATGATGCCTGAGCTTGCCAAAGTCGGTGGCAAAGGCTTGGTGTCAGTGGTTTCTAACTTATGGCCAAAACAAGCCAAAGCCTATGTTGAAACTTCTTTGCGTTTTGAGGCAGATGAGGCCTTAAGCCGTTTATGGCAAGATGCTACTGCAGCATGCTTTAGTGTAGCAAACCCAATTCCAAGTAAAGCATGGCTTGCGCATACGGGTGTCATCGATAGTAATACTTTACGTTTACCATTGATTGCTCAAGAGCTAACAAGTGTTGAGCGTTTGCAACAAGCTGATGCCGAGATTCAAAGTTATTATGAGCATATCTGTGTCAGTTAAAAATAAAGGCTATGACCATATTCCTGACCACTTTGATTGTGTAAGCGTTGGCTGAGCATAAGTCGAAGCCTCTATGAAGTGTGATTTTACCCTTCGACTTACGCTCAGGGCACGGGGAACACTTATAGGTGAGCACTTAGTCTTAGCCTGAATAAATAACCGGAGTTACGCACTTTAGAAAAAGTCTGTAACTCCAGCAAATAAATATAAAAGGAGTATAAATGATGAGCTGGGAGAAAACCCTACAAGACTTACAAACAGGTAAACTGCGTTCAGCAGAGCGCCAAGAAAATGGTCAATGGCAAGCTAATATTGCGGTCAAAGAAGCGATTTTGGCAGCATTTAAAGCGGGTCAAAATACCGATTTTACGGAAAGCTACCAAGGCTTTGTCGATAAGCATAATCTGGTTCCAAGACGTTTTACTGTTGCCGATGGCGTGCGTATGGTGCCAGGTGGATCAGCTGTAAGAACAGGTGCTTATATCGCGCCATCAGTAATCATTATGCCACCGGCATATGTAAATACCGGTGCGTATGTTGATGAGGGTACAATGATTGATAGCCATGCATTAGTGGGTTCTTGTGCACAGATTGGTAAACATGTGCATTTGTCAGCAGGTGTGCAGATCGGCGGTGTGCTTGAACCAATTGGCATGAATCCTGTCGTAATTGAGGATCATGTGTTTGTTGGTGCAGGAGCTGTTATTGTTGAAGGGATTGTTGTTAAAAGACGTGCGGTTATTGCGCCATCTGTTGTCTTGTCGCGTGGAGTTAGTGTGTATGACTGCATTAATGAACGCATTCTTGATAAAGGTGAAGCCATTCCAGAAGGTGCGGTTGTCGTACCAGGCACGAGACCATTGGCACAAGGCTGGGCAAAGACGCAAGGCTTACAAGCGGCATGCCCAATTATTGTTAAATATCGTGATGACAAAAGTGATCATGCGCTTAGTTTGGAGGAGGCATTGCGTTAATGGTTAATACCTTATACCACCATCAAGCATTGGTTGATTTAACTAAAGAGATTGATGCGCCATTTTTTTTCTATGATCTAGATATTTTACAATCCCATATAAAAACGTTACAAACATTACCAGTAACCCTTTGGTATGCGCTTAAAGCTAATCCTTTATCAGCGATTATTACAACCTTGAATAATGAAGGTATGCGCTTTGATGTGGCGAGTATTGGTGAGCTTGATCAGGTGTTAAAGCAAGGTGTTAACCCTGAAGACATCTTACATACAGGGCCTGCTAAGTCATATGAGCAGTTAAGCTATTTTATTGACCAAGGAGTTAGAAAATTTGTCATTGAAAGTGCGCAGCAATTGCAGGATGTGCAAAGTATTGCTAATGAAAAACAAGTTTATATTGATGTGTTGCTACGCGTGCAATTGCAGTGGCATGATGGCGAAAAAAACGTCTTAGGTGGTGAGTGTGTCACACCATTTGGTTTGTCACCCCATGATTGGGTTACTTATTCAGAGAACCATGATCTTGATTGCCCTTATCTTAATATCTTGGGTTTTCATTGTTTTCAATGGGGTAATATCCTCTGTATAGACAAACTTGAGCGCATCTGGGTTACGATTGCTAATACATTACATGAACTGGCAGAGACCATGGGCATTGATTTGCATGTATTAGATCTAGGTGGTGGTTTAGGTATTGATTATCAGCATGAAGGACAAGAGTTAAGCTTAGCTGAAATTAACATATTGATTTTAAAACTGAAAAACCACTACCCACAAACAGAGATTTGGCTTGAGCTTGGGCGCTATGCTGTTGCTAAATGCGGCGTTTATGTCACTAAAGTAGTGGATCGCAAAACAGTTTATGAGCGTGACATGTTGATATTAGCAGGAGGCAGTCAACATTTAATGCGCCCAACGCTGACATCACAGTCATTTCCTGTGAATCTTCTAAGAGAAAGTAGCACTACTCTATCTAAGATGCATTTGCATGGTGCGTTATGCACTAGCTTAGACTATTTAGGGGAAGTGCAACTGCCAAGTGATACTAAAGCACAGGATCATATTATCTTTCACTATACTGGTGCTTATGGTTTTACTGAGAGCATGCCATTTTTTTTGTGTCATACGTTGCCAGCGGAAGTGACATATCAAAAAGGGCAAAAAGGGCGAAAAGAGCAAATTAAGATATTAAGAAAAGCTGAAGCTGCGGGAGTCTGGCTCAAATGAGAGAAATGAACAAAACTAAAGAAATGAAAAGTTATATTACAAAGTCGCTGATTGAAGTGGGGCAAAATGCGTCAGGAGAAGCAATCACAGTTGCGAAATATAGGATTAAAGGTCAAGGTGACAATGCTAAGAAAGTATATATTCAAGCAAGCATGCATGCCTCGGAGATTCAAGGTAATGCCGTGATTTTGAATTTACTTAAGCACTTTGATGAAGAACAACCGCAAGGTGATATTACGATTATTCCACAGTGTAACCCTTTTGGACGTGATATGCTTATTGGTGCTGGACATCAGGGGCGTTTTGATGCAACTAATGGCGACAATTGGAACCGCTATTATTTTAAGCCTGAGATAGATTATCAATCATTTGCCAAAGAGCATCTTAAAAGCGCTCAAGCAGAATATGCTACGGCATTGCGAAATAAGATTAGCGCGCAAATGACAGCTGCACTTAATAATGACTTTGGGTTGTCACGTGCGCGACGTTTAAACTACACCATGCAACTAGAGGCATTACAGGCTGATATTATTTTGGATTTGCATACGGATTCATTGGCTATTGATTATCTATATAGCCCGCGATATGCCAAAGATAGTGCTGAGTCTTTGGGGTTTGAGCATGTGTTATTAATTGAGAATAAATGCAATGGCTCATTAGATGAAGCAGGGTTTTATCCTTGGTGGAGTGTGCAAAAGGCATTTGCTGAACTAGGTAGGAATGAACCTGTATTGGTCGATAGTTTCACCCTTGAATTGGGCTCAGAAGAGTTGATTGATCATAATAAAGCGCAGATTCAATCTAATCGAATATTAAACTATCTTGCAGCACAGCAAGTAATAGCTGCAGATAAAGTATACAAGCAAGCGTGCGCTAAACACATTGCCTTTTATAATGAGGGTTCTTTCCAAGCAATCTACGCACAATCTGGTGGCTTATATGAGTGGTTTGTCGCACCAGGCGATACTTTTGATGCAGGTCAGGTAATAGGTAGATGTTTGCAAATGGCGCATGCCAAGGAGTGTGAGGTGAGTTTCTCATTTGCCGGACTTGTAATCAGTGTCCATAGTAAAGGTGCATTACAACGAGGTAGTCATTTGCTGAATGTATTGGTCAACGACTCATAGAAAGCAATTTGATAACTCAAGACTGTTATTAGGCAAGCTTAATACTGTGTTTATCTGCAATTTTCCTGAAAATAATAGCAGTGATTGTAAAAAGTATGGCAAGTATCAAGCATGAGATAGCAAAAATATAAAAATAATTACTAAATATATGTAAACTTTTTTGCGTAGGTATGCCGTCTTTAGGCATTGCAATAAAGCCTGCAATTTTGCCCGCTAGCGCATTGCCACACCCTTGTGCCAAAAGCCATGCCCCCATACAGAAGCTTAATTTATTCTTTGGAAAGTATTGAGCTGCAACAGCAAGGCCAATCGCAGAAATTAATAGCTCGGCAAGACTAGTCAAGAAATAATAAAGCACCATCCATAAACCATTAATCTTAGCTGAGTCGCCAACAGTTAAGCACGCAATGATCAGTGCAAGAAAAGCAGCGGCACAACAAAACATAGCGATCGCGTATTTGCCGCCTGTGGAGCTATGTATATTCCGTTGATGGAGTGATATATATATTTTTGATAATATTGGGCTTAAGACTAATATCCAAAATGGATTGAGTGCTGTAAAGGAGGCAGGAGATACTTCAAAACCTAGTAGGTTTAAGTCAATATTATTTTTTGCAAAAACAATTAATGTTGAGAACATTTGAGTGTAGATGATAAAAAACAATAATGCTTGGACAAAAATGAACACACCTATTAGCTGTTTTATAATGTGTGATTTATTATCATAAGTGCGAGTGTTCACAATAAGATAGGAATAGCATGCTATTGTTAATACTAGAATAATATAAAATGCAATATCGCTGAAATTTAGCATTATATAAGAGAATACTATCATAAAGGCGGTAATCAATAGTGCAAAGCATATGTTTGGCAGTTTAAGTTTCTTAGCGCCTACTTCATTGTGTATATCGCTAAAAATTTTGTATTTGAGCACAAAGTTTAGGAGTGAGAAGAGCATGCCAATGCAAGCGATAATAAAAGCTACATTAAAGGAAGTATATTTAGCAATTAAGGGAGAAAGCACAGAAGCTATTAATGATCCAATATTTATTGCCATATAATACATGGTAAAAGCAGAATTAGTTTGAGCAGGATCGTTTTTATAAATAATACCAATCATCGATGATGGATTTGGTTTGAAAAGAGCATTTCCAACTGCGATAAATGCTAAAGCAATGAGCGTGGATTCATAGCTAAATGATAAGGCTAATATCAAATACCCCAAAGGAAGGAGTATCGCTCCAGCAATCAATGTTCTCTTGATTCCAATTAGTCTATCAGCAATAATTCCACCAATAGTAGGTAGGCCATAGGCTAAAGCCATAAAAATACCAAATACTAAATAAGCGGATTTTTCATTGAAATAGGTGCTTATGGCAAATAATACAAAAAGACCGTTAAAACTATAGAATGCAAACCTTTCCCACATTTCAATTGTGAAAATATTAAAAAATTGTTTTTTTTGTAATGTTTTTTCTGTCCCTGTCATCGATGAACTTAATGTCTATAGAATTAATTGTGCTGATTGTATAACAATTTAGTAATAATATGTCAAAATCTTTAATTGCATTTTCTTAAGTGTCTATAGTTAAAGCTGCCTATCTGGATTGATACGCATACCATGTTTGATTTTGCATAATATCAACCCACCATTGATCCATTTTCTCTTGATTCATTAACTGCCAGTCGGGGGTGTCAGTGACAAGCGCATGCCCAAAAATTTTACCAAGCTCATATAATTTGCGCTCATTATTATATTGTATTTTTGCCCACTCTTCTGTGGCGCGATCTAAATCATGCTGATTTTCTTGTAATTGTTGAAATAGCATAAGTGCGCTCTGCAAAGCTTTGGTCGCACCACTTGCAGTATGTGGTCGTGAGATAAATGCAGCATCGCCAGATAAGCAAATACGTCCCTTTTTCAGTGCAGGGACTTGTGTGTCAAAGATATTTTGAATAAAAGGTTTTGGCGTATCAAGTATCACCTTGGCAAAAACTTCAGGCATCATGTTGGCTAATTTCTTTAGCTCTTCAAAGTGCATTGGCTGAAACTCGCGTGCTGCTAAGCTTGTGACTTCATTGCTGTTATTCGTGTTTAACAGTTTATTTTTATGTGCTTGACTTACCTTTTGATAGAAAACCCAATTCAAATCAACACTACCATCTTGTTTGGGGATGTAGTAGGTCACGACATGTCCATACTCGTAGCAAAAATAATTAAGTCGATCAAATAGTGATGGTTCGCTAATATGCTCTTTTGCAATCACGCCACGCCAAGCAATATAAGGTGCTTCATTAAGTATTGATTGAGGGAAAAGTGTCGTGCGACCAAGTGAATTAACGCCATCACAACAAAATAGCCAATCTGCCTTTACGGTTTGCCCATTAGAGAGTGACAGTATGACCTTGTTTTGATCTTGCTTAATATGCGCCACACTCGCATCTTGCCGATAAATACCTTTTGGTAGGCGCTTATATAATTGCGTATAAATTTCTGACCAGTTGTGTGCCATGACATTCACAGGTTGTTGCCAGAATACATCGGCATTACGCTTGGCATCGCTAACAATAAACTGTCGATCAATGATTTCAATATATTTGGCATCAGAGTCAAACATATCGCATTGTACCAGCATGTTACGTAAATCTTTTGGAATACATATACCAACACCGCGATCATCAAGTTGAGCGCTTGAGCGTTCATAAATGGAGACATCAAAACCTAAGCGCGACAGCACCAAGCTCATGGCATTGCCAGCGATTGATCCGCCAATGATAGCTACCTTTTGCATCGTTCTTTTTTCCCTTTTAACTTTCCAATTACATCAGCGGCATATTCTAAACAGAATGAGGTAGTATAGCTATCCCATTTATACTTCCTATATAGCCTTGCTACAAAAAAATACACAAATTTACATTTTATGCTAATATGCCTGCGGGAAATCTAAGAGGGTTAAAAATGATCAAGAAAATAACGATTATGTCATTGGCGTTGCTTAGCGTTGGTGCGGCTCAAGCAATGACGAATCAAGAAGTTAGTATTAAAAATATCAAAGATATCGAACCATATATTGTTAAATTAAGTAAAGACTATGGCAAGTCCTCAGTGTGTATTGTTTATGATATCGATAATACCTTACTGACAAATAAAGAAAAGTTTGCCAGTGAAGGCTGGGTATATTGGCAGGCATCAAAAAGCAATGTATATGCCAAGCATTTATTAAGTGATCAGAGTGCAAATATTTATGACTTCTTGAATGCGGTGCGTTACTTTATCAATTATCAGCCGGTGGAAAGTGACACTGTGGCAGTAGTTAATCAATTGCAAAAGGAATATCCTTCGATTGCGTTGACGTCACGCGGATTTAGTGCTGAGGCAACAACCTTAAGGCAGCTAAGAATCAATGGACTTGATTTTACCAAGAACCCTATTGGCAGCGGTCAATTTGACCCAAGTTTCTTTGCGCAAAATAAGTATAAAAATGACTACACGATGTATAGTCATGGCATCCAATATGCCGCAGGTGGTGATAAAGGGAAATTGCTCCTTGACTTGATTGAAAAAGAGCGTCAAAAGACAAATAAGCCAAACCTATGTCAATCAGTTGTTTATGTTGATGATACGGGAAGCAAAGTGGATATGGTTAAAAATGAACTGAAAGGCAAGCTTAATTATTACGCCATTCATTACACCTATTTGCCTGATCCAGAGAATAGCAAAAACTGGGAGATTGCTGATTGGCGTAAGATGTCTAATTATTTACAACAAATTGTTAATCGACTTAATGCTTAGCAGAGATATCACATTTGTCTAAGGCAATGAGCTTGCTGCGTTTAATTAATTTATAGCCAATAAGTAATGCTAAAAATAGAATAAAGCCGATATAAGTCGCTAAGAATTTCTGCCATGTAATGTCGCCTGAGATAATATCGCTAAACTCTTGCCCTAGGATAATCACGGCAATTAATAGCATCGCAAAAATGGGTGCGATTGGGAACCATTTAGCACGATAGGGTAAATTTTGCAGATTCATACCTTGTTTTTGGTAAGCGCGACGAAATCGATAATGACTTAAAGCAATACCAAACCAAGCAACAAACCCCGCTAAAGATGAAATGTTTACAAGCCAGATAAATACGCTACCGTTATCTAAAAAGGAAGTTAGAAAAAATAAACAACCAACAAGGGCTGTAATCAAAAGAGCGTTAATTGGAATGCCCTGGCGATTGATTTTACCAAATACCTTGGGTGCTTGTTTGGTATTAGCTAAATGCCACATAATGCGTGTTGCCGAGAACATGCTGGCATTGCAAGCAGATAAGATTGCAATCAAGATCACCGCATTCATGATGGTTGCGGCATAGGTTAATCCCGCATTTTTAAAAACAATCGTAAAAGGGCTAATGGCGATGTCAGAACTTTTATTAATGAGAATGTCACTCGTGTAAGGAATCAAAAAGCTAATAACCCCAATGGCAAGAATGTAAAAAATAACCAAACGCCAGAAGGTGCGTTTAATGGCTTGAGGAATGGATTTTCTAGGGTTATCTGCTTCACCTGCGGCAACGCCAACGAGTTCCGTACCTTGAAAAGAGAATCCGGCGATCAAAAATACCGCCATAAAACCAATCATACCATTATGAAAAGGCGCATCCCCGATATGCCAATTCTCAAAACCAACAGGTCCACCAACGCCTGTGACACCAACAATCGTTAATATGCCAACAACAATAAAAATAATCACAAAAGCAACTTTGATAAAAGACAGCCAATACTCTGTTTCACCATAGACTTTTACGGCTAATAGATTTAAACCAAAAATAAGTACAAAAAATAAAACACTCCAATAGATCGTGGGCACATAAGGAAACCAATATTGCATAATTAAAGCTGCAGCAATAATCTCAGCGGCAATAGTAATTGCCCAGTTAAACCAATAGTTCCAACCCATGGCAAAGCCAAAATCAGCACTGACATAACGGCTCGAGTATTCACAAAATGTGCCTGTAGTGGGTGAATGTGCTGCCATTTCACCAAGGCTACACATTAGAAAATAAACCATCAGTGAGATAATGGCATAGGCGAGCATAGCTCCCCCTGGACCGGCCTCGTAAATGGCGCTGCCGCTTGCTAAAAATAAACCTGTGCCAATCGAGCCACCCAAGGCGATCATGATTAAATGGCGAGCTTTTAAGTTTCGTTGTAATTTATGTGACATACTTTTCTCTTTTCTTCAAATGTTCAAAATAATTATTGATTAGTTTTTATCGCGTTGCAAACTGCGTTCAAATACGCAAGCTATGATATTTTTGGTGAAGAAAAAAGGGTATCTTTGATCGTGTATTGATGTTTGTTTCATGCTTAAACATTATTAATTCCTTTGTGT
>JAHDDB010000124.1 GCA_020629575.1 Caedibacter sp. | reverse complement strand
AGTATAAAATCCTTGTATTATAGAGTTTGATAGGCTTATGCGTCAGAGCTGCAATACAGCGCATCACCTGTTTAATCCAGCAACGGTTAATGTGCTTAAATTAAACTTGGCGCTGCAAGCATTTAAACAAAAGTTGGGTTAAACTAGTGCATATATTGTTTAGCGGAATCATCTATGGCGAATGAGCACATGCCGACTTATGAAAATTCTAACGATCATAAAGTCGATGCGTTACTGAATCTTGCAAAGAAGTCGGAGAGGTCTAAACGTGGACGATTAAAGATTTTCTTGGGTGCTGCTCCTGGTGTAGGTAAAACCTATGCGATGTTAACACGTGCCCAAGAACTTAAGCATGCAGGACATGATGTGGCTATTGGTTTGGTGGTAACACATGGACGTAAAGAGACGGAAAATTTAGTTGAGGGTCTTGAGCAAATTCCACTAAAAGCCTTAGCTTACAAAAGCAAGGTGTTTAATGAGCTTGATGTTGATGCTATTATTCAACGCAAACCTGAAACGGTGATCATCGATGAATTACCGCATAAAAATCTTGCAACCGAACGTAACAAAAAGCGCTATTTAGATATTGTTGAAATTCTAGAAGCGGGGATCAATGTCTATACCGCAATTAATATTCAGCATATCGCAAGTTTGAGCTATGAAGTCGAGGAGATTACTCAGGTCAACGTTGAAGAAACTGTTCCTGATAGTTTTATTCAATCAGCCGATGAGCTGATGATCGTTGATATCACGCCTGAGGAGTTGATCAAGCGCTTAAATGAGGGGCGAGTTTATCATCACGACATGGCAAAACGCGCATTGTTACGCTATTTCCAATATACCAATCTGGCAATACTTCGAGATTATGCGCTACGTTTAGCCGCTTCGCATGTTGGTGAAGATGTACGCTCATATAAGAAGCTTTATGATTCACATGCCAATATTGCCGCTTCACCTTGTGTGCTGGTTTGTTGTGCCTATGATGCGTCAACGCCAAGACTGCTTAGAAAAGGCAAGCAGCTTGCCACGATCGCCAATGCGCGATTATTAGCGATATTTATCCATAACCCGCAAAAGCAACTATCGCGTGTCAAATTACGAGAAATTAGGCGTTATAAAACGTTGGCAATTGAGTTAGGTTATCAATTAGAACATATCTCAGGTGGCAGGCTATCAAAAGCGATTATTCGCTATGCCAATGATCACAATGTCACTGATATTGTCATTGGTAAATCAAGACGAGCTAAATGGCTAGATTGGCTGTTGGGTTCAGTTGTTTATGATGTTATTCGTCATAGTGAGCATAAGCAGGTGCATGTGATCAGCACATATAAAGCGCGCCTCTCTGATCTTTTCTCGCGCTTTAAAGAAGCTAAGCAAAGTAGCAATACAACGTGGATGAATATCATTAAAGCATTAGCAATTACGTTTGTATCAGGGCTCTTTATATTCTTTGGATTAAGTTTTGTCGGTTTATCTGGGCAATCACTTATTCTGGTGTTGACTTTAATACTATGTGCTTATCGCTATGGGCTTAAGGCATCAATTGCCTCGTCAATTCTAAGCTTCATAATGTACATGTATATGTATTTGACGCCTACTTTCCAATTTACGATTGGCACTTTTTCACAAGTCATTACCTTTATCATATTTATGTTAGTTGTTTTGATAGTGAGCCAACTAACGGCACGTACGCGGCGCTCATTAAAGGTATTACGGTCACGTGAAAAGACTTTATCGATGCTTTATAAATTCTCCAATGAGATTACGATCAAGCAGAAAAATCAGTCGTTTTACCAACGCTTTTTAGAAGCATTAACGCAATACTTTGATTATGAGTTTGCATTTATCGTTGCTGATGATCATAAGTTATATGAGACCATTCCCAATTCATGTCAGTTAAGTGATAAAGAGCAAGCCGCTGTGCGTTGGTGTTGGAGTAATAAAACGGCTTGTGGCAAAAGCACGCAAACCTTTAGCGCATTACCATGGTATTTTGAGCCATTGATTGTTGATGGGCGTATGCTTGGCATTATTGCCATTTGTGTGAAGTTTGAATATAAAGTCGAAGCTTTCATGTTTGATCAAATACTCATTAAAACGATGCTGTCACATGTTGCTAATGCATTATTGCAGCAGCGTTTATCTCAACAAGAGCAAGAAGCGATGATTTTAAAAGAGCAGGAAAAGCTGCAAAAAACATTACTATCATCGGTGTCTCACGATTTTAAAACACCGTTGGCATCGATCACTGGTGCCTTATCTAGTGTATTAAGTTATGGCGAGATGTTTTCCAAAGAGGATAAAGCCGAGATGCTTACTGTTGCTTTAGAGGAAAGCAAACGCTTAGATCAATATATCGATCATATTCTGCAGATGTTGAAGTTTAGCGCAGGTATCACCATTAATAAGCAAAACGTGCCGTTAAAGACATTAATTAACGAGGTGCTGGCTGTTGCCAAAAAACGTTTTGTAAGTCACCAGTTTAAGCTGCAATGTCTTGATAAAGACCTTGTCATTAATGGCGATAAGCTGTTATTGGAGCAAGTTTTACTTAATCTTATTTCCAATGCGGTTAAGTTTAGTGCGGCTAACAGTCAAATCACTTTGAGCTTAAAGTATATAAACACTTGGGCAGTTATTGAGGTCATTGACCAAGGCATTGGACTTGAGCAGGAAGAGCTAGAGAGTGTATTCTCAATTTTTCATCGACTCAAAAAATCAGATAGTTATACTAAAGGGCATGGACTAGGTCTTGCCATTTGTAAGGATATTGTTACAGCCCATCATGGTGAGATTTATGCCACCAGTGAAGGTGCTCATAAAGGCAGTACATTTATTGTTAAATTACCGATAGTGAATCCATATGAACAAGAAAATATTATTAATTGATGATGAAGCGCAAATTCGCAAATTCTTAAAGAAAACCTTGTTGGTTCTTGGCTATGATGTCTATGATGCCGTCAGTGCTGAACACGCGACAGAGATTTTAAACCAGCAGCATCCTGATCTTATTCTATTAGATCTAGGTTTGCCTGATCAGGATGGACAAAAATGGTTAGCAAATCTAAGAGTTAAACACCTGCATGTACCAGTGATTGTGGTATCTGCCAGATGTGATGGTGATGAAGTGGTCAAAGCACTTGAGAATGGAGCTAATGATTATGTCAGAAAACCGTTTGATATGCCCGAGCTAGTTGCGCGCATTAAGCGCAACCTTGAGCTTGTTGATGCGTTTAAAGCTGAGGACAAGGCAGCAGAGTCTGTTTATCAGTTTGAAAATATGCGTGTTCATATTGCCGATCATCGCGTGATGATCAATGATGAAGTGGTTCATTTATCAAAAAAAGAATTTCTGCTGTTGAGTGTGTTTTGTCGAAATGCGGGTAAACTATTGACCCAAAATCAGATCTTGCAGCAGATATGGGGCGAGTATTTTGCCGATGAAGTACAGTATCTGCGTGTTTACGTCGGACAATTGCGCAAAAAACTTGCTGCCTGCACCAAACAGCCATTGATTACAACCGAGTCCGGCGTGGGATATCGGTTTGTTAAGGTGGATGTTTATCAATAGAGAATGATCAAAAAATAGATGGTACTATTTTTCACCTCTTTCCTTGCGGGATAGGTCGTAGAGTATAGGCGACACGGGTGAGGAGTGATTCAACTTATTTATTCATCTATAATAGTTTGCCTTACATCATCTTCTTAACAATATCATCCTTAGCAATATACTTATGATAAAGTGCCGCTAAGATGTGTAGTATGACAAGCACGAGTAGAATATAGGCAAACCAAGGATGCCAGCTAAAAATTTCACTGCCAAGCTCTGGGTTTTGCGGCAACAAGATAGGCACATTAAACCAATAGAAAAATTGCCATTGACTTTGAAACAGTTGTGAGGCGATAAGTCCCGTCATTGACATGCAAAATACACAAAGATAAAGACCGAAGTGGACAATCTTGGCAAGAAAAATATGTAAGGATGACATCGCTTTAGGGTAAGGGATTTTCTTTGATAATAAGCGGGTAATGATCAGTAGAATCACCACAACAGCTAAAGACAAACCGATTGATTTGTGTATTGTCATAAAAAATGCACCATTGAGCTTGGCAAATAAATCATCAAAGAAAAAACCAATTAAGAGTTGCAAGATGACACCAAGCGCAATGAGTAAGTGAAGCAGTCGAATAAGAAAATTGTACTTCATTGTTTCTGATCCTTATCAAGTGAGTTTTCCAAATTATATGGCTCTATACCCATCATAAACCGCTTTACAGAATTTCTTGCTTTGTATTCTGCGCGCTTTTACCAAGTTTGATTTTGATAATAGTTCTAGCTATTACCTGCAATCCAACTTGCCAAAATCTTCACAGGCTACTTTACAAATAAACACCGCAAAATGATTTACGATGGGTATAGTATAAACAAAAAAACATAAATCACCATCAACTGCTAGGCGATGCTCGAAATAGTTTCTATACTTAGTGCTATCATTGGTAAAGAAGGACTAAGCTGCAATGAAGAAATTATTTGGTTCATTAAATAAAAAAGCAGACAAAACACAAGATCAAGCATCTGATGTAGAGCTAGAAAATGACGAATTTGATTCTGAGGTATCAAGCCAACAAAAAGGTAAAACGCCGCTAACAAAACAGCAAAAGCTGATGGTGCTAGGTGGTGTGGGTGTGGCATGTGTGCTAGTATTTCAATTGTTTATTATTACTAATCAAAAAGAAATCCAAGCGCATCAAAAGGTACTGCAGTCTCATATTGAGGATCAGGCAGGTGCCATTAGAAATACGCTATCAAATATCATTCACGCGGAAGCTGAGCAGGTGAGAAAGTCTGCAGATGCCAAAATTGCTGAATTAAAACAGATGATTTTAAACAGTAATACTGAGGCAGTAACGCAGTTACAGCAAATGCAAATGAAGTTAGATGAAGTGCAAAAACAGACCAAAAGCTTAGATAAAGTCAGTGATGATTTGGCGAAGCAGTTTTCAGCCAAACTTGCGCAAATAGCAGCAAGTAGCACATCAAATGATAAGGGTCAAGCTATGCAATCAATCATAACTATGCCAACAACGACGGATAAAGTAGCGACAAACTATAAGATTTACTCTGCTAATAGTTATGGTCTTGTGCTGCAATCTACCAATGGGACATTTACGATTGCTAATATTGGTAAGATGTTGCCAGGCTTGGGCGAGATTACGTCAATAACTGCCAATGAAGTGATTGCAGGGGATTATAAGATTATTAGTGACCCCAAAGGATTTAAGCTTGATGAGTCTGCTGCAATTTCAGCATACCAATAGTTATAACGCTAGCATGTGACGCAGTTATTTGCCATAGAGAGAAATAAAGATGGATCTTATTGTATTTGAGCTGATTATTATAGCTGCATCGATGTTTGCAGGTATCCTTGGTGCCCTAGCAGGTCTTGGTGGTGGGGTGATTATCACGCCTTTTTTAGTTCTTGGATTTGGCATTGATATCCGTTATGCAATGGGGGCGGCATTAACCTCGGTGATTGCTACGTCATCGGGTGCTGCGATTTCATACCTTAGAGATGGGATAAGCAATATTCGTATTAGTATGTTTTTATCAGTGGCAACAACGATTGGCGCAATCTGTGGTGCAAGCCTTGCGGTGGTGATGAATAAAGACATATTATCACTTATCTTTGGGGTTATGCTGCTTTTAAATATTATGATTTCATTACTGAATAAGCCAAAAAACACAGTGATTGAATCAAGTAAACTGGCGCAAAAATTACAACTCCCAGATACCTATCAAATAAAAGACAAAATAGAGTCTTATGCTGTTGTTGGTGTTGTCCCTGGCTTTGTTGTTATGTGGATTGCAGGTGTGCTATCAGGGCTTTTGGGTATCGGTTCAGGTGCTTTTAAAGTATTGGGCATGGATCAAATCATGAAGATCCCCTTTAAAGTGACTACTGCAACCAGTAATTTCATGATCGGTATTACCGCTGCGGCAAGTGTTGGTATTTATCTTAAAGCAGGCTATATCGAGCCATTATTTGCGGCGCCCGTGGCATTGGGTGTTTTTGTTGGTGCATTCTTAGGTGCTAAATTATTGCCGATCATTCCGGTAAAAACCTTGAAAACAGTCTTTTTAGTGCTAATTGCTATTATCGGCGTGCAAATGATTTTAAATGGCTTAGGAGTTCACTTATGAGCGACAATAGCGCTAGAGCAGAAAAAATAAAAAATCTGAAAAGCCAAAAAGACCAAAAAAATCAAAAAAAACCTGACTCAGCAACTATTGTTATGGTAATGATGGTGTCAATTATTGTCTCCATTTCAGTAGTGTTTGTTGCTGAAGTGCTTTATCTGATGGATTATAATGAAATCGTGCACTTGTCGCATGTTTTTAGCGGTGAGCCTAAACGCTTGGAAGATGTTAATCTGATTGTTTCAACAGCATTTCATGGCAGTATTAAATCATTATTGCAACTCGGGGTGTTGTT
>JAHDDB010000123.1 GCA_020629575.1 Caedibacter sp. | reverse complement strand
AGAATAATAAGCAAAGCAGGTAAATGAATGACGTTAGTTTCTTTAGCGATAGACTACAAAAAGGCTTCTTTAGATGCGCGCGGCGCATTCACCCTCGACAATGAGCGCCTCGGTCAACATTTAAAAACACTAAAAAAACAATATGGCGTTGAGCAATGTCTTATCTTATCAACCTGCAATCGCACCGAGATCTATGCCGTCATTGCTGAATTAAAACAATTAGATCATGTTATCAATTGGTGGCAACAATCGGCAAAACGCAATGATTTGGACTTGAAAAACTATCTTATCGTGCGCCAAGATACACATGTTGCTCATCATCTAATGCGCTTAAGCTGTGGATTAGAGTCAATGGTTTTAGGTGAGCCGCAAATATTGGGGCAAATCAAATATGCCTATGCAGAGGCACTTGCTAATAACACCCTTGGTGGCGATCTTAATCGCTTAATGCAAAAGGTTTTCTCAGTTGCAAAACGCGTGAGATTTCATACTAATATTGGGCAATGTCCGGTTTCTGTTGCCTTTTCGGCAGTGACATTAGCCAAACAAAGCTTAAGTCACTTTGAAGATAAAACCATTATGGTCATTGGCGCAGGAAGCACGGCAATGCTTGTGACAAAACACTTAGCAAGTCTGACACCAAAACGCCTTATTATTGTTAATCGCACACTAGAAAAGGCGCAACAACTGGCAACTGAGCATCACGCTGAAGCCTTTTCATTATCCGAGCTTAGCAGCCTTGCTAAGCAAGCTGATATTATTGTTAGTGCCGTCAACTCACGTGAGCTGATTTTGACAACTGATATGCTAACCAATACCAACCCAAAAACACTAATTGATCTATCGGTGCCACGTGTCATTGATCCATTATTCGATCAAATAGATAACATAACTACCTACTGTGTTGATGATATTCAAGGACTTATTCAAAACAATAAAACATTGCGTGAAAAAGCGGCATTACGTGCTGAGAAATGGATTGAAAAAGGTCTAGATGATTATATTAATCAAGAAAAAGCCATTCTTTCCGATAATACGATCAAGGCCATGCGCAATCAAACCAAAGACATGATTGATGATGAGCTCAATCGCTGTCTTAAGCGCTTAGAAAATGGTGAAGACCCTAAAATGGTATTAGCACGCTTTGCGCATAATGTTAAAAATAAATGGCTACATACGCCAAGCGTGTCACTTAGAAATGCTGCCGTTGAAGGGCGCAATGATATGCTTAACTTAGCTGAAGAAATTTTTGGCTTAAACACTGGACTATAAAATGAAAGACTCAATCAAACGAAAATTACAAGGCTTGATCGAACGCCATGAAGAAATTGCAGCTCTCTTGGGTGAAGCTGATGTTATTAATGACCAGAATAAATTTCGCGATCTATCCAAAGAATATGCGCAATTAGAGCCTTTAGTTGCAACATTTAAAGCTTATGAGCAAGCACATGATGATATTGAAAGTGCTAATGAGATGCTCAAAGAAAGCGATCCTGAAATGAAGGAAATGGCAAAAGAGGAGCTTAATGACGCTGAAGAGCGGATTGATAGCTTAACTAAAGAGCTTGAGATTTTATTATTACCTAAAGACCCTAATGATGGTGCCAACGTATTTCTTGAGATTCGTGCAGGCACAGGTGGTGATGAGGCCGCTATTTTCTCGGGTGATTTATTTAAAATGTATAGCCGCTACGCCGAAACTCAAGGTTGGCGGATTGAGATTGTTAGTCAAAGCGATGGCGAACATGGCGGTTTCAAAGAAATCATCAGTAAAATCTCAGGTGAAAATGTCTACTCGCAACTTAAATTTGAATCCGGCGCACATCGCGTACAACGCGTACCTGAAACAGAATCACAGGGGCGTGTGCATACCTCGGCTTGCACCGTCGCCATTATGCCAGAGGCTGATGAGGTTGAAGGGATTGATATTAATCCTGCAGATCTAAAAGTGGATACCTTTCGCGCTTCAGGCGCTGGTGGTCAGCATGTTAACAAAACAGATTCAGCCATTCGTATCACACACATTCCAACTGGCGTTGTTGTTGAATGTCAAGATCAACGCTCACAGCATAAAAACCGCGCTCAAGCCATGTCAATGCTTAAAGCAAGACTCCTGCAAGCTGAGATTGACAAGCAACAACACGAGCAATCTAGCCAACGTAAGAGCCTTGTTGGTAGTGGCGATCGCTCTGAACGTATTCGCACTTACAATTATCCGCAAGGGCGCGTTACTGATCATCGCATTAATTTGACACTTTATAAGCTTGAAGAAGTCATGCAAGGTGATTTAGGTTCGGTCATTCAGCCACTTGTACATGAATATCAAGCCGATCTACTTGTACAAATGTCTGAAGAAAATGCCTAATAATACCATTCAAGCTATTCTAGCAACCTATAGCAAACAACTTGAGTCAACTTCTGATAGCGCACGAATTGATGTTGAAGTCTTACTTTGTCATGTATTAAAGGTATCAACGAGTTATTTATACACTTGGTCAGAAAAGTCTTTAACTGAACATGAATTTCAACAGTTTAGTGAACTATTCATGAGACGCTTACAGGGTGAGCCCGTTGCTTATTTGACAGGTAAGCAAGCTTTTTGGAATCTTGAATTCCTTGTTGATAAGCACACATTGATCCCACGCGCGGATACTGAGGTGCTGATTGAAACCATTCTTAATAAGTTCACACAATACACTAAACTGCAAGTACTCGATTTAGGTACAGGCAGTGGCGCAATTGCCTTAAGTCTTGCTCATGCCCGACCCAATTGGCAGGTGACTGCTATTGATTATTGCAAACATGCGCTTAAAGTTGCCGCTCATAACAAAGAGCATTACAAGCTAAGTAATGTAAAACTTTTGCAAGGCAGCTGGTATCAGCCAGTTGCTAATGAGCAATTTGATATTATTGTTTCCAACCCACCTTATATTGATCAATTAGATCCCGCACTATGCGCGCATGTTCGTCAATATGAGCCAAGCACTGCACTTATTGCCAAAAACAATGGTTTAGCTGATATAGAGCACATTGTTTGTCATGGCAAAGCACACTTAAAAGAAAATGGCTTTATGATTATCGAGCACGGCTTTCAACAGGCACAAAGTATTCACGACATCTTTAGCACTTATGATTATAAAAACATCCAACATTATCATGATTTGAGTGGGCATATTCGTGCAACCAATGCCGAGAGTTAACTATAAATAAGGATCTTCAACAATGGCTGTACGTTTACGTACGTCTTCAGTCAATAAATCGATTTGCAGGATCTGATACGCTGAGCGTACACCACTTAAAAAGGCACCATGCACCGTTGACGGGAAATAAAATGACGTTGCCTCACCGGCAAAGAACAGTTTATTATCAACCGGTTTACCCAATTTTTGCCGACGTTTTGCCTTCACGCCAACTGGCAGATAAGAATAAGAACCATAACTATACTCATCACTTGCCCAGCGCGTAATGCAGTGATTTTTAAGTCTCGGCAAGTTTTCACCATACATATGTTTCAACGAGTCCATAATTAATGCTAATAACTCACGATCGCTTAACTGCTCAAGCTGTTTACCGACAACGCCTGCCGTAAATGCCATTAAGATTGGCTTTTTCGTTAAAGGATAGAAGTTCATCATCTCACGCGCAATGCGATGCTCTGGCGATAAACAGGCGATACTCTGCGCTTCTTTATCCCAGAACACCTCATCAAACTCAAGATAGATTTTATTTAACACACCCATTTCAAGCTGCTGAATGGATTTACGCTTGGCTTGAGGCAAATAAGGATTAAAGCCAATATCTGCATGTTTTAACACACCTAATGGTACGCTAACCAAAACATAGGTTGCTTGGTATTGTTTTGTCGAAGTCGATACCTGTACTAGATCACCACTGTAGTCGATATTTTGCACAGGATCACTTAAACGAATCTCCAAATGCTTCGCCAATAGATCAGCGATTTGCGCATATCCTTCAGGAAATAGTCGATCACTTCCGGCAAAATCAATATCAGCATGATGGCTCTCAGCAGAGAGCTCTTTTGCCTCAATCGCATATTCATATAAAAACAATGTATCGGCGATATAGTTAATATAGAGTATATCTTCTTTAGCTATCTGATTATCGACAATAAACTGCTGCTTGATATCTGCAATAGACCTTAGGTGACTTTCTTCATCGATTTGCACCGCTTCAAGATAATCAAGAAAGTCAGCCATCCAGTTAGCGATTTTTAACTTTTGCTCATGGCTTAATGCATTAAATTCCTGATCATACATCTCACGATGCACAATATTATCAGGCGAAGGTCCGCACATCTGTGAGCGCCATGTACTAATATTATGCTTCTTCGCTAAGCGAGTAATTGGATTTTCTTGTACACCATGAATCCATGAAGCACCAAGATCAATCACTGCATCGGCAAAGCATTGGCTATGTACGCGTCCACCGACACGATCACGCGCCTCAAGCACCAACACATCAAAACCATTTAACATGAGATTATTGGCTGCAGCAAGACCTGCAACACCGCTACCCACAACAATGACATCATATACTTGCATAAATCTATCCTTCTGATATTTACCTAAACTAGTATATCTGAGCACTTGACTATGTGGCAGTATTTCTTAGCATACAGTTTATTTTCCAGCATTATTCAACACAGTCAATTTTCGATATTTATCACAATAAATACACAGTCATTATCTCAATGAAAAAGATCAACATGCGCACACAAAATATAGACTTAGTACACTAAACAGCCTAGCAAGCCGCTTATATAATAATCTGGCATTTTGCAATGACGCACTTATTTAAACTCAACTAAACACCTAATAAGGCAGCGTATTTGACATATAAATGAAAACAGGAGCTTAACATGCCAAAATTTAAATCCTTAACCATACTATTTGCCACCTGCTTATCGGCAAATGTTTATGCCTCAAGCTATACAGCAAATATCGACATTCCACAAGGTGGGTGGTATCAAGGAGTTGATTTACCTGTAAACGCCGATACGCTTGATGTTAAATCTGGTGATGAGTTAACAATAGAAACCTCTATTGCAACAACGGGCATTAACTCTAGCTGGGGATCCCTCACCCTAGGAAATTGCAATAATATTGATCAATTCAAAACAACCTGTAAAGTCAACTCCGTTAATACTTGGTCAAACAACTTAAGCTTTGGTATTAACGCGCCTGGTGTTCCATTTAGTGCCAAGACGGCTCGCATCACCATCAGTGCAAATACACAGGAGAAATCTAAAGCCACTATTGAAGTTCAACTTCCAGAGAAACCTACTTATATTGAAGGGCAAGAGCTGGCAACAGTGCAAATTCATCAAAATGGTACCCTAGTTGGTGAAGTGAGTGACACCCCGTGGGGAAAAACCGCTCAACTACAGGTTGAGTTTGCTGGCAAAGAGGCAGGCTTTACTGTTAATGTCCCAGCACTAGAAAAGGGCAAAGGAGTTGCAACACCGAGCGCATTTCAATTATCCAACAATGAAACTCAAACGGTTAAAATTAGCTATCAAGCACCAGAACCTATTCTAGAAGGTAATATTGAAATCAAAGCATCGACACCAGGGTCTCATGCTGTCAAACCTAGTTATCAATTGAAAAACGCTGAAGGCAAAGTCATCGATCAAGGCACGCTAAGCTTTGATCAATCGACACTTATTCAAAATCTGCCAACGACCAAAGAAGGTCAGGTTTACACGCTAGAAGCGGAAAAGTATGCTGATGATGGCTTTATCTATACAGCAGAGTCACCCTATGCATTAACCGTTAATAATGGTAAAACAACCAATGCTCAAGTTGTTTATACACAAAAAGTACAACCCAGTGAGCAAGTCTCAATTACAGTGCACGACTTCCCTGAGGGCAAAAAAGCTACGTTAACTCTTGCAAATGATAAAGGTGATAAAAGAACACTCGAAATAAACAACAACGATCCACATGACATCGATATTCCACAAGATGGTCAAACATGGACAGTTACTTTATCGGCAATTGTTGGCTATGGTGCCGAGATTACTCCTACAAGCTTTGTCGCTTCAAGCGACTCTCAAACGATTAACATCAACTATCATCAAGTCAGCAATCAATGGCCAGATCAAGCTATTGTTGGTTATGTCCGAGGCTATGATGCCCCATGGCCAAGTCAACCCGCAACAACCACTGCGATGATCAAAACTGCAGCCGAAAAAGGTTATAACGTCTTTGTTTACGCATTTGCTGGTCAAAAGCCCGATGGTGAACCATTTTTAGTCAACTTCTTAGATAGCATGCTCAAAGATCTGCCAAACCAACTGAATGTTATACACAACCATAATGGTATTGCATTATTATCGATCGGTGGCGCTGAGAACTACTTTGATCCTGATTTAACTGGTGACAAAGCAAGACTTGCAGGACAAAAAATGGGGCAGTTTTTAGCAGATCATCACTTTGATGGGCTAGATATCGATGTTGAGCACCCCAATGCAACTGCTACTGATGAAAATCTTACCAATTATATCAATGCCATGAGAGCCACTTTCAAGGAAAAAACTGGGAAGCACCTATATTTAACAGCTGCACCCAGCTCTGACGCATAAGCCTATCAAACTCTATAATACAAGGATTTTATACTT
>JAHDDB010000122.1 GCA_020629575.1 Caedibacter sp. | reverse complement strand
GCTTTATCAATGGGCATTTTTTCAGCGAGTAGGTTTTTGATGAAAGATACCATCACAACGCCATTTAAAACCGCCACACCTGATAAGGCAATAAATCCAACACCTGCTGATATTGAAAATGGAATATCTCGTATCCATAAAGCTGCAACACCGCCTGTTAAAGCAAGTGGCACACCTGAGAATATCAATAAGGAATCTTTTACTGATCCAAACGCCATGAATAGTAAAATAAAAATCAGCATTAAGGCAATTGGCACAACAATAGATAATCGCTTTTGAGCCGATATTAACTGCTCAAACGTGCCACCATAATCTAGCCAGTAGCCTGATGGTAATTTTACGTTATCATCAATGGAATTTTGCACCTCTTTTACGAATGAACCTAAATCACGATCACGCACATTTGAGGTAACAATAATGCGCCTTTTGCCATTCTCACGGCTAATTTGATTTGGGCCATAAGTAATTTCAATATTGGCGACTTCTTTTAAGGGTAGATAGCCTGTTTTACTGTTGGGTAATGGCACTGGCAATTGTGATATAGCATCAATATCCTCACGGATATTTTGCTCCAATTTTACGACAATATCAAAGCGTCTATCGCCTTCAAATATCTTACCTGCCTCATTGCCACCTAATGCAGTTTCAATAACAGATTGTATGTCATTAAGGCTTAAGCCATAGCGTGCAAGTGCTTGACGATTAGGAATAATAGAAAGAACTGGCAAACCTGTTATTTGTTCAACTTTTACGGCATTAGAGCCTTCTACCTTACGCACCACAGCAGCAATTTTATTTGCTGATGATAACAGTTGATCCAAATCATCGCCATATATCTTAATACCTAAATCACTTCTCACACCTGATATAAGCTCGTTAAAACGCATTTGAATTGGTTGCGTAAATTCATAATTATTGCCAGGAAGTTTAGATACTGCTTTTTCTAGCTCCTCTACAAACTCTGCCTTGCTTTTACTTGGGTTTGGCCACTCAGATTTTGGCTTTAGCATCACGAATGTATCCGCCACATTCGGTGGCATAGGGTCGGTAGCCACTTCAGGCGTTCCAATCTTACTAAATACTTCTTTAACCTCTTCAAATTGCATAGCGACTTGCTCGACTTGTTTTTGCATTTCAATAGATTGTTTTAGGCTTGTGCCTGGAATACGCATAGCATGAAAGGCTATATCCCCTTCATCAAGGCTTGGAATAAATTCTGCCCCCATGCGTGAAGCTAAGTATACGCTACCACCCACTAGGATAAGCGAGGCAATAATAAGCGTTTTAGCATGGTTTAATGACCATTTTAACACTGGCTCATAAATTCTTTTTGAGCCTCTAATTACAAGATTTTCTTTTTCAGTTACTTTACCCGTTACGAACAAAGCCACACAAGCAGGCACAAATGTAAGTGATAAAATAAGTGCTGATAACAATGCCGTTACAACTGTAAACGCCATTGGGTGGAACATTTTGCCTTCAACACCTGTAAGTGAGAATATAGGCAGATAAACCACCGTGATAATAATTACCCCAAATAGACTTGGTTTAATCACTTCTGCTGTGGCCTCAGCGGTTAATTTGAAACGTTCTTCTTTGGTTAATAACCTGCCTAATTGATATTGAGCAATACCAAACCGCCTGATGCAGTTTTCCATGATAATCACTGCACCATCAACAATTAAGCCAAAATCTAATGCACCAAGGCTCATTAAATTGCCTGATACCCCTTTTCCTACCATGCCTGTTATGGTCATTAACATTGAAATCGGAATCACAAGGGCGGTAATAATGGCTGCACGGATATTACCTAGCAACAAGAACAAAATAACAATAACAAGCATTGCACCCTCAGCTAAGTTCTTTTCAACGGTATGAATAGTACGCTCAACCAATGATGTGCGGTCATATACTGTTCTTGCCTGCATACCTTCAGGAAGGGATTTATTGATAATCTCTAACTTTTCTGCCACACGACTGGCAACATCTTGGCTGTTTTCCCCCATAAGCATCATGGCCGTGCCAAGCACAACTTCCTTGCCATTTTGCGTGGCTGCCCCTGTGCGAAGCGGTGCGCCTATTTCAACATTGGCAATATCTTGTATGCGGATAATAACCTCATCTCGCTTGGCAACAACCACTTGTTTAATGGCTTCTATACCCTCTAATTGCCCTGGTATGCGGATAAGATACTGCTCGCCATTTTTCTCTATATAGCCTGCACCAATATTGGCGTTGTTATTTTCTAGTGCCTCAATAACTTCATTGATTGATAAACCATAGCTGATGAGTTTCTGTGGGTTTGGTAATACATGAAATTGCTTTTCATAACCGCCAATAGAATTAACCTCTACCACGCCTTTTAAGTTTCTAAGCTGTGGTACGATAATCCAATCTTGAGCTGTTAAAAGTTCAGTTGGTGTGTGATTATAGCCTTCTTTTGATTCTACAACATAAGAAAATATCTCGCCCAAGCCTGTCGCAATCGGCCCCATCATCGGCTCTAAACCATCAGGTATTTCATTTTTAATCGTGGATAAACGCTCGCCAATAAGCTGTCTTGCAAAGTAGATATCTGTGCCTTCTTCAAAAACAACGGTAACTTGGCTTAAGCCATAGCGTGAGAGCGAGCGTGTATAATCTAGCTTAGGAATACCCGCCAAAGCCGTTTCAACAGGAAACGTAATACGTTGTTCGACTTCTAATGGCGAATAGCCATCCGCCTCTGTATTAATTTGCACCTGCACATTGGTAATATCAGGCACAGCATCAATAGATAGGCGGTTAAAATTATATACCCCTAGGGCAATAAGCATCACAACCACTAGCATCATAAGCCAGCGTTGTTTGATGGAAAAATGGATGATATTTTCTAACATAATAACCTCAAATTAGTGCGCGTGGTCGTGTCCTGCTTCTGCTTTGCCGATATCAGCTTTAATAATAAAGCTACCACTTGATACATATTCCTCGCCTTTGCTTAAGCCTTCCAAAATCTCTACAAAATGCGAATTTTCTTGCCCTGTTTTAATATGGCGTTGTTCGTATTTTTGCTCTTCTTTTACATAAATAACTAAGCCTTCAGGCGTACGCTGAATGGCATCTTTATGAACGGCTATATCTGCTTTTGATGTACCTGTTTCAATGATACCCTCAACAATCATACCTGGTCGCCAATTGTTGGACTTATTATCAATTTCAACAATAGCCACAATGGTCTGGCTTTGCTCATCGGCTGCTGGCAATATCATTTTAATAGGGGCTTCAATTTCTTGATCATTATCGGGTAATTTCACATGAACCAATTGCCCTTGTTTTATGTGTTTGACATCAGACATAAATATATGAAATTCAACCCACATTTTTGAAACATCAGCAATTTTAAACAAAGCTTCATCACCTGTAACATCACCAACATTTGTATGGCGTTCAATAACTTTGCCAGAAATGGGGGCTTTTACTGAGTAAGAGCGCAAACTTTCATTTGCCTCAATAATGGCTAATACATCTCCCTTAGAAACCCGATCACCCCAATTTGCTTTAGCATTTGTAACGATTCCATCAAAGCGGCCTTTAACTTCTGCATATCGATTACGATCAAACGTAACTTTGCCATTAAATGATAGTTCTTTTGTGATATCTTGAGAGGAAGCTATAGAGGTTTTAATACCTGCTTTTGCTGCTGCCTCATCATCTATTTCAACGACACCTTCTTCATGTTCATCTTCGTCATGTGCTGAATGATCATGTCCTTTGTGGTCATCATGGTCACTATGATCTTCATGTTCGTCATGAGAATCATCTTTACCATGATTATGGCTTTCGTGATGTTTGTGCCCATTATGGTCATGTCCATCTTCTGCAAATGCTGAATTTGCCAAGAAGCCTAATAAAATTGCTGTTACTACATATTTTTTCATTATCATTCTCCTGATGTAAGGCGTTCAATATTCGCCTGTGCGATATGGTATTTTTTCAATGATTGGTAATATTGCTCTTTCACTTCCCCCAAGGTACGCTGTGCGTCTAGCACTTCAAGATATGAGAATTTGCCCCTGTCATAGTTGTCATGTGCTTGCTTAAAGGCTTTTTCAGCAGAGGGAATTAACTTCCAACGCAGTTCCTTGGATTCAATATAAGATGTTTCTAAATCCTGCCATTGGCTTATAATTTCTTGCTCTAAAGAGCGTGTAATAACATTCTTATCACTTGAAACTTTCGCCAGTTCTGCCTCTGCTTTAGCAATATTTCCTTGATTCTGATTATAGATAGGTATCGGCATAGAAAGCCCAACCATAAAAGCATTATCATCAGAATCACTAAAGTGACGCACTCCTAAACTTATTTCAGGATCAGGCGTTTTATGAGCCAATTCGTAATCTAACTCTGCTTGCTTTTCTTGCTTCAGATATTCAAATTGCGTGACATCAGGCAAATCTTGCACTTTGGATAAATAATCATTCAAAGGAATAGGTTTTTGAATATCAAATAAATGTGCATGATCCAGGGCGTAATATAGTTCAGTTTCACCGATTAAATTCGCTAAGCGTTTCTTTGCAACAGATAAACGTTGCTCCGATTGGCGTACTTTTATTTTTGCGGATGATACAGCCACCTCTGCTTTTGTCTTTTGTATCTCAGCCTCAGCAGCCTTATTTACTCTTTTAGAAACTGTTTTTAGCATTCTTTGAGCAATATCTTGCTGGCTTTTTGCTAAACGTAATCCTTCTTCCTCTGTCAAAATATCTGCGTATGCCACATGCACATCACGCTCTAGCTTTAGCTTTTCTAAGGAAGATAACATGGATATTTTTTGCGTTTGTGCCTGAGCGATATTTTTTCGTGCCTTACGCTTTCCACCTAATTCTATTTTTTGACTTATGCCCAAACTATATTCAGCTGAATCAAAGTCATTATAAACACCTGTGCCAAGTACATTTTCTGCTTCAAAAAAGGCTTCAGGATTAGACAAAGCACCGGCTTGCTGCTCTTGTGCCTGAGCGGCTTTTACAGCGTAAGTATTTGATGTCATTGATGGTGCATTCTCTATGGTTTTACGAACCGCATCATCCAAAGTTAGTAGTGCCGTATTTTTATATACGGACTGTGATGATTGATGCATATGTTTACTATGCGGTTCATTCGCCAAAGCATCTGATGTGCTAATGATAAGTGAAGCAGATACTATACTGCTTAATATAATTTTGTTCATGGTAACTCCGATAAAATTTGAAATATAGTGCGCAAAACATCGTCCAAGACGGACTTGTTCTGCCAAGGTTAAATCAAATTTATGCTATCGGAGGGCGGTAAAGAGAGGTGGGAATTTTGGATATGAGTAATGTATCAGATAAAGAATTTTTGCTGTTATCACTCACAACCTGAACATCAATAAAGTTAAAAGCAGAAAACAACTTTGTTTCACAATGGCCATGACAAGCACAACAATCACATGCAACGTTATTACTTTCATCATTATGATCATCGGCATCATTATCATGGGAAATTTCATGACTATGAGGCGCAGCACTATGTTCTAAATCAATACAACAAAGTTCCATAGCGTTTGCAACATTGGCAAACACTGTAAAAAACAGCACAGCTATGGTTAAAAACTTTTTCATATCAATAGTCTAATTGTAGCAACATAGTGTGTTTTTTCAATCTTTTTCTTGAAACTTTATAAGTTTGCACCACAGGATAATCACCTGTTCAAGCATCCATATTCTATTTATTCAGGTTAGTGTTGAAAACAAGCAAAATTCATGCTTTAAAGCTCAGGAGATTGGTTCGCAAGGTGGGTGCCTTGCACCGCCATTAAACACTATTACAACGCTATGTTAGTGTTATTTTCTATAACGCTACACACCCTCAAAAACCCCAGTATTTCCCTATGTTTCTTGGGGCTTTCAGGTATATTTATCCAAAATATCTGGCGGTAAAAACTTCTCCAAAAATTGCCAATTCTAGCATTTTAATCTGAAATTCTCTCTCTAGTCTCCAATAGCACTCTCATTCGTCTACAATGTGAGTGTTGGTTTTACAAGGGTTTCAGAAAATCCGTTCGAAATCCGTTTGCCTATCATGCTGATTTTCGAACAACAGTTATTTTTAAATTACAGCACTAACTACAGCCAGCCTCTTGAGTCACTTCATTTTTAGATATTGAGCAGCATGTCTCACTGTTAGATGATTTTTGTTGTTGTACTTGTTTCATTAATTGCCACATTTTAACAGCACGTCCTCCGCCTTTGCAAAAACCAAGGATTGGTGATGGAAGTGTATCATAATATTCTGTGAAATTTTGTATTTTATTTTCTGTAATACCATTCATTGATGCAATCGGGATATGGACAAACTGTATATTATGGCTATCCGCATAGCTTTTTAAATCCTCTGCTTTTGGCTGATTGCTACCTTCATTATCAGGTCGAAAACACACAATAGACCTAAAACCATGCTCTTTGGCTATATCAATATCCTCTTTGGACAATTGCCCAGTTGCAAAGTATTTAGATGTTATTTTTTTAAACCGCCCATCGCCTTTATCCTGCCTTAACATATTAATAGGCACTTTGATAAATTGAATACCACCTTCAGATGGCTTTCCAAAGCTACCAAGTCTTATATTGGTTTGAATGGCAGGAATAATAAGCTTAGGCACATCTTTGCCGTAATCCTTGGTTTCTCTATGTTCTGGGCACCTCTAAAAACCCTCGTTAATTTTGGTGATTGTGTATATGTTTCTCTTCT
>JAHDDB010000121.1 GCA_020629575.1 Caedibacter sp. | reverse complement strand
CAATTTCAACCGCGCATTCTAGCGCAAAATATAGGCGCTGTCGATAGCTATCCTTCAGTTATTCAGGGCAATCGCATTTAAAAGTTATTGATTTTTTGTGAATTTTGTGAAAGATTCTGAAAATAAAGTCCGACAATGACAGAAAACACAATAACTCCATCAATTTTCACACATTTTGAGTCTGTAAAAGATCCGAGAGTTAATAGATGCAAAATAAAGTACTCCCCATTGTCTAGACCACTTTGCAATAAAAATGGGATTTTTACCTCCTGACTTGGCACACAGTTTAACATTTTTTGAGACTCTTTTTGTGTCTCCAACTGTGGTCCAAAATATGGGGAGTATTATAATTTACCCGTAGGGGCAATTCATGAATCGCCCTACACCGCCATAAATATACTAAGTAATGTAATACTGACAATAGAGAATATAAACATCTTGCGCGCCCAATGTGCCTTATCTTCAGCATTAAATCCTTTAATACTCAATGCAATCCATGCGATTCCTAAGATAAAGGCAACAGCTAAATACAACAAATGGACATGTGCAACCACTGCTAACATTAACGTAGCAATAACATATAATACAACAAAAATAAGTGCATTAATCTGGGTGTACAGCATGCTACGTTTAAGTGGCAACACCGGAATATTTGCTGCGGCATAATCATCTTTGCGATAAATAGCAATAGCAAAGAAATGCGGCATTTGCCAACAGACTAAGATAATAAACAACGTCAATGCGACTTCATCAAATCGATTGGTCACCGCGGTATAGCCAATGACTGGCGGTACAGCACCAGAAATAGCGCCAACAACCGTACCAAAGATTGAGCTTCGCTTAAACCATAATGTATAAGCCACAACATAGGCAAATAAGCCAATAGCCGCAATAATGACAGTTAAAGTATTTGTTCCAAGATATAAGGCAACAAAACCAATAATGCCTAAGATAAACGCATAACTTAAAGCAAAACGTAGCGATACTAATCCACAAGCTGACGGACGCTTTTGTGTGCGCTTCATCAACTGGTCAATATCTCGATCAATATAGTTATTCAAAACACAACCACAAGCGATGACAAATGCCATACCAATGAGCGCACTTAAAAAAACAATCGAAGAAAAATTACCTTGTACCGCAACAAAAAATCCACCGCACAAGGTAACGATATTACCGAAAATAATTCCGGGTTTGATAAGTTTAATGAGTTTCATTAACGTTACATGACCATCATCATGCTGTAAAGATTGAACATAATCCATAACGTACCGATAACTAGAATTAATACAACAATCACTGCAAATATGAAGCTGATCATATTCCAGCGCGATTTTGAGTCTGTACTTAAATGCAAGAAAAATACTAACTGCACATACAACTGGATAAGTGCCAAAATTGCGACAGAGATATACAGTCCAACTGGAGGAAAGACTTTAAATCCAACTAAGCTAAAAGCAATAACGGTGATAATGATCGATAATACAAAACCAGTGATATAAGTTTTGTATGTGCCATATGCCGCACCTGTTTCATGATCGTATAAATGTTCGCCTGACATATTAGATTGCTCCCATTAAGTAGACAACTGAGAATACGAAAATCCACACGATATCCAAAAAGTGCCAGAACAAACCTAAGTACGTTAGCTTTGTTTTGCTCATTGGCGTGATACCATGCTTACGGATTTGAAAAATCATACTCACAATCCAGATTAAACCAATGCTTACGTGCAAGCCATGCGTTCCCACCAAGGTAAAGAACGAAGATAAAAATGCACTTTGCGCCCAAGTATGACCTTCCATATATAAATGATGGAATTCATAGACTTCCATAATGATGAAACCCAACCCTAAGATAAAGGTTACCCATAGCCAACCCGTAATAATTTTAATATTACCTGAGTTGCGCGATAGCATTGCTAAACCAAAGGTAAAGCTACTCATTAAAAGCAACATGGTCTCAACAAATACAAATGGCAAACTAAACAATTCTTTAGCACTAGGGCCGCCAAATGTATGGGTGTGAAATACTGCATATACTGCGAACAATGTCGCAAATAATACGCAGTCACTCATAATATAAATCCAAAAACCAAATACGCTTTTGGAACCATCATAATGGTGGTGATGTTCACCGTGATGGCTTTCTACTGCTGTAGTACTCATGCGCCCACCTTCTTCATTTTTTCAATTTCAGCTTCAGTTTCTTCAACTTCTTTGGCTTTCACATAATAATCAATGTCGTAATTGAATGAACGTGAAATCACGGAAGCAAGAATACCTAGCAAACCAACACCTGCTAACCACCAGATATGCCAAACAGCAGCAAATCCAAAGGCTAAAGCAAATGCGCCAATCACAAAAGCAACTCCTGTGTTTCTTGGCATATGAATATCTTCATATGGGCGCTTCTCCGCAACTGGGCGATTTTCAATATTTAGCCCTTTTTTCTTGTGCTCCCAAAAGCCATCCAATGAATCAACTACAGGATCATGCGCAAAGTTATAAAAAGGTGCAGGAGACGACGCTGTTGCCCACTCTAGTGTACGTCCATCCCAAGGATCGCCTGTTAAATCACGGTTTTTATGACGATCTTTGATACTTACAATAATTTGAATGATTTGCAACAATACACCAATAGCAATCAACATTGAACCAACCCAAGCCACAATTAACCATGGTTGGAAGCCAGTTGACGCATCATAATGATATAAGCGGCGGGTCATGCCAATAGCACCTAAGTAATAAAGCGGCATAAAGGCAACAAAGAAGCCGACAATCCAGAACCAAAATGACCATTTACCTAAGCGCTCGTTAAGCTTAAAGCCAAACATCTTAGGAAACCAATAGATCAGTCCGGCAAAGTAACCAAATACCACACCACCAATGATCACATTATGGAAATGCGCGATCAAAAACACACTGTTATGCATCTGGAAATCAACGCCTGGCACAGACAATAATACACCGGTCATACCACCGATAGTGAATGTGACCAAAAAGCCCATTAACCAATACATTGGCGTAGTAAAGGTAATACGTCCACGGAACATAGTAAACAGCCAGTTGAAGATCTTCACCCCTGTTGGAATTGCGATAATCATCGTCATAATACCAAAGAAGGCATTCACGTTGGCGCCTGCGCCCATTGTAAAGAAGTGATGCAGCCATACCGAGAATGCAAGAATCGTAATAACAATACTAGCCCAAACCATTGTTGCATAACCAAATAGCTTCTTTTTAGAGAACACAGAAACAACTTCTGAAAAAATACCAAAGGCTGGCAGAATCAAAATATAAACTTCAGGGTGACCCCAAATCCAGATCAAATTAACATACATCATTTGATCACCGCCACCACTGACAGTAAAGAAATTTGTACCTATATAACGATCTAAAGTTAACAATGCTAATGTCACCGTTAAAACTGGAAATGCAGCAATAACCAAAACAACAGAACAAAGTGACGTCCAGGTAAATACCGGCATCTTCATTAATGTCATGCCTTTACAACGCATTTTAATAATGGTGACAAAGAAGTTAATACCCGTCATCAAGGAGCCTATACCAGATATCTGCAGCGCCCATATCCAGTAATCAACCCCGACCCCAGGGCTAAAAGCGGTCTCCGAATAAGGTGGATAAGCCAACCAACCTGTATGGGCAAAATCACCGATTAATAGCGACATATTAACCAAAACCACACCAACTACAAAAAGCCAAAAGCTTAATGAATTAAGGTACGGAAAGGCGACATCGCGTGCGCCAATTTGCAATGGAATCGCAATATTCATCAAGCCAAACATCAATGGCATTGCCACAAAGAAAATCATAATCACACCGTGAGCGGTAAAGATCTGATCAAAATGCTGCGGAATCAAGTAACCAGTACTGTCGCCTGATGCTAGGGCTTGCTGTGTACGCATCATTGCCGCATCGACAAAACCACGAAACAGCATAACCAGCGCGACAATAATATACATAATACCGATTTTTTTATGGTCTACTGTCGTGAACCATTCACGCCATAAATAGCCCCATTTTTTGAAGTAGGTCAAACCACCTACCAATAACAACCCACCAACAACAATAAAGATAAACATCCCAAGAATGATCAACTGTTGGCTTACGGGTTCCCACAAATACGGGAAAGCTGTGTGTGGATCACTCAACCTTCCAATCAATGCTTCTAACATATTCGTTCCCTATTTATTCACACTTAATGGCTCATTTCTGACATATGATGCATATGCCCCATCATGCCAGGTTTGTAGTTTGGCATCATGTAGTACATAACAATGTCATTAAATAAATTTTTATCGACTTGACCATAATATGTCACTGGGTTATCAATTGATTGTTTTGCCAAATGATCCCAGAAAAAGTCCCAAGTTAAGGCTTTCTTAGATGTTTTAGCCTCACTTACCCATTTATTAAAGTCAGCCTCAGATGTAGCATCTGCGTAGAACTGCATATGTGCAAAACCTTCGCCTGTGTAGTTAGCTGAGAAGCCACGATACTCACCTGGGTTACTTGCCAATAAATGAAGCTTAGTGATCATACCAGTCATTGCATAAATTTGCCCACCTAGTTGCGGAATAAAGAACGAGTTCATAGGTGCTGCTGATGTGATTCTAAAGTTAATCGGATGACCAACAGGGATAACAATCTTATTCACTGTTGCAATATCATACTGCGGATAAATAAACATCCATTTCCAGTCTAATGCGACCACCTCAATCTCAACAGGCGGCTTATCAGACTCTAATGGTTTGTATGGGTTAAGTGAATGCGTTGTCACCCAAGTTACAATCCCTAAAATCAAGATAATCACACATGGAATCGCCCACCAGACGATCTCAAGTGCTGTGCTGTGTGACCACTCAGGGCGATATTTTGACTTAGTTGCAGAGTCGCGATAGCGCCATGCAAACCAAAACGTCAAGAAAATCACCGGGATCACCACGATTAACATTAATAAAACAGCAAATATCAATAGTCTAAGCTCGTGATGTGCAATAGGTCCCTGCGGATCTAACACACCTGAGGAGCACCCCCCAAGTAACACTGCTGGCAGTAACACCATCAATGCAACAAATGGCTTAGCTAAAGGCTTTTTGCGCTTTGATTTCCTGCCTCCAACATCTGAGAAAGTCAATGGCTTAGCCATCCTTTTCAGTGCGGACACAAAAAAGTACAAGTACTTGATCATATCGATTTCCTTAGTTCCTTTATATCTAGCTAAGTTATTGGAAAATAACTTAGCGCATAGTATAGCTATTTTTTTCCTAATTAAAACTGGGATGATTGGGTTTATGGTGAAAAGGTGCTTATTGCATCAGGCATCTGGGTAATTATCAATCAAAAGTAGTAGATATACTCTATGATTGTCCTCCTTGCAACTCTTGTGTAATTAAATCTAGCATTCTTTGAACTTTAGGCTGTGTGTAATTATGTTTTTGATAATACACGTATAATAGTCTGGGCATTTTGATCTCTGGCAAAACATGGACAAGCTCACCAGATTGTAGCTCTTTTTTTACAACATAATCATGCACTTGACTAATGCCCATCCCCATTAAAACAGCTTGCTTAATGGCGAGTATCGAATCCATCTGCAATGATTGATTAATATACTCTGGATATTCCAAGCGTATTGGCATTGAACGTTTATTTATATGACCAATAAAGGCAAACCGCTTTAAATCCTCGATAACTTGTGGCGCACCTCCTTGTCTGGCGATATATTCGGGTGTGGCACACAAGACATGATCAGAATCAAATGCTTTTTTCAAGACGATTTCATCCGGCGCTTCCAAGTTGCGTCCAATGACGATATCAATCTCGCTAGCATACATATCAACATCATCCTCTTGATAAAGCACCTCTAATACCACTTTTGGAAAGAGCTGTTGATACTTGGCAATAATAGGTACAACTAAGCTTTTCATTAATGATGGGTTGACCGATAATTTAAGCTTACCTGTTGGTTCATTATGCATCGCCTTAATAACCGATTGGGTGCGCTGCATTGCTGCTTTGAGATTAAGGCAATGTTGATAAAACACATTGCCTTCAGGCGTTAATTCTAAATATCGCGCATTACGTAAAAACAAAGACAACTCAAAGGTAGTTTCCAACTGCTTAATGGATTTACTGATGGCTGATTTAGTCAAATGCAACTCTTCAGCTGCCAGACTAAAAGATTTCGTTTCAACGGCTTGCATAAACGCCTCTAAATTGGAAAGATCTTTATATATACTTCTTTTTTTAATTTCAATGCTCACCTACTTTCTCCCTCTGACAATCAAAACTATTTGAATTTAACGCTCTCAGCTCATCATTATACCGCCAACAAACAACCAGATAATTGGAATTTTAAGAAACGCTTGTTTCAATCCACGAATTTATGCATCTGCTTTCTGTAACACGTCTAAAAAACGACTTACTTTGGTCGGAGTCACGCCATTATATATCGCATAATATGCATATAACTGATGATGCGTATTTAACTGTGACATAATTGGTACGACAAGTCCTTGTTCTAACTCGCTTTCAATAATCGACTGTGGTAGCTCCGATATGCCAAGCCCCGCAATAACACAATCCTTAATCGCATTGGTTGAATTGATCTCAAGCTGAGAGCGAAAACCTATGTTTTCTTTTTTAAGCTTCTCAGGGATTGACTTAATGAGTGTGTTTTTCTGCTTATGAATAATAAAATAATGATCTGCTAAATCCATTAAACTTTGCGGCACCCCATGGCTTTTAATATAACCAGGTGAAGCACACAGCATACTGACTGTGCTTAGCACTTCTTCTCTTTGAATATAATGAGAGTAATCAACTTATTCGAGGTTGTTTATCAGGATTTTAATCAAGCTGAT
>JAHDDB010000120.1 GCA_020629575.1 Caedibacter sp. | reverse complement strand
CATTATCCAAAGAGATTTATGCTTCAAGCTGGCAAAAGAAAATAGAATTGGGGAATCAAAACAAGCAATACCTTGCAACAGGCTTCTCTTGTCGCTGTCAGGTTAAACGTTTTAGCAATAAACAATTACAGCACCCTGCCGTTCACCTTCTAGAGTTAATCAATTAATCTAAAAAATTAAAATCAGAGGATTCGAGCATATGTTACTGGATTTTAATGTCGATTTTTGCTAACTTCACAGCCCTGCAATATTATTAGATTGTAAATTTCTGCACCCGTAGCTCAGCTGGATAGAGCGTTGGCCTCCGGAGCCAAAGGTCGGACGTTCAAATCGTCTCGGGTGCGCCAGCTTTAAGTCTGATCTACCCCGTCAATTTGGGACACTTTTGGTTTTCGGATTCCATACTATCTTCAAACTGTTTTGGTGTCATGTAATTTATCGTTGAATGTTTCCTTTTGGTGGACTTACTGTCCCAAATTGAGGGGGTACATCACTTTCTCTGAAGAACCAGCACAAACATCTGATGCATTGAAAATGTTCAGCAATAGCTGGGCAACTGTTGAGGATGATTTGTTTGATCACCAAATTATAAGTGGCTAAATTTGAATCCAAGCTTAAATCCACAGGCTCTGGCATAGTTTTCTAAAGTGCTGACTTTTGGGTGAGTTCCAAGCTTCTCTAGCCGACATACATTACTTCTTGTGGTGCCCATCTTCAAAGCTATTTGCTCTTGAGTAAGACCTGATTTTTTACGAAGATGTATTAACTCATTAATCAACTCAAACTCCGCACCAAGCTTATTGTATTCGTGCTTGACATTATCATTTTTAAAAGCTTGCTCTTTTAGCTGTTTAAGATTCATTTTTAACCTCCTTCATTCGGCTTATAGCCAGCTCAAGTTCTTTCTTTGGTGTTTTTTGGGTTTTCTTTACAAAAACATGTAGAACTATTATCTTACCATCAACATAACAGAATATGCTTCTAGCAATACCTTCTAATGCTTTAGCTCTCAGCTCAAACAAGCCATTGCTTAACGCCTTAGTATGAGGCTCGCCTAACTGCGCCCTATGTTCTTCCACTAAATCAAACAATCTTAACATTTTTGCTTGCAGCTTATCCGGAAGTTCTAAAACATTTCTTTCAACTCCAGAATAAAATTCCACAACCCAAGACATCACGATCATCCTCTTACAATGTTATCTTTAATGATAACATGAAAACGCAGAATATCAAGAATATTGCAGTAACGACTGGGCAACTGTAGAGGATGATTTGTTTAATACCCTGCAACGCTATTCTTATGATGGATAGAAACATACGCATTTAACACCTCACTCTAGTGCTAAATGATATCAATAGTTGTTTTTATTTAACACTTAACTATAATATAGAAAACATACCATTTTTATACCATATTTAAGATTATATGAAATTCGAATATGACTATGAAAAAAGCATCGCAAATAAAGTTAAGCACGGAATTGACTTTGAGGATGCTCAGGCATTATGGAGTGACCCGTTTATGCTTGAAGCTCCAGCAAAACTAATAGACGAGCCACGCTATTTGGCAATTGGCATAATTAACAAAAGACACTGGGCTGCTGTATTTACATACAGAGGTGATCTAATTAGAATTATATCAGTCAGACGCTCAAGAAAAAATGAGGTGACATATTATGAAAACATCTGAATTTGAAGCAGCATTTAATGATGGTAGTGACTTAGATGCAAACATAGACTGGTCTAAAGCTTCTCGACCAAATCTAAAGGTTAAACGTGTAAACGTTGATTTCCCTGAGTGGGTTTTGGCTGCTTTAGATAGCCAAGCTAGATTACTGGGGATTACTCGGCAAGCTGTAATTAAAACATGGATTGCAGAAAGAATTCAATCAAGCCATTTATAATAGTAAATCAACAGCCTTTTGCTTATGCTCTGGGGCTAGATGAGCATATCGCAATGTCATTTTAAAATCACTATGTCCTAGTAACATAAACTTTCACCCTTCATCACCAACTGGCTAGCAAAGTTATGTCTCAAGTCATGGAATCGAAAATTTTTAATACCTGCTTTTCTCATAAGTGTCGCCCAAGATTTATTAATATTATCAAACTTTGAGCCTGTTATTGGCGATTTAAACACAATGCCAGATTGTTTTCCTGAACTAGACATATCCAAGAAAATCTGTCTAATATTTTTGTGCATTGGAATACTCCTTGAATGCCCTGATTTTGTATTACCTTTATCTAGCGTGATCTAATTGGTTTTTAAATCTATATCAGACCATGTTAATGTGAAAATCTCGCCACGCCGCATTCCAGTATAATAGGCAACTTTCACCAGATTACTAATCAGCTCGTCTGCATCATCTAAAGCTTTTAATAAAGATGCAGACTCACGGTTAGACAAATAACGTATTTTGCCAGGCGACTCCTTGAATTTTTTAAACCCAGCCAACTTGTTCTCTTGCAGATAACCAAACTCTACTGCTCGACTAACTGCGCCTTTCAGGACAACAGTAGCTGTTTTGTTTAGTGTTGAGTCTGACACATTCGCATCATTTTTGTATTGAAACAAAAAGTTATTAAGCGCTTTCAAATCAAGTTCCTCCAAAGGCATTCCATGTAGTGGTTGGCAAGTATTTAACAACCTATGATGGATTTGAATATAACTTCTATGATTTTTCCTGCTCCAATCTATATAAAAGCGCTCCAAATATGATTTAAGTGTAAGCTTACCACTGTCACCTGCTTGTTTTTTCTCGTTTTGTATATCATGCTCTTGGGATACTAACAACAAAAGCCTCTGAGCTTCTTTTTTAGCTACAGGCAGTGGTATAGTTGGGAATTTCCCTATGGTATAGCGTTTTTGTTTTTTATCAGTATTTCTATACAAAACGGTAAATGTTTTAGCTCCAGATGGAAAAACTCTCAATACAAGCACATTGACACGGAACTGAAAAAACCCCGAAAATGCCCCATAACCCTCTCCGGAGCCAAAGGTTGGACGTTCAAATCGTCTCGGGTGCGCCACTCTTAAAGCCTTATAGATACCTTGCTCTAGCTAAGCCCAGCTATCTCATTGGCATAAGCTTTGATACCGAAGAACGCAACGTTGCTGAATTAGAGGTTGAGCTGTTCCAATCGTGAATTACTTGCAGACTTAATCTACCCTTGTGAGAGCACTGTATTAAGTTGCTGCTTCAATGTATTAACATCAACCACACCTGCAATGCGTTTAATTTCACTATTTTGTTGATTGCGTAAAATCAGTGTTGGTAAACCTAATACGTTCGCCGTTTTAAGCAGCTCTGTGCTATTGATGTTATAGTCTGAAACATCCACCTTAATGACCTTGATATTATTTTTCTTAAAGTACTCTTGCATAGCAGGCGATAGCAAAATCACTTTAAGCTTTAAGCAACTCTCACACCAATGTGCAAAGTAGTCAACTAGAACGTATTGATGCGTTTTTAATGCTAAAGTGACTTGTTGCTTTAGCTCTTGGCTATTAAAGACTGTAGTAAAGTCATTTTGTGTAGAGGCTATACTTGGCTTGTTTGTGGTGTGTAAGGTGTGATTGGCAACTATAGTTAACAACGCCAAAAACAGGATAATGGCCGCAATAAAATGTTTGGTTTTTTGTTGAATAAATTCGGATATGACAGATGCGTAAACAAGATAGAGCAAATAAGCGCTAATCAATAGAGCATATAGGCTAAAAATAATAGCTTCTAATAGGGTGATGCGACTTAGAAGGAAAATTGCCATTGCTAACATCGCAAAGCCAAAAATGACTTTGATTTCCTGCATCCATGCGCCTGATTTCGGTACAAAGCGCTTAAGCCCAAGCGCGATAAGCATCAGAGGCACACCCATACCAAAACCTAGAGCAAAAAGTGCCACACCTCCGTAGAGAATATCGCCTGTTTGCACAATGGTCGTTAGTACACCAATTAACGGTGCTGATGTACAAGGTGATAATACCAAGCTTGCAATTGCACCCATGAGAAAGCTTGCGAATATGCCACCGGTTTTAATATTGTGTTGCGACTGCCCAAGGCGCGCACTGATGGCTTGAGGTAGCTGAATTTGAAAAACACCAAACATGGATAGCGCTAATACAGCAAATAATGTAGCAAATAAAATAATGACCCAGCTTTGCTGAAAGAAAATCTGGAAAGATAGTCCAATGCTGCTAATAATAATCCCCAAAATAGCATACATCACGGACATTCCAAGCACATAGGAAAGCGCTAATAGAAAACTGTAAAACTTACTGTGATTTTTACCGACAACAATGGCGCTGATAATTGGCAACATCGGTAAAACACAAGGTGTGAATGCAAGTAATAAGCCAATACCGAGAAGTGCTAAAATACCCAACCAGTTAAAGTCATTTTGTTCATAGGGTAATACGTTTTGATCAATTGTGATTTCTTTGACTTGTGGTAAATGGCATAAATTAGTGTCACAACTTTGGTATTTAACCTCGAGCTTACTGTTAGGTGTTATTTCACCTGACAGCGGGATACGCAGTAATACTTGATTGGTATACACGGGCTCATTTTTAAACACGGGATGTGTAGTTGCTGGAGGAAAGTAAATTTCTCCAAGCTCTGCTTGATCAGCATGTTGTAGCTGTATGCTAATTTTATTTTTATAAAGATATTGCCCCTTGGGAATGCGCCAGCATAAGGTGATTTCACCTTTGTTTTGAGTTTCTATCACGCTTAGCTTGTTAAAAGATTGTTCAGGTGAGTTAAAGAGATCAATATTGCTGAAATTACTACCCGCTAAGAAATTATTAGCATTAGCAAAGCCAAATAGGCTAAACACTAACAAGAATAACAAACAGTTTAGCTGTCGTCGTAACACAAAAAAACTCATTGCAAGATATATACTAATAAATGGCATGGTAGCACGATGCTGCTGGAAATGAAGTGCCTAAGTGGTGCTTTAGAGATTATTTTTATTCTCAAATTCAGCGATAAACTTTTCGGCAGCGGCAATACGCTCTTTGCAAACAAGATAGCTTTTGGATGCTTTTTCCAACATAGGGGCGAGTTCATCGATCATGTTGGGGTTATTTTGTCCTTGCTGGAGCTGATAGTTAATCTCTTCTAAAATGGCATAGTTCTCAGCATAAGTTTTGGTTTTATTTGTCATTTGTAATCTCTGCAGCTATTTGACCATCATGGTAATGAATGGTGAGTTTATCACAGCTTTTGGCACTTTGGGCAGAGGTAATATATTTCCCGTCATCACTCGTTAGGCTAAAGCCACGCTTAAGTGTTGGTTCAATTGAAGCGCTTAAGATTAGTTTATATTGCGCTTGAATGCTGTTATTGGCGTATTCTAAGACAACTTTGGCTTGTGTCAATGCGCTTGAATGCCAGTGGGTAACTTGAAATGTGTGCTGTTGTAACATCGCCTTTGCTAACGTATGTACGTGTGTTGCAATATATTCAATATTAGTTTGCGCGATATGTGTATAACGATGTGTTAACTGCATTAGTTCATGGTAGTGGCGCTCATGCAGTTGTTTCTGGTAACTTAAGGCTTCTTTTGAGAAGCTTATAATTAATTGGAAATAGTGCGCATAAATCGTTTTATGATGATTCAATGTTGTTTTTATCAGGTGTTGTGCTGAAGTTTGTTTAGACTCAACGTCTTTATGATGGTGTTGCACTAAATGACGTGCTTGGCTAATAGTAAAGTCAAAATGCTTTTGTGCATTTTGCGCTTTGGTAATGATATTTTCTTTAATAAATTGAATCACCTTAGATGGGGTATCAAAACTTTTATTGGCAAGTTGATCAAGTATCGTTTGATCACGCTTATGCCCAATACCAGTAAAAACAGTAATCGGCATATGGCAAATTGCATTAGCGGGCTCAAAGTAATTAAAGCCATCAAGATCAGACTCAGCACCTCCACCACGTATAATGACAATGCAGTCATAGTTTTTCTGATGTGCTTTTATGGATTTGTAAATCGTGCGCAATTGTGTGGTAATTTCAGTTGCACAAGTTTTGCCTTGCATACTGGCATGATAAACATCAAATTGGCATAAGTGATGTTTCTGTAAGAGCTTTGCTTCAGTAAAAAAATCTTGAAGTCCTGCCGCGTGTTTACTTGATATGACGGCAACATGTGTGAAATCATTAGGTGTCTTAAGCTTAAGATTTCTATGGTGTAATCCTTCTTGCTCCAATCGAGTTAAAATAGCTTGCTTACGCGCTTGACGATCACCTAAGGTAAAGCTTGGATCAATATCAAGAATATTAAGGCTTAAGCCAAAGGTTTGATGAAAGTTCGGCTCGATTAAAAGCAATACTTTTAGTCCTGACTTTAACGACTCCCCTGTGCTGCGTTGGAATTTAGCATTAATCTTAATCGCCATGCTTGCCCACATATTGATGCGTACTTTGGCAATCATTTGTTGGGTGTTATCGTCAAACTCAACAAGCTCACCATAAAAATGTCCTGCATTTTTTTGCCATTGCGAGATCTCACCACGCACCCAATAACCATGATTGCCATTAAAGCGCTCATCGATGCTTTGTTTAATTTGTGTTAAAAAGTCACTTAGGCTAAGAGGCTCTTTTATCGTCGTCAGTGCAGTTAAGCTCATATACAATCTGAATTTATTGCAAGTCTAAAATATCGCTAATTTTTAGTTTTAGCGTTTTGGCGATCACCGATAAAGGCACGCCGGCACTTAGCATTTCTTCAGCCTCAAGCTTAAGCTCGGTATGGCGCAAATTATTTTCAAATGAAGATGAATGTTTCATAAACCCTCCTGGTTTGGTTTTTATTTACATAAGATCATGCACTTTTTCTATTTCAACACCCCGCCTCGCAAACTCGGCACCTCTCTTGCAAAGAGGGGAATATAAAATCACCATTGCCTAATTCCCCTCTTTGCAAGAGGGGTGGCAGCCGCAGGCTGACGGGGTGTTTA
>JAHDDB010000119.1 GCA_020629575.1 Caedibacter sp. | reverse complement strand
AACACTTTTCGCTTGCGCCGATAGCTTACGCTCTATATACTGCTTGGCGTAAAATTAAGGGATAAAATCTAACGATGCTAGCAAACCGAAAACTATATAAAAGGCACTTTTTTGCTTTCCAAATGATCCTTGTGATCCTAGGGAGCTTGCTATGTCTTTTATGGGGTAAAAGCTATGCCGTTGGTTTCCTGTTAGGCTCGTGTTTGATGTTTGTAGCCAATGTTATCTTTTTATTACGTCTTTTTTTGCGCAAAGCGCAATATCATCCTTTCAAAGAAGTGTGCATTTTATATGCCTGTGAGTTTGCAAAATTAGTTATGGTTGCTGTGGGCACTGTGTTAATTGCAATTTATGTACAACCGAAGTTTCTGCCGTATATTGCGGGGCTTTTGGTATTGCAGCTGGCAATGTGGTTTATGCCGCTTTTTATGAAGTTAACCCATTTAAAATAAACCCTAAACGAATAAGAGAAGAGTGATATGGCAGGAGAAAGCTTAACTTCTTCAGAATATGTAAGACACCATCTTCACCATTGGCAGGTGAGCTTGGGCGATTCTTCATTCTGGACGCTAAACTTAGACACCCTTATAGTCAGTATTGTATTGGGCGTGTTTTTCTTAAGCTTAATGTATTTAGCAGCAAGAAAAGCAAGTTCAGACACCCCAGGTAAGTTCCAAAATGGAGTTGAGCTGATATGTGAATGGATCGATGGCGCAGTAGCTGACACCTATCATCATAAGCGTGACTTTGTTACCCCGCTTGCGATTACGATCTTCGTATGGGTGTTATTGATGAACTTTATGGATCTGATTCCAGTAGATTTGGCAGGGCGTTTAATCGTATGGTTTGGTGGTTCGTCTGAAGCATACTTTAAGATTGTACCAACTGCTGATCCTAACTTAACCTTTGCGTTATCATTGAGCGTCTTTATTTTGATTATTGGGTATAACCTGAAGGCGAAAGGTGGCTTTGGTTTGCTAAAAGAGATCTTAAGTGCACCATTTGGTATCTGGGCTTTCCCATTAAATATCGCTTTTAGAATTATTGATGAAGTCGTTAAGCCGTTGTCATTATCACTGCGTTTGTACGGTAACTTATTTGCAGGGGAGCTGATCTTTATCTTGATTGCTTTATTGCCGTGGTGGATTCAATGGACATTGGGCGGATTATGGGCGATTTTCCACATCTTAGTTATCGTGATTCAAGCGTTTGTATTTATGATGCTAACAGTGGTTTATTTGAATCTTGCACAAGATGATCATTAATAAAAATTAAGAATTAAAAGAGTCAAAAACTAAAACTAAAAAAACCAACTAAGGAGAAAAAAATGGAAATGTCATTACAAGTACTAGGTCAATTAAACGGTCTAACAGCAATTGCCGTTGCGTTATTGATTGCTTTACCTGCATTAGGAACTGCGATCGGCTTTGGTGTGTTAGGTGGTAAATACCTAGAGGGTGTGGCACGTCAACCTGAATTAAGCGGTATGTTACTAGGTCGTATGTTTATCGTAGCGGCTTTCGTTGATGCGTTCGCGGCAATCTCAATCGCAATCGGTTTCTTGGTTTTATATGCAAACCCATTAGCAATTAACGGTTTAGCAGAAGCTGCAACAAAAGCACTAGGTGCATAATTAACGATAAATCCTGAACATATCCACAAGGAGAAATCATGGATATTAATATTACCTTAATCGGCCAGATGATCACTTTTATCATCTTTGTCGGTTTTACCATGAAGTTCGTTTGGCCACCGTTGAAAAAGGCGATGGATGAGCGTCGTGCAAAGATTGCTGATGGCTTGGCTTCCGCTGATCGCGCGGAAAAAGAGCTAGAAGTTGCTAAAAGAAAAGCACAAGAGCTAATTCATGAAGCAAAAGCGCAAGCGACTAAAATTATTGAGCAAGCGAATATGCGTGCGATGCAAATCGATGAAGAAGCCAAAGAAGCAGCACGTGTTGATGCAGATCGTATTCGTAAAGCGGCTAATGATGAAGCTGAAGCACATATGATTGCAATGAAGCAAAAGCTACGCAAAGAAGTTGTAGGTATTGCTGTTGCTGGTGCTGAAAAGCTTATTGGTAAAAACATTGATATGACGACCAATAATCATTTATTGGAAGAAATGGCAGCTGAACTTTAAGAGGTAAGATCATGGCAGACTTAACGCCTATTGCAAGACCTTATGCGCAAGCTGCTTACGAGTATGCTAAAGCACATAATGCCGTTGCAAACTGGAATAATATGCTACTTAATCTGTCAGAATGTGTGACAGATAATGAGGTCGCATTGTTGCTTGATAATCCTGCCTATTCTCAGTCAGATGTATCCGTATTGATATTTGATGTCTTAAAAGACGTGCTTGATGAGCATGGTAAAAACTTTGTCAAATTAGCTGCAGAGCATAATCGTTTGACAGTGATACCAACGATTTATAAGTTGTTTTTATTGCATAAAGCTGAAGATGAGAAAGCAAAAAAAGCCAAGATCACGACAGCATTTGAAACTTCTGATGCAGAAATTCAAAAATTAAAAACAAAACTTGAGCAAAAATATCAGTGCGCAATTGAAATTGACGTGGCAGTTGATGCGAGTTTGATTGGTGGAGCAATAATTGAGATTGGGGACCATGTTATCGATGGCTCAATCAAAGGCAAGCTTCAAAAATTACAGCACGAGCTACAAGCTTAAACAAGATTAATAGGAATAAAGACTATGCAGCTTACTCCAGCAGAAATTAGTGAATTAATAAAAGAGCGTATTGCCAAGTTTGACAATGCGCCACAAACAAAAACAGAAGGTACGATTGTCTCTGTTTCCGATGGTATTATCCGAATACATGGCCTAAATGAAGTTGCCGCAGGTGAGATGATTGAATTGCCTGGTGGTGTTTATGGTCTAGCACTTAACCTTGAACAAGACTCAGTTGGTGCCGTTGTCTTAGGTGATTATGAGCATATTCAAGAAGGCCAAAAAGCGTATTGCACAGGACGTATTTTAGAAGTCCCAGTAGGTGAAGCGTTATTAGGTCGTGTTGTTGATGCCTTAGGTAACCCAATCGATGGCAAAGGTGATATCAAAACAGATGTAACTTCACCCGTTGAAAAAGTAGCCCCTGGGGTGATTTGGCGTCAATCAGTTGATCAACCAGTGCAAACAGGTATTAAAGCAATTGATGCCATGGTACCAATAGGGCGAGGTCAACGTGAATTAATCATTGGTGACAGACAAACCGGTAAAACAGCAGTAGCAATCGATGCGATCATCAACCAAAAAGATACAGGTGTGAAGTGTATTTATGTTGCTGTTGGTCAAAAAGCGTCATCAGTAGCTGAAGTTGTTCGCAAACTAGAAGAGCATGATGCCTTAGCACATACGATTATTGTTGCAGCTAATGCCGCTGATTCAGCAGCACTTCAATACTTAGCACCTTACGCTGGTTGTGCGATGGGTGAGTATTTCCGTGATCGCGGTGAAGATGCTTTGATCATTTATGATGATTTAACAAAACAAGCATGGGCATATCGCCAGATTTCATTATTGTTACGTCGTCCGCCAGGGCGCGAAGCGTATCCTGGGGATGTTTTCTATCTTCATTCAAGATTGTTAGAGCGTGCAGCACGTGTTAATGCTGAGTACGTTGAAAAAGCAACAAACGGTGAAGTAAAAGGTAAAACAGGTTCACTAACCGCGTTACCAATTATTGAAACACAAGCAGGGGACATTTCAGCATTCGTTCCAACCAACGTGATTTCAATTACCGATGGTCAGATTTTCTTAGAGACAGATTTGTTTAATGCAGGTATTCGTCCGGCGATTAACGCAGGTAACTCAGTATCGCGTGTGGGTGGATCAGCGCAAACTAAGATCATTAAAAAGCTAGGTGGTGGTGTACGTTTGGCACTAGCACAATATCGTGAGCTTGAAGCATTTTCACAATTTGCCTCAGATTTAGATGATGCAACACGCGCGCAATTAAAGCGTGGTGAGCGTGTGATGGAATTGATGAAGCAAAAGCAATTCTCCCCACTTAGTATCGCTAAAATGGCATTGTCGTTATATGCTGTTGATAAAGGCCATTTAGATGAGATTGAGCTGAGCAAAGTTGGATCATTTGAAGCCACGTTACATGCTTTTGCTGAAAGTCAGCATAAAGCATTGATGGATGAGATCAATAAAACATGCAACTATAACGATGAGATTGCCGCTCAACTTGAAAAAGTGATCAAAGAGTGCAAAGAAACGCAATCTTGGTAATAGGAGGGTATCATGTCTGGTAGTCGTGAAATACGTACTAAAATTAACAGCGTTAAGAATACCCAGAAAATTACGCGTGCGATGGAGTTGGTTGCAGCCAGTAAGATGCGCAAGGCGCGTGATCGTATGGAAGAAGCAAGGCCTTACGCTCATTATGCGCTTGATATTATTCATCACGTTGTACGTGCAAGCATGGAGTATACACATCCGTACTTCCAAGCACGTGAAGTTAAACGTGTTGGTATGGTAATTATCTCAACAGATCGTGGTTTATGTGGTGGCTTGAATATTAATTTGTTTAAAGAGGTATTAAAGTCAATTAGGCATTACCAAGAGCAGAAAGTTGAAGTTGATTTATGCTTGATTGGTTCTAAAGCGGAAAGCTTTTTTAAGCGTTTACGTCAGGTGAATATTGTCTCTGTTGCCAACTTTCATGATGGTGACACAATAAGTTCAATTACTGGTGCCGTATCGGTAATGGTTAAAGCATTTGATGAAAATAAGCTTGATAACTTAATGCTGTTTAGCAATAAGTTTGTCAACACCATCAAACAGCAACCGACTAAAGAGCAGTTATTACCAATCCTTAAACCGAAAGAAGGCGCTGTAAAAGAAGATAAGTCGATTACAGGGCATTGGGATTACTTGTATGAGCCAGGTGCTAAGCGCGTATTAGATGTGTTGTTAGTGCGTTATATCGAGTCACAAGTTTACTGTGGCGTGGTTGAAAATCTCGCGTGTGAACAGGCAGCCAGAATGCTAGCGATGAAAAATGCAACTGATAACGCCGGTGATATTATTAATTCACTGAAGTTGCAATACAACAAAGCACGTCAAGCAATGATTACGCAGGAGCTCGCGGAGATTGTCTCCGGTGCTGCGGCAGTTTAAATTTAAGAGGACATAAAAATGAGTATGGGTAAAATTAGCCAAATTATCGGCGCGGTGATTGACGTAACTTTCCCGCGCGATAATGTGCCAAAAGTTTATGATGCGCTAATTGTTAACGAAACAGGATTAACATTAGAAGTACAACAAGAAATCGGTGACGGTGTCGTGCGTTGTATTGCGATGGGTTCATCTGACGGTTTAAAGCGTGGTTTGGAAGTCAAAAACACTAATGCGCCAATTTCAGTTCCTGTAGGGCATGGTACTTTGGGACGCATTATGGATGTATTGGGTAACCCAATCGATGAGTGTGGACCAATCAAGTCTGATGAAAAACAACCAATCCATAAAAAAGCCCCTGCATTTGAAGATCAAGCGTTAAGTGCTGAGATTCTTGAAACAGGGATTAAAGTAATCGACCTTATTTGTCCATTTGCTAAAGGTGGTAAGGTTGGCTTATTTGGTGGTGCTGGTGTTGGTAAAACCGTCACCATGATGGAGCTTATCAATAACATTGCTAAAGAGCATAGTGGTTTCTCTGTGTTTGCGGGTGTTGGTGAGCGTACACGTGAAGGTAATGACTTTTATCATGAGATGAAAGATTCTAATGTATTAGATAAAGTATCATTGGTTTACGGGCAAATGAATGAGCCACCAGGAAACCGTTTACGTGTGGCATTAACAGGTTTGACGATTGCTGAGAGTTTCCGTGATGAGAACCGTGATGTATTGATGTTTATCGATAATATCTACCGTTACACATTAGCAGGTACAGAAGTATCAGCACTTTTAGGACGTATGCCATCTGCCGTTGGTTATCAGCCAACACTTGCCTATGAAATGGGTGTATTGCAGGAGCGTATTACCTCGACAAAAACAGGTTCAATTACCTCTGTTCAAGCCGTATATGTTCCTGCGGATGACTTAACAGATCCATCACCTGCAACAACTTTCTCGCATTTGGATGCAACAATCGTATTGTCACGTCAAATCGCTGAGTTAGGTATTTACCCTGCAGTTGATCCGTTAGACTCAACATCTCGCCAGTTGGATCCATTAGTGGTTGGTCAAGAGCATTATGAAGTAGCACGCAGTGTTCAGCAAACGCTTCAACGCTATAAAGAGCTAAAAGATATTATTGCAATTTTAGGTATGGATGAGCTATCTGAAGAAGATAAGTTAACCGTATCACGTGCACGTAAGATCCAACGTTTCTTATCACAACCATTCCACGTGGCTGAAGTCTTTACCGGAAACCCTGGTAAATATGTGCCATTGAAAGATACGATTGCAAGCTTTAAAGCGATTGTTGCAGGTGAATATGATCACTTACCTGAACAAGCTTTCTATATGGTTGGAACCATCGAAGAAGCGATTGAAAAAGCAAAATCAATCTAAGAGGTATCAGTGATGTCTGATAAACTACTTACAGTCAATGTGGTTAGTCAAGAAGGTTCAGTCTATGAGGCGCGTGCTAAAATGGTAAGCCTCAGAGGCACGGAAGGGGAGATGGGTATTGCCTTTGGTCATACACAGCTCTTATCGACCTTACCACCTGGTGTCGTCCGCATTGAACGTGAAAATAATGAAAAAGATACGCTTTATATCTCAGGCGGCATCTTAGAAGTCCAGCCACATCAAGTGATTATTCTCTCTGATGTGATGGAACGTGCTAAGGATCTTAATGAAGCTGCTGCTGAGAAGGCGCGTCAACAAGCCGAAGAAGCATTAAAGAAAGCGCGTGATAGCGACAAAGTAGAGGTCGAACAAGCGCGTCAGATTCTAGCTGAAGCGGAAGCGCGCTTAAAAGCGCTTAAAATTCTTAAAGGTGTTAACGCCTACTATAACGATTCAGATAAATAACTGAGGCTACGCACTTTTTCTATTTCAACATCCCTCCTCGCAAGCTTAAGCACCCCTCTTGAAAACATAGGTTTATAGGGATCTTTTCTATTCATTTAATTCTTCTCCTTGTAAAGT
>JAHDDB010000118.1 GCA_020629575.1 Caedibacter sp. | reverse complement strand
AAAGTATAAAATCCTTGTATTATAGAGTTTGATAGGCTTATGCGTCAGAGCTGAGATCAGGATATTCTTGAAGGTCAGGATACGCGTTTAAATGCGCAAGCAAGCGCCGGAAAAGGGCGCAGTATCCCGAGTAATAATTATTATTGGAGTGCGAGCTGTGGTAATTGTTTAAGTGCGGGCAATGTCTATAATCCAGTGTTTACAGCACCAGCTTATAGCTCTCACCACTCCAACAATTATAGTATATCTGTAGAAGTTGAAGATAGCGCTGGTGTGAGAAGTAAACCAGCAGTTGTAAGTTATAAAGTCAAAGATAAGAGCAATTTACTAATAGTGACCCATATGGAGATTACGACAAATGGTGCTTTAGCAAGTGGATATCCCATTTTTGCTAATGGGCTACATGAAGCGCCTATTTATATGAAGCTAACATTTGAATCTGGTTCAAAAAGGTTGACGCCTCAAGAAATAACAGATCATGTTACGTTATATAATTATGATACGGACACCAAACTGTATTGGAAGAGTTCAAGCTCTGACAATGGATATATGGGGGCGTTTTATTGGAATGTGGATAATGGATTTAATTTAGCGATGCCAGAGTTTAAAGGAGCTTCTGATCAAACAAATAATAATGGTGATAGTGAGATCGGTATAGATTATTTTATGACAAAGCAAGTGGGGTCTTATGCTGTTTGCGGGAGAATTACTCAATTTGATGGGAAAGTAATATCAACATGTAAGGATGGGACTAACAAACCTTTATATATTAACGCGATACCCTCAAAACACTATCAATCAGATCAGTTCTTTACTCGGGCGAATTATACTACATATTATAGTTGGACCGCTGGATTGTGTTGGATGTATAACATTAATGAGTTTAGATTAATAGATTCGTTACAAAAATCTGGATATTTATTGCATGCAATGACTGATGTGACAGGAAGAAATGCTATGGATTGGAATCTTGGTGGCTCCAATTATAATATTGCTGAAGGAATGGGAGGGGTCAATAATGGCTTAACTAACTCTACGAATTATGGTGAAGGTGCATTGAGTGATAAAACACAAGTACGATATCATGATAGCAGCTCTTGGCTTACCTTATATAATGCACACATCTATGATAAAGGGGAAAAATTCTATAGCAAAGGAGTTAATGGTGTGTTTTATATAGCTACGTGGCATGGACCAGGTGGTAGTGGAAATTGGGGTGCTGCTCAATCACACAAATTAAGTGGCAGTGATAATTTTGGGAATCCTATTAATGTATGGTTAAATGTATGTGCAGGTTCTTATGGTTATGATGGAAAATGCAATCAAAATTAAAGCGTATAACTTGATTTTCTATTGCTTGGGAATGAGGGTTTTTAAGAGGGGTAACACAAGATGACTACAACAAAAAAATAGCAATAGCTGAAACTGCCATAACAGATATGGCACAGATACCACCAATAGTCCAAATTACTTTCATCTCAGGTTTTGTCATTTTTTGATTAAGGTCGCTATTTGATCTTAATATACTCCATGCATAATAGTGCATTACACTTTTCTCCTTTTTTATTAATTTATAAATGCCATATGTTGTTTGTAGCTGCATATGCCATCAAGCACATAAGCAATTCATGGGCTTGATGGGGGCAGTGCTAAGATAGCCAAAAACCGATAAATGGTTAACAGGGAAAAACCCTAAGATATAACTATTGAGTACTTTTACTAGTTATTTAAAATTTTTTAAGTGATTAGAGTTTTATTAAACCAATGATGGGTTGAAAATAAAAAAGGATAAAAGGAAACTATGATGAAAAAATCTATCTTAATGCTTAGTTTGTTATGTAGTGGTCTGTCATATGCGGAATATCATATTGAGTTTATTAATAATACAAATAGAGCATTAAAAGCGCAGTCTTCTTTCAATACAGGTGCATCATCACAAGCAATTTCTACTAATGCATACAAGGGATATGGTAATGATATCTCACCTTATGGATATGCACCTTTGTTTGATATCAACTATAACAAAGGGATTAAAAATGGTCAGACATATTGTTTTGTCAGCACATTAACGGATCTAAGTCATCAAAAAGCATTTAATCGCATTGATTTTAATCTGTGTGTTAGAGGGGATTGGATTGGCTCTAGTGTTATGTCTTCTGATAGTGCAGTGTACACAGATGATGGGCGTAGCAAAATAACATTTTTTGATCATAAACCAACACCGAGTAATTTCCCTTATAATACTCAGCTTATCAGCAAAAAAGAGATATTTACACATGATGGACAAGCTTTTAATTTGTATGTAGGCATTGTACATCACGGCGCTAGTGTGCAAAGTACCGATGATATTTTCTTTGTGCTTGATGCGCCACAGCTAGCATTGGCATCTGAAGTTAATGAAGAAGCTAATGTATTAAACGTTTTAACCTATAATGTGCAGTTAAACCCTTTTTACTTTGCCGTAGGGAATACACGTATGAATATGGCTAGTAAAAGGGCAGTGATTATCCCGACTAAAATCCAGCATTATGATGTTGTTGTTGCTGAGGAGTTGTTTGACAAATCACATCGTGAGCACTTTATTGCCGCAATGAGCAAATCTTATCCTTACCATTATGGTCCAGTTTACCCCAGTGAGGTTGATCCAAGGTTAACCAGTGGTGTGGTTATATTTAGCCGTTGGCCAATTGTGCAAAACGATGCACTGATCTATAGTGATTGTACTGGCTCAGATTGTGGTGCTCACAAGGCGATTCAGTGGGTTAAAATCAGTAAAAAAGGTAAGCTTTACAATGTTTTTGGTACGCATACTCAAGCATGGAATGATGAAAAGGCGATTGCCGCACGAGATCGACAATTTCAACAAATATATAGCTTTATTCAAAGTAGAAATATTCCAAATACTGATCCAGTATTATTGGCAGGAGACCTAAATATAAACTGGTGGGAAAAAGGTAAAGTGCAGTATAATCGCAATATCATGCCGCATGTATTGCAAGCAGTACATTGGATTAATCAAGCCTTAGTACCTTACTCATCTGACTTCACTAAGAATAAGATGAATACCGATGACTCCCGTGAAATGTTGGATTATGTTTTAGCAATCAAGGATTACGAGCAGCCAATAACACAAACCTCACAAATTTTGGTGTTAAGGGCGCCAGATGAGAATGCGATGTATGATGGTGGGCTTAAAGTGCCGTATGCACCTTATGGGATGCTTGATTTATCGGATCACTTTGCCCTAGAAAGCCAGCTTGTTTATTAATGATTTTATAATTTCCTAAATATCAGACTAATAGAAGTAGTTTCTCAGAATTTCTCAGGAGAGAGCAATAGGGGGGTAATAGTAAATAAGATATCGTTATAAAAGGAGAGTGGAAATGATAAGGAATATGGCATTAATTACATTAGCAATGATCTCAGGTATAAGTATTAGCAATGCGACTGAGCTTATTAAACAATATCAAACGATCAGTCATCATATAGAGGGTGATCAAACTAATATCATGCAGTCCAAATCACTTGTGGGCAGCCCACTGGCGGTGATTGACTATGCTGAGCTTGGTGTTGGTGTCATGCCGCTAGATAATGCATTAGCGGCGGTTAATTGTATCGAGTTACCCAAAGATGATGAGGTTTCTTTTGGTGTTTCTGAGGGGAGTCTGAGCTTGAAGTTTATAAAAGAAGAACAAGAGCTTGCCCAGGAGCTTAATATCAACTCAACAATTAAAGGTAATTACGGATTACTATCAGGCAGTTTGCAGGCTTCCTATTTGAGTTCACAGCAAAACAAAAGTAATGCATTAAGGCTTACTTTTTTATCAAAAACCTATCGCAAAGTGCGTTTAAATTCACGCGTGAAACTCAATCAAGATGGTCAGATGTATCGCCAGACACCGCAGTTATTTGCAAAGCGTTGTGGTAGTAGCCTTGTCGTTGGGCAGTCATTAGGTTCATATTTGTTAGCGTCAATCAATATTGATATGGAATCTTCTGTTGCTATGAGTGAGTTTAAATCGCAACTTAATATCAGCTATGCCACCTTTGTTGATGCATTGATGAGTGTTAAAGCAGCATCAAAAAATCTTGGTCTTAAGACGAGCATTAGCATTACGATTAAGCAAGTTGGCGGCAATCCATCATCAATTAATTCGATTCTAAATAAAGCGGGCGTTAAAGACGGATTTTTATATTGTAATGCCGATAACATGGATAAGTGTATTGGGGTTGCCAATGCGATTATGGAGTATATTGCTGATGATAAAGCAACCACGGGTTATTCGTATCAGTTACAGCAAATTGACAAAGCAAAAACGTATTCACAGTTAAAATCAGCTGGTGCAGTTAATATCGGGTTACCTTCAGAGATTGACAGTAGTAGTATTGTTGAGGATGCCAAAGCACCAGAGTATTTTGATGAGAAATCAAAAAAGCTCTTTGATTTATACAATGCGCAGGCAAGCATTTATTCGGCAGCACAAAGTTTATCAAATCTCACAGAGGATGGTAGTGATCTGCGTCGCATATTGACCCATTTTAAAGAGATTGCCAAAACTAATATGACGACCATTGAGCACAATTTAAATCAATGTATGGGTGAATCAGGTTTTGATCATTGTAATGCAGATGTGAAGCTTGCCGCATATGATAAGTCCTCCCTTAGTGCGCTAGAGCTATTTAAGCATGTCGGTGTGTTAAAAAATAACTTCAAACAATATGCACTTTATCCATGGACATCATTACTACCAAGTAATCAAAGCTGGATTGTGGCCGTGAAAAATTCTGTTGATCAAGCCGATGCAAGTGCTCAAAAACGAGTGTTATTATCCGGGGATTTTGGTACACAGAGTAATTATATTTATCAAGGGATCGCACCTGTTGCTAAGCTTGGCAAACGTTATGATAACCAAGATTTCTATGCGCAGAATGCAGATGAATTTAATTTCAATGGTCATTATTACTATTTAACCTTTGATCAGTTATCACAAGATGGTTTGCAATTTGAGGCGCCAAGCTTGGGTATCAATGGTCTTCCAACAAAGAGTGCCACGGTTTATTTATGGGATCCTTACAATACTTATGGCTATGGAGGACTGCTATCATTTAATTATCACTACATCAAAAACAATAGTGATTATCAGGATATTATCGAGCATATCGTTAGTTAAGGAGAACAAAATGAAGATGAAATATATATATAGTTTAGGCTGTTTGTTACCTGTGACAGCCTTGGCAAATGTTGGTATTGATGTCACGGTTAAAAACAATTGCGTTAACCCGATTGAGGTGACGGCAAAAGAAACGCATTTAAAAAAAGTTATTGCGCAAGATAGTGAGGTGTCATTAGGGCAGATCGCAACAGCAAGTTATAATTCACCACCGTTAAATGAAGAAATTACGGTTAAAGAATCAGGGGATTCCATTGTCAATATTATCGGCAAAATCCGCTTGACATTAACGCCAGGGCTGTGGACTAATACCATGTATGTTGCCCCTTTACAAGGTGCGCTGACGATGTCTGTTTATGATTGGTGGACAGAAAATCTCAATGAGACATCAACTTGGTGGAACCGTCCAAGTGGCACGCCAAAAGTACGCATCAATGTTTGTTAAAACCTAGGAAGGAGTCATATATGTTTCGTACAAATGAAAAATCATTATCAGCCGTTATGGCATTATCTTTAATCGGATGTGCAGCACTAAGCAATGCAGATGCAAGATCAGAATTATTCTTAGAGAATAATTGCCCTTATCCAGTGACTTTTAAGTTAGATGGCGATAATGCCGGATCAAGTTTCAGTACAGAAATTTTACCCAATCAATATTACTTAGCGGGTAGATATACCAATAGCAATACGTTTAGTCATACGACTTCAGATATTCATATATCTTTTGTGCCTTCTATAGATGCCAAGGCGCGATCCGGTAGCGTTCAATACTTGTTAAGTAATGATTGGACAAGCAATAATGCAATCTTTAAGAAGCTCAATGGTGAGATTGAGGTTGAACATGGTAATCTTGCTCAGGATTATCAAAAATCATGGCATAGCTATACCTTGTCAGGTAACTATAATATTCCAAGCTTTACCGTGTCCGCTTGCTCAAGTGCATTAGCTATCAAGGGAAGTGCGCTTGAACATGTCAATCGTGTCTTAATTTTTGGCGATAGTTTAAGTGATCAAGGCAATATTTATAAGTTCTCAGGCGGATTAATTCCAAAATCTATCCCTTACTATACTGGCATGTTTTCTAATGGCAATGTATGGGCAGTGCAGCTTAAAAATATGCTTAAGCCTTATGACGTTGAAGTGAGCAACTACTCGGTTGGTGGTGCCACGGTTGTATTGTCACCAAGCTGGGCGAGCCTTGGCTTACCTTATAATCTAGCGGCAGAAGTTAAACTGTATCAGTTAGATAAGCAAAGCTGGCCGCAAGGTGAGAATAAACTGGCAATCTTCTTTATTGGTGCCAATGATTATCTTACAGCTGATAAATCGATGAGCAAAGAAGCAATGGATCATGCGGTGAGTCAGGTTGTTGGTAAGATTATTTCCTCAATTGGCGAAGTTGGTGCAGATAATGCATTAATTATTGGATTGCCAAATTTAGCATTAACCATTGAATCAAAAGAGTTGGGCAATGAGGCTGTGTTAAGTTATATGAGCAACCTACACAACACTTTATTAAAGCAGTTTGCAGCATCTCAAAGCAATGTTAAATTTATTGGTATTGATGCGATGTTTGAATCAATGTTAAAAGACCCAGAGCAGTTCAATCAAACCTATCATACGCGACTAGATCCCAAGGTGATAGGGCAATCTTGTTGGCAAGGTGGGTATTTTGCAACACATTTAAATGCCAAATCTGAGGATCCAAATGCTTTTTATCGAATGCTGCTCATGAAAAATGCAACAGGTGAAAACAATCTAGAGTACATTAATAAAGTACCGTTATCTGCTGATATCAAAGCAGCGATTATGGCTTCAACCAGTGGACAAATGTGTAATGACCCGTGGCGCTATGCTTTCTGGGATCATGCTCATCCAACGTATCAGGTACAAAAAGCACTGTATCAGTATGAGAGTAATCAACTTATCTGAGGTTTATGTAATCAAGCTATATGAGGTTTGC
>JAHDDB010000003.1 GCA_020629575.1 Caedibacter sp. | reverse complement strand
AGAATTAAATGAATAGAAAAGATCCCTATAAACCTATGCTTTGCAAGAGGGGTGCTTAAGCTTGCGAGGCGGGGTGTTGAAATAATAGATGCCTAATTTCAATTAAAGGAATAATTTATGCAAACATTCAAAACACATTTTAATGTGATAGCAGAGCATATCGACGCTAACAAACATGTTAGCAATATCGTCTATATCAAATGGATGCAGGATATTGCGGTAATGCATTCAGACGCCTGCGGTTGGAATACCAAGCGTTATCATCAATACCATTGTACATGGGTTGCCAAAACCCACTTTATTGACTACATCAAGCAGGTTTTCTTAAACGAGGTTATTGAGGCTAGAACGTGGGTTGATGAGATAAAGCGCTCAACCGCACTACGCAAATATGAATTTATCAATCAACGCGGTGAAATCGTTGCCAAGGCTGAAACCAATTGGGTTTTTATCAACACTAAAACCCAGCGCATTCAACGCGTATTACCCGAAGTGCGTGAAGACTTCGAGCGCTTTAGGTCATCTGAATATAATCAAGCAGCTGACTTGCTAAATAACGATGCACCGTTGTTGTAGGATGCATGCCGTTATAGAATAAAAAGCCATTACAATACGGCAAACCTTTCGCATCGGCACAGGTTAAATCAACAGGTTTTGTAATACCAATATTTGCCAACACATTGTCTTTATTAAAATAAACATCTAAAAATAGTCGATCGATTGGAAAGACATGATTGGCAGGGAATTCACCTAAAGTCTGCAGCACAAGATTAGTTTGCAAACTTAAGTTATACATTTGTGAAATGGATGAAATCACTGCTAGCACACTTTGACGCATCATATGACTATGAATGTGTTCATCAATTAAATTCGTCAATGCTGGCACCATTGAAAAATTAGGCAGATCAAGCACATAGATATTTGCTACAGGCACGCCATGTTGCATCAATATTTTTACCGCTTTAACGATATTATCAATTGGATGCGCAATTGCTTGACCATTTTTTGACGCAATACGCACGATATTTTGATAAAAATCATTACCCCCAGCCCATAAAATAAAAAGCGTTTTTGGGTTCGGCTTGTTATTGACATTAGCAAGATATAATTGCAACTGCTTTAACATGCCTGGCACACAATTATAAGTGCCATAATCACCCACACCATTGATGCATTGTTCACTCCTATCACGTGCCCATGTTGTATCCGTTAAATAATAATCACCGGTCTCAGCCGAAGCTGTTGCAAATGACGCATTATGATCAAAAGCCATATTAGGCTTTAACGCTTTAATATTGTAAAACTTATCTCCCGCAGTCGTTGGCATCTTAGCTAAAAAATAATTAAACCACGTCTTACGTGTTGGGGCATTTACACTTAATTCACTGGTAATTGGTGCGCCAATTTTATCGGTAATACCACTGGGTTTAACCCAATAGTTATTGCCAACACTTTGTCCATGGTAAGCACTATCACTTAAGCTATCGCCAAAGACGACAACATTCGCAAAGTGCTTTGCTTGAGGATCATTAACCCTCTCCTCAGCTTGACGCTTAATTAAGGCAAGAATCGCAATGACAATTACAAGGGCCGCAATCAAACTCCAAAAAACTCTCTTTAACATCCTAGTCTCCCTCTTAACGCGCGCCAAAAATAGTGCTTCCTATACGTAGCATCGTGCTGCCTGCGGCAATCGCTGCTGGCATATCACCACTCATGCCCATTGATAACTCTTGCAGATTAAGCTTAAACTTTTGGTTTATATTGTCTTTACATTGAACAAGTTTATCAAAACTTACTAACTCTTTATCATACTCTCCAGTGTCCTCAAGCATACACATCAAGCCGCAAAGTTTGAGATTAGGACAATATTTCACAATATAGTCAACTAGATGCTCAATTGTATCGCTATCATTAAGCATAATGCCTGATTTTTGTGGTTCAAGATCAACATTAATCTGAATCAGCACCTGCATTGTTTTACCCAACTCAGCACAGTGACGCTGTAATTTCTGAGCATGTTCAATGCTGCTAAGCGTATGCACCCAATCAAAATATTGTGCGATTTTTTTAAGCTTATTTGATTGCAGACGCCCAATATAGTGCCATGTAATATCCTTTGGCAATACGGGGATCTTGTCAATTGCTTCCTGGACAAAGCTCTCAGCAAACGTGCGCATACCCGCATCGTAAATCACACGCATCGCCTCAATAGATTGTTTTTTTGATACGGCTAATAGTTTTGGCTTGATCATACAATCAATAGTTAATAACTCAATCCGTTGTTGCAGCTTTGATAAATTTTGTCGCAATCGCACTTCTTGATCATGATTCATCTGCTATAGTCTTAGAGGGTATAGTTAGTAAGAAGGATATCTTAACATGAACCTCACGGAATTATTATCGCTTTGTATTAGCAAAAAGGCATCGGATTTACATCTCTCAAGTGGTGCTAAACCTAAGCTACGCATTGATGGACATATTGAATCTGTCAGTGATGAGCTATTAATTGAAGAAAACCTTGAGAGCTACTTACATGAAGTCATGAGCCCAGAGCAATATCAACATTTCCAAGGAACATTAGAATATGATTTCTCTGTCCATTTGCCAGAGCTTCACTCACGTTTTAGGGTGAATGCCTTTAAACAAGATCGCGGCAGTGCACTTGTTTTTCGCGTGATTCCGGAGAGTGTTTATACATTGGATGAGCTTGAAGCACCTGAGATCTTCAAAGAACTGATGCATAAACCACATGGGTTGATTGTCGTTACTGGTCCCACAGGCAGTGGTAAAAGTACGACACTTGCCGCAATGATTGATCATATTAACAAAACTGAAAAAGGACATATTATCTCGATTGAAGATCCGATTGAGTTTACCCATAAATCACAGCAATGCCTCATCAATCAACGTGAGGTTAAACGTGATACCTTAAGCTTTAATGCAGCTCTACGTGCGGCACTACGTGAGGATCCAGATTATATTCTAGTTGGTGAGATGCGTGATGTTGAGACCATTCGTTTGGCTTTAACCGCCGCTGAAACAGGGCATTTAGTATTTGCCACCTTGCATACCTCATCAGCACCTAAAACGATTGATCGGGTTATTAATGTCTTTCCTGGGGATGAGCAGCCAATGATTCGCTCGATGCTCTCAGAGTCTTTGCAAGCTGTTATTGCTCAACGACTTATTCGTAAAAAAGAAGGCGGACGCATCGCAGCACATGAAGTGCTCATTGCTAACACGGCTGTACGCAATCTTATTCGCGAGAATAAAATTCCTCAGCTTTATAATGTGTTGCAAACCAGTCAAAATAAGGGCATGCAAACCTTAGAGCAGGCATTAACCAAACTCTTTAATCACGGGATAATTGATGCTGACGAGCTTAAGAAATACAACACCATACAACAACCAATGTCCTAATTATCGGCGCCAAAAATCCGGTGTAAATAATACTAAAATCGTAAAGACCTCCAAGCGTCCCAAGAGCATTGCAAAGTTCAAGATCCAATGCGCCTCAGTTGGTAAGGTGGCATAATTCACCCCCACTTGCCCAAGACCAGGACCTAAGTTTGAGATACTTGCTGCAACAGCAGAGAATGCCGTCACCGAATCAATGCCGACCCCCATCATACATAACCATAAGATCACGAACAAAATAAAATAAGCCGCAACAAAACCCCAAACACTACTCATGACGGTTTCTGACATGACTTTATTGCCAAATTTCACAGGAAAAACGCCCGCAGGATGCACCAAGCGCCTTGCTTCACGAAAAGCTTGTTTTCTTAAGAGTACCGCGCGCACGATCTTAAGTCCGCCCGAGCTTGAACCCGCACATCCACCAATAAGACCAATAACCATTAATAAGATTGGCAAGAACAATGGCCATAAATGGTAATTTGCATCCGCTGTAAAGCCCGTGTTTGACACAAATGATGCAACTTGAAATAAGCCATCCCAAAACGCGCGATCATTGCTCTTCGTTGCATCTTGTGAGATCAATGTTAATACAACAATCACAATCATCGAAAAAGCAAAAAAGATATAAGCGCGAAACTCAGGATCACGCCAATAGACCTTAAGTGATAAACGCTTAAATGCAGTAAAATGCAGTGCAAAGCTTGTCGCACTAACCATCATATAAAAGATACAGATCGAGTAAATCAACGGCGTTTGACCACTCATAGATGCATCCGTTGGCGCAAAACCACCGGTACCAATCGTTGAATAGGCATAACAGATCGCATTAAACCAATTCATTCCACCGAATTTGTAACTGATAATACACAGCACAACGAGTAACAGATAAATACCCCACAGCACTTTGGCCGTATCAGCGATTCTTGGGGTTAACTTATTCTCTTTCCATGGACCATTGGCTTCAGCGCGATATAGCTGCATACCGCCAACACCAAGCATTGGCAGAATTGCCACCGATAAGATAATAATCCCCATACCACCTAACAGCTGCGTTTGCTGACGATAATATAAGATACTCTTAGGCAATGAATCAAGACCATGGATGACCGTAGCACCCGTCGTCGTAAACCCTGAGATTGATTCAAAAACCGCATCAGAAAAGCTCAAATGCAAACCATTTGACAACATATAAGGAATCGCACCATAAAACCCAAGCACTGACCAAATGGCAATCACGACAATAAATCCATCTTTAACCGTCAACTGCTTTTTTGACTTAGAGCTAAGTGCCCAAAAGACAACCCCTGAGATCAATGTAATTAAGAAGCTCGATAAAAAAGGTTCGCTATTATGTTCATGATAAACCAAGCTGACGATGATCGGTGTTAACATCGTCAAACTAAAGAACATCAGCAACATGCCTAATACTTTAAAAATAGGGCCTGGGCGCATAAATTTGCCTTACGGTTGTACATGGTATAGGTTTTTGTTAGGCATTCTAGTATAATCGCCAACAAAATAGAAACAACAACTTAGATAAGTTATGTCCATTATTCTTAAAATGCTGCACCTTTTTGACAATAAAAAGCAACGTGAATACGTCAGTAATGCCGGAGATTTTCTTGCCAATTACGATCGCGACTTTCCGACACGCTCGCAATCACAAAAAAAAGAAGCACAAAAGCATCGTAATATTTTCAACCGTAAAACAGATGATCTGTTCTAAATCTTAATGACTATTTCAAAAGATATGCCCCTATTACAAGGGCTTTTCAGTTATCGAGCTTATGATCGCTTTGGTGATCGGTGTGATTTGATCTGCCCCGTCAATTTGATATAAAATTTAACCTCTTTAAGACTCTTTGTGTATCTCTAACTATAACCCCAAATATGGGGAATATTATAGTTGCATCAACAATCCTCTGCTGCAGAACCTGTTACTGAAATATTACAAGGTAGTGCTTTCTTGCAAATACCTAAGCGTACACGCCCAATTGTATTAGTTATGACTGATCTATCAAATCTCTGCGCCCCTTGATTGTCAACGGTTGCACAATATCTTAACCCTCCATTAGTTGCTGAAAGACCGCTTGGTCTATATCTACGCATACTAGAACTTGTGCTGTAAATAAAGGCACCTTCACTAGGTGCCTCAATCGTTGTAATAATACGGTCAACATCAGTCGACACTCCATCCGAGCTTGTAAATAAAATCAAGCGATTATTACCCCAGTTACTTGCTGGCACTGCCGCACACGTAGCACCATCCGCGCTTGGACACAGAAAGACGTTGACCGCTTCTGACATTGCAGTGATTCGGCCTAACTCTAAAGCCGCTTTAACTTTATCTAAATAAATTTCTGAATTAGCACGTCCAAAGGTGCCAATCATCATAGGCACAGCAACTGCAATAACAATTGCCATTACAACAATAACAACCATCCCTTCGATCAAGCTAAAGCCTAAGCTTCGAGCATATTTATTATTTTCGCCCTTTTTTCTACTTTTTCTCATGTTCATATTGCAATTGACTCCATATTCCCTATAATGTGCCCTGTCTTAGGGTCGTTAGCTCAGTTGGTAGAGCAGTTGGCTTTTAACCAATTGGTCGCAGGTTCGAATCCTGCACGACCCACCATTTTTACATCATTTTATGATCATCATAATATCTTCACTAATTTTAGTCGACAATGGACAGTGGTACAAAGAGAATATCTACTTTTAGTGGCTTTTAGAAGATGTTATACCGCTTATAAATCATTCAGAGGATTTAAATGCGATTTCCCTGTCAGTCTTCATGCCAATTTGCAATCTGTGCTACCGCTTAAGTTCAAATATCGTTATAATCGCTTGCGAAATTTTAGTTACTGGAGTTACGCATTTTAGTAAAAACTATAATTTTATAAACACCCCGTCATGCTAAAGAAATTAAAAACCATAGTAATAGGTGAAAAAAATATGACACAAACACATACCGCAAAAGCGCTATTTACCACACCAAGTCTTATTGGGCAAAAAGTCACCGTTAAAGGCTGGTTAAGAAGCCGTCGCGACTCAAAAGCTGGGCTTTCTTTTCTAGCTATTCACGATGGCTCATGCTTTGATCCCATTCAGGCAATCGTTGAAAGCACACTTGCTAATTACCAATCAGAGATCTTGAGTCTAACTAAAGACTGCGCGCTTGAAGTGACGGGCACATTGGTTGCATCACAAGGCAAAGGACAAAGTGTTGAAATCCAAGCAGATGAGGTCATTGTTCATGGCTGGATTGATAACCCTGAAACCTATCCGGTATCACCTAAACGCCATACCATGGAACACTTAAGAGAACATGCACATTTACGCGTTCGTACTAACTTGATCGGTGCCGTTTCGCGCATGCGTCATACTTTAGCCAATGCTATTCATAACTTCTTTAATGATGAAGGCTTTTTCTGGGTTAACACACCCATTTTAACTTCAAATGATTGTGAAGGTGCTGGTGAGTTATTTCGTGTTTCAACATTAGATCAGTTGAATTTACCTAAAAACGATCAGGACAAGATTGATTACACTCAAGACTTTTTTGGCCGTGAAACATTTCTAACGGTCTCTGGGCAATTAAATGTTGAAACTTATTGTATGGCGTTATCCAAAGTCTATACCTTTGGCCCAACATTTCGTGCGGAAAACTCAAATACCTCACGCCATTTGGCTGAGTTTTGGATGGTTGAACCTGAGCTTGCTTTTGCTGATCTGAATGATGATGCTGACTTGGCAGAAAATCTCTTAAAATCAGTGATTAAAACCATTATGCATGAGCGCCAAGATGATCTAAAGTTCTTTGATCAGTTTATGGAAAAAGGCCTGATGGATAAATTAAACTCTGTTGTTAACAATGACTTTATTCGCGTTGAATATACAGATGCCATTGAGATCTTAAAAAGCTGTGGCAAGACATTTGACTATCCGGTTGAGTGGGGCTTGGATCTACAATCTGAACATGAGCGTTTTTTGTGTGAAGAGCATTTCAAATCCCCAGTCGTCTTAATGAACTATCCAAAGGATATCAAAGCCTTTTATATGCGTTTGAATGACGATAATAAAACTGTTGCAGCAATGGATGTATTGGTGCCGGGTATTGGTGAGATTATCGGTGGCAGTCAACGTGAAGAACGTCTTGAAGTACTGGATAAGCGCATTGCTGAAACCGGTGTCGATGCTGAAGGCTTATATTGGTATCGTGATTTACGTCGCTATGGCACAGTACCACATTGTGGCTTTGGGCTTGGTTTTGAGCGTCTATTGGGCTATATCACTGGTGTACCGAATATTCGTGATGTGATTCCATTCCCACGCACCCCAGGGAATGCAAAGTTTTAATTCGCTCTAACTTCCCCCTCACCCGCGCAGCTTAAGCTGAATGAGAGATCCCGCAAGGGGCAGGTACTCACCAATATTCATATTCACCTAGTAGTTAAGTGATTAGTAAGGGCATTTATTTGAGAAAGCAAAACACCCCCCTATTTAAATCAACATTTACCCTTAGTTTCATCACACTAATTTCACGTATCTTGGGATTTATTCGCGATATGCTTTTTGCGAAATACTTTGGCGCTACTGCGACAATGGAGGCTTTTTTGGTTGCCTTTCGCGTACCTAATTTTATGCGCCGCTTGTTTGTCGAAGGATCATTAACACAAGTGCTCGTGCCAAGTTTAAGCAAACAATCATCTCATAAACGTTTAAATTATTTATTCTCTACCTTGCTCAACATTATTGCCTTAGCAAGCTTTTTGATCTCATTAACAGGTATTATCTTTGCCAGCATTTGGGTGATGATTTTCGCCCCTGGCTTTTATCATGATCAAACGCAATTTGTTCTTGCCAAAGAATTGCTACAAATCATGTTTCCCTATGTGTTTTTCATTTCCATTTCCGCGCTTTTCTCTGCTCTTTTGAATCGCTATGAGCATTTTAATATTCCGGCACTCATGCCCTGCATACTAAATATCTGCATGATCAGCTTTATCCTAAGTGCTTCGCATTTTAGAGTACCGATTTATGCTGTTGCTTGGAGTGTGTTTATCGCAGGATTCATTCAAAGTATCATTCTATTCATATGTGTAAAACGATTAAGTGTTAAACTCACACTGAGTTTGCGCAAACCCAGTTATCATTTAAAGCGCATATTAAAATCACTATTACCCGGTATTCTTGGTGCTTCAGTCGTGCAAATCAGCTTATTGCTTGATACTGTTTTTGCCTCATTTCTAGCCGTTGGCAGCTTGTCATGGCTATATTATCCTGATCGATTAAATCAGTTTCCTTTAGGGATTTTTGGCATTGCAATTGCCACTACCATCTTGCCGAAATTAAGTAACATTAAAACCTCAGCACATAATTTTAGTCAAATCGTGAATTGGGGGATAAAACTTAGCCTGATCATCACCATTCCTGCAGCCTTTGCGATGAGCGTACTATCGGCACCGATTCTCATTACGCTATTCCAATATGGTAAATTTAGCGCCTTTGATGTCATTCAATCGCAACGTGCCTTGATCTGTTTTGCTATTGGACTGATTGCCTTTGTGCTTATCAAAGTATTTATCTCAGCACTCTATGCCAAAGGACATACCAAAGCGGCATTAAAGATTGGCGTGATCTGCATTATCTGCAATATTCTAAGTAATATTATATTGATCTTAATCCTTAAAACGCATCATTTAGGTTATCTGGCATTAGCCATCTCAACAACGATTACCGCAGCTATTAACGCATTGTTATTATATCTCACATTAAAACGTATCACCCATGCGCACCTTGATCTTGCGACATTCACGCTTATTGTCAGAGCCATTATCTCAGCAAGCGCTATGCTTATTATTTTATATTATCTTAAACAGGATATAGGTTATTGGTTAGCACTTAGCTTTAAAAGCCGAGTTTTACATTTATCTATGATCATAGGTGTTGGCATCTTTAGTTACTTTGCTTGTTTATTCTTAGTAGGTGTGCGCTTGAAACATATTAAGCTTAGCGTATAGTCATTGCTGCCATTTTCGATTACAATCACGCCTTAGATTAATGACTTATATTAAGGAGAGGCTGTGAAAAAAAGTACCAGACTTTATCTCAAATCACTTATTCTAATGACTGCAGCATTTACGGTGCCGAGCTTTGCGATTACCACCTACACCGTTAAATCCGGTGATTCATTATGGCGCATTGCCAGTAAACACAGTATCTCGGGCATTCCTAACAAAGATATGATTGCTGCAATTAAAGGAATCAATGCCAAAGAAAACCCCTCAATTAATGATAATATTGTTAATATTAATCAGAAGCTTTTAATTCCAAGCACTAAAGCTGAGCTTGAAGATGGTTTAAAACTTTATAACCTAAGGCATACACAATACCTCACCCCTAAAGCGCCTGCACCTGCTCCAGTCAAGACTAAGCCAACGGTTAGAGCGCCAAATACAACTGCAGAACCAGAGCACCCAAACACCAGTGCACCCACGCTTGATAATCAGCAGACTGCAGTAATCTCTAGTAACAACACACCTAGCAGCGCTAATAACTCAATAGATAATACCAACGAAAACACGCAACAAGGTGTCGTTATTCCTATGGCAAATACAGACGATCAATCACAGAATGCCAATGACACACAAACCACCGTCACTACCGAAACAAAAAGTGATGGTAGCAAATGGTATATTATTCTATTAATTATCATTATTGCCCTGTTAATATGGCGTCGCCGCTATAAACGTAAGTCATCAAGGTCAACTGATGATAAACGTCAATTAAAAGAGCAGTTTTATGCCAAACAGCCTGAGGTCAAAATTAATATTGACACACCAGTTAACGCATCAAATGATAAAAAGACCACCAAGAAGAAATCCAAAGATGAACTTGTGAACCTTCTTAAGAAGGCGGATGAATTAATTGAAACGCACGATATAGCTCAGGCTAAAGCACTCTTACAAGAAGCGTTAAATAGCGATGCTAAGAATTTAAATATTCGTCTTAAGATCTTGACAGTCTACGCTGCTGATGGTGATGAGATTTCATTTAATAGTGAGCGCGATTACTTGGCATCTAATCTTTTACCTTATGATGATAAGCGTTGGCAAGAAATCAACGCGCTTTATAATAAATATTTTGGTATTAACTAATTGAAGTTACACACTTTAGAAAAAAGATGATTTTATAAACACCCCGTCAGCCCACGGTTGCCACGCCTCTTTCTAAGAAGGGTGCCAAGTTTGCGAGGCGGGGTGTTGTAATAGAGAAAGTATGTCACTCCAATAACTAAGGATAACTAATGGACGAAAAACTACTACAACCAAGCAAGAAAGCCTCTAGTGGCAAACAAACCGTTGCCATTTTGGTGCTACTGATCCTTGCTGGTGTCTTACTGTATATGGCTTTTATTTTCTTTGCTAAGTTTCAAGCTTATAAGAAAATTTCAGAGAACTTAAAAGTTGAACTACAAAGCAATTACAATCAATATCTAGCACTTAATCACACCACAGTAAACAATGTCATTCATATGCATAACTATAACTATGCACAAACGATCAAAGCACTTGGTGGTGTGTTTGGCAATATTCAGTGCACAACAAAATATAGTTGTGAAATCAACGGTATTCTTTATCAATTTGATGTCAAAAACCAAGGCAATAATACACGTATCTCAGGTTATCATGCTAATTTATCCGATGCGACAGTAAAGGCTGCAGATAATAGTTTTGTTGTGGCGCAAACTTATTCAAAGTATTTTTAAATCCATTTTCATTCTTTGCTGTCAGCTTAATCTTGCATTCCATTCGTTCATTTGTATAATGCCCAAGACTTTTATCAAATAAAAAATAAGGAAAATATAAATGGCTATTGAAAGAACACTTTCGATTATCAAACCTGATGCGGTTGCTAAGAATGTTATTGGTCAAATTTACTCGCGTTTTGAACAAGCAGGTCTTAAAGTGATTGCGGCTAAAATGAAGCAACTATCATCAGCTGAAGCAGGTGAATTCTACGCTGTGCACAAAGAGCGTCCTTTCTACAATGACCTTGTAAAATTCATGAGCTCAGGTCCTGTGATGATTCAAGTATTAGAAGGTGAAAATGCTATTCTTAAGAATCGTGATTTAATGGGTGCAACAAACCCTAAAGAAGCGGCTGCTGGCACGATTCGTGCTGATTTTGCTGATAGCATTGATGCTAATGCTGTCCATGGTTCAGATGCCGCTGAAACGGCTGCTGTTGAGATCGCTTTCTTCTTCAGTGGTTTAGAAGTTTGCGCACGTTAATTTTTTGATAGATTATTGTTTTTAGTTTGGGTATAAATTACCCTGCATTTTTTTATTAACTTTTTCCTATTGGCAATGCCGGCAAACCCAACTCTTCTAAAAACTTATTGTGCTTAGTCGTTGACGCAATAATATTTTTTTCGATATCGACAAGAGATTTATTAATTGCTTGTAAATCAACTTTCTCCTCAGGCTTGGCAGTGCTCACATATCTTGAGATATTTAAGTTGTAGTCATTCTTTTTGATTTCTTCCATAGAAACGCATCTTGAATAACGCTCTTCTTCTTTACGAAATTGATAAGTTTCAACAATTTTATTTATATGTTCTGGCAATAAACGGTTTTGTCGTTTACCTTTTTCAAAACACTCACTGGCGTTAATGAAAAGAACATCATCAGGCTTTTTGCATTTTTTCAATACAAGGATACAAACAGGGATCCCTGTTGAGAAAAATAGATTGGCAGGTAGACCAATCACAGTATCAATATTATTATCCTTTAAGAGCTTAGTGCGAATATGAGATTCTGCACCTCCACGAAACAGTACACCATGAGGCAAAATAATCGCCATTGTTCCCTCATCACCTAAGAAATGAAAACCATGCAGTAAAAAGGCGAAGTCTGCCGCAGACTTAGGCGCCAGACCATAGCTTTTAAAGCGAAAATCCTCGCCCAAAACTTCAGTAGGCTCCCAACGATAACTAAACGGGGGATTAGCAACAACCGCATCACATTGCAGTTTTTTAGCGGGATTCATTTCATTGAGTATGTCCCAGTCATTAAGCAATGAATCACCATGATGGATGTCAAACTCAGAATATTTCACCCCATGCAACAGCATATTCATCCGAGCAAGGTTGTAAGTAGTAATGTTTTTTTCTTGTCCATAAATTTTACCAATGCCGTGATTTCCCAGTTGATTACGTACATTTAATAACAATGATCCTGAACCACAGGCAAAGTCTAATACCTTATTGAGCTTTTTTTTCTTGCCCGCTGCAGGTTCCTGACTATCCAGTGTGACAATTTCAGATAATATGGTTGAAATTTGCTGTGGCGTATAAAACTCACCTGCCTTTTTACCAGAGCCTGCTGCGAATTGACCAATCAGATATTCATAGGCATCGCCAAGGGTGTCACTATCGGTTGAGAATCCTGAAATTTCTTCTGCAATTTTGCTAATGATCGTGCAAAGTTTGGCATTGCGAAGTTTATAGTCTCTGCCCAGCTTCTCAGAATCCAGATTAACCTCTGAGAACAAGCCCTGAAAGCTATTTTCAAAGGATTTAGTTTCAATGTACTTAAAGCCTTGCTGTAATGTAATTAGCAAATCATTATGCTGCGTTCTAGCAAGCTCAGCGACACTGCCCCATAAATAAGTAGGCTCAATCACATAATGCACTTTACGCCGCATTTGCTTCTCAAATTCAGTAATATCATCTTTGTTTTGTTCATACCATACGCTTAACGGGGTACGATTATCATCTTGCTCTAGCTTCGGATAATCTAAACCTAGCTCTTTTTTCGCCGCCACCTCATAGTTATCTGACAGATAGCGTAAGAACAGGAATGACAGCATATAATCACGAAAATCATCAGCGTTCATTGCACCACGTAAATTATCGGCAATACTCCAAAGGGTTTTCCCCAGATCTTTTAATTGTTGTTCGGTCATAATTTTGCCCTTTTTGTACTTTCACTAAATATTTCTGGTAGCTCAAATTGAAAGCTATCGATGAATTTTTCAAGAATTTTCCGAAATAAGTCTTGATTATCTTCACCCATTGGCGTTGGCTCATGAATAGCATATTTTCCATGACTCAGAAGATTAAGGGCACGGTTAAACAAAGCACTATTCTCATCACTATCGATAGCCTTAAGACAAAAATTAATATCTGAGTGACCAAAGAAAGCTGCAGTTTTCTCCATAATGCTACGCAAGGCGTTGAAATGAAATGTATAAAGCATCCCACTATCGGGCTCTGCTGCTTTTTGTAGCTCCGACAGTGTGGCAACATGGTGAAAATATGGCGTATCTTCAGTAGCGCGAAGCGTATAAAGATTATCACTCTTGGCACGATGGAGAAAATAACGTTTATGCCTTACTTTTGGCTCATTTTCTTTTGTTCTACCAATCTCATTGCACATGACATTAAAGAATAGCGAATGATGTGAAGAAACCACAATTTTCATCGGATTAGAAGCGCCGCCATCATTCATACGATTTGCTGCGCGACGGAGAAGTTTAGCCAAATCACAGGCGACTGAGATTGCATTGTTATCGTCAAGTGACGACACAGGATCATCAATGTAAATATATTTCACCCATTGATAAGATTCCTGACCATCAAGTACACGCTCGCAAATTGCCATAAATATGCACCAAATAAAAATACTTTCTTCACCTCGAGAAATTTTAATATTTTCTTGCCCTTCTTTACTGAATTTTACAAAGTGAGGCTTGGTAAATGATTCGTTTCCTTGCCTAATTTCTTTATATTCAAAATCAAAGCCAAAGTCAGCATAGCGACTAAGATAATCATCAATTGTCGGTTCAAGCCCCAAATTAGTAAATCCATCAAAGAATTTGGAGAATTGATTCACTTTTAGCCCGCGAGCAGCGTCATTTTCCAAATCGTTATCCCACGTAAACAAATCCTCGGTAAAAGCATTAAAATAAAGCGTGTCCGGTTTTCCTGAATTCTTTCTTTTTCCTTGATCTTTGAAATCCATCGACAATCGAGTTTTGCCTGTACGATTATATGCATATAAAAGAACAAGCTCCTTATCATTTAAATCATCGCGCAGGCGAGTGACCAGTTTGCTTAAATTCTGATAGGTTTGCATTTTACTCATACACCCATCCCTCCCGTGCTAGGAAAAATCTGCTGCATTAAACCTTTTTCATCGGATTTTAGGAATTTTATATCGTTCTGTTTATTCATCACGTGTTGACTCTCTTATTAAACGCTTCTCGCGAGCAATTTCAGCAGTTAACTCTTCTTCAGTAGGAAGTATACGCTGATACTTGGAAGCAAAAAGCTGCTGACTTTCCTTGATCACGGAGTATTTAACTATGGTTTCATCTTTACTATCACAAAGAATGATACCAATAGTAGGGTTATCATCTTCACCACGCTTAAGGTCATCAAACATACGAACATACATATCCATCTGCCCTATATCTTGATGAGTTAGCTTGCCTATTTTCAGGTCGACAATAACAAAGCACTTAAGTAGATAATTATAAAATACCAAGTCAATATAAAAGTGGCTGGTCTCGCTACTGATGCGCATTTGCCTTCCTACAAACGAAAATCCCTTGCCCATTTCCAACAGGAATTTTTGTAACTCATCAATAATTGCTTGTTCCAGCTTGCTTTCTTTTAACAACTCACGTTCAGACAATTGTAAGAACTCTAATACATAAGGGTCTTTAATAAAATCAAGCATTTGGAGATTATCTGGCTGCCTTGACTGAACATGGGCAGATTGCGATGATAGCAAACGCTGATAGCTTAGGCTTTTAATATTTCGCTCTAGCTGTCGAACACTCCATTGCTGGCTGATAACTTCTTTTAGGTAATAATTTCGCGCTTCATAGTTATCAACACGCATGATCAAACGATTATGACTCCAACTCAATTTGCTACACAATGTGTAGCAAATCTCTTGATCTGGATAGGTTAAGTAGAATTGTCGAAAATTACGCAGATTGGCATAAGAAAAACCCTTGCCAAATATCGCCGAAAGCTCAACCGAAAGGTTCTCTAATAAACGCTGACCATATTTCGCCTTTACATCTCCTTGTTGCTCTTCCTCAACGATACGCTGACCAATTAACCAATACGCCTCCACCATAGCAGAGTTTATTGCCGAGCGCGTTTTACTACGCGCTCGCTCAAGAATAGACTTAATATCCTGATGGAATACGGTTAATCCCTTCATATACCTTAATCCTCCACTGTTGGAAAAAGTTGCTGCATTAAACCTTTTTTATGTACTTTTAGCGCTTCAATCTTTTGCGCCTGTGCTGTGATCAGGTTATCAATGGAAGACAAACAATCAGCGATTTTTTGTTGCTCTCTAACCTCCGGAAAGTAGACATCTAATTCCTTAAGTTGCTGCGCTGATAAATTGGCCTGTTTTGTTCCACCAGGCAATTTATATAGCTTTTTCAGAAAATTTTCACTCTTTAGTGTCTGTAACAAAAAACCTTTAATACAATCTTTTTTGGGTGATATTTTAACAACCCGTTGATTCAATAATAAATTGGGGCTTTCAGCTGGGACTTGAACCACAAAGCCATAGTCTTCCTTTCCTGCCGTTCCGGTCATTGACATCAAAAGATCGCATGGCTTTATGACAAATCGCGAATACTCTTCTTCATAGTTTGTAGGTAAGAAGACCGGTGAACGATCAAATTTTAATACACCTTGATACAGATTGCCCATTCGAACCAATTGAATTCCTTCATCCATAAAATCAGTACTTTTAAATGCATATCCCATAGTCAATACAGCAAGGTTATCAGTTATCCCTTTACGCCAAGCTTCTGCATTCTCAAACTCAGAAAATCGCAATGTTGGAACAGTTTGACCTTCAGCGGGAAAAAGGTTTTGCATTAAGCCTTTTTTATAGGATTGCAGTGCTTCGTGCTTTTGGATATGCGCGCTAATCAGTTCGTCAAGGGAAGATAGACAATCGGCGATTTTTTGTTGTTCTGGGAATTGGGGAACCCTTACAGTAAAATCACTTAACACCTCTTTTGTAATAGTTTTTATTATCCCACCAGGGGCTCTTTCTTTTTCAAGTTCAAATAAATTCTGAATGATATAGGCAAAAAATAATTTTTCTGTTGGTTTATGGAACTCTTCAAAAATCAATATAGTTCTATCTACATAAGCGTCATATTGAGTAATCGCAACCCTACCAATTGAGCCCTGCAATGTGACAATCAATGTTCCTTTAAGAATAAAAACACTTTGCTCTGCGGCAAGTTTACTAATTCTTCTTTTTGTGGTTGGTTTTAATTGTAAATTGTTGTTGACGTCAAACACCTGAATGAATGGCATTCCATTCTCATCGTTAAACCATTTAGACAATCCATAAGGCTGAGGAAAACTGCCTCGGCGAAATTTTGCCAACTGAATTAGAGAAAGCTTCTCCCAACCACCTATACCTTTAAACTCCGGAAACCGCAACTCAGGCATCAAGCTTTTTTTATCTTGCTTACTCATATGCCGCCAATCCTGAAATCTCTTGTCCTTGGGCAAATTTATTGAGTAATGGCACCAGTTCATCCATCAATGCAAGCTCTGCCTGGGTACGCGCCTTCCATCCTAAATCTAGCGGTTGCAATAAATCGCTAAGCTTTTCACCATCGAATATCATTCGATCTAAAATACTGTCAACAAAAGCCTGTAAAGCCTCTCGTGCAATGCGGTGCTTATCTGCTATTGCGGCGAGTTCCTTGGCGGACTTTTTAGCTTTAAACTGTTGATAGCCTTCACGAATAGCCTTTTCATTCAAACTTTGATTCATAGGTAAGCTGTTGATGTAGTCCACAATATCATCTCGCTCATCCATTAGATTAGCGCTTGAGCTGATTAAGTCGATCAACTGTTGACGACTCATCTTGTGTTTATTCGATTTATTGTTGTCCGTAGATTTGGCGATTAAGTTCATAATATAGTCGTAATCAATCACGCTTGATGCAAACAGCACCAACTCAAATTCTAATTGTTGCAATGGGTCATTTGGATCACCATCACCCTTACCTTGCTGCACTTTCAAGCGCTGTGCTGTTTCTAGATACATGCTTTTAAAGCCACGCAACTGCTCCTCGGGTAATAAAGCATTGACACTTGCTAACTGTGCTTCATTCAGGTCAGTATACTGATCAAGTTGGGTTTTTAAGCGCTGAACTTCTTTGAAACGGTTAATAAATTCGCTTCTAGCAGCATCTCCTTTTAGGTTATTAACGTTTTCAGGGCTACAGGCAAGTCCTTGTGAATCCATGAAGTTCTCTAGATCATTCATTGCACTATCTAACTTCTGAATCACTTCAGGCGCAGGATCAACAAGCCAGATTTCTTTGGCACGACGCTTATCTTGCCCTGAAAAACGGGCAATTGCCGTATTAACAGCATCTTCTTGGTGTCGGAAATCCAAGATATTACCATAGGGTTTTGTGTCATTAAGCACACGATTTGTGCGCGAGAAAGCTTGAATTAAGCCATGATATTTTAGATTCTTATCAACGTATAAGGTATTGAGATATTTCGAATCAAAGCCTGTGAGTAACATATCCACCACAATAATAATATCAATTTTGTTTTTATGCGGGTAATCCCTATTCGTATATTTCTGATCTTTAATGCGTTGCTGCACATCTTGATAATACAGATCGAATTCACTGATCGCGTGATTGGTATTATATTGCGCATTGTAGTCAGCAATGATGGTTTTCAATGCTGCTTTCTTTTCATCAGGCGCTTCTTGGTTATCCTCCTTTTCTTGGGGCAAATCTTCTTGTATTTGCTGAACATCTTTATTGCCTTCAGCGGGGGGTGAGAATACACAGGCGATGTTCAACGGTGTATAACTCTCATCATCAAGTAGTTTTGCAGATTGCGCTTGCTTAAATAACTCATAGTATGTAATAGCATTATTAATAGAAGCCGTTGCTAGTATGGCATTGAAACGACGCTGATTAGTTGCCGCATCATGCTTTTTAAGTATTTCATTAACAACAGATTCTGGTGATGGCAACTTAGGTTTTGACGTTTTCTTTTGATCACTTTTATCATCTTTAAGCTTTTCACCGAAATAATCGATATGAAAACGCAACACATTGCGATCATCAATAGCATTAGTAATAGTATAGGCATGTAGCTGTTTTTCAAAAACATCCTCAGTGGTTTTGTATGAGCCAATGGTCCCATCAATCTTCTTATAGGTCGCATTATCTTCAAAAATAGGTGTGCCCGTGAAACCAAATAATTGTGCTTTAGGAAAAAAAGCTTTAATTGCCTGATGGTTATCACCAAATTGAGAACGATGACACTCATCAAAAATAAAAACGATTCTTTGATCGCGTAGAGGCTCAAGGCGTTCTTTATACGTTTGTTTGCCATTTCTTCTATGCTGCTGATTACGTTTACTGTTCTCATCTAGCGCAAGTCCAAGTTTTTGAATCGTAGTTACAATGACCTTATTAGAATAATCGTCCGATAACATACGTCGAACCAAAGCTTCGGTATTAGTATTTTCCTCAACACAGCCTTCTTGAAACTTATTGAATTCCTCACGAGTTTGGCGGTCAAGGTCTTTACGATCTACAACAAAAAGGCATTTATCAACATCTGGATTGTCTTTTAACAATGTAGAAGCCTTAAATGACGTAAGCGTTTTACCGCTCCCTGTAGTGTGCCAGATATACCCATTGCCACGATTTTGATGAATACAATCGACAATCGCCTTAACTGCATAGATCTGATAAGGACGCATGATCATCAGTTTTTGCTCGCTAGCCACTAACACCATATAACGGCTAATCATTTGACCTAAGGTGCATTTAGCTAAGAAATTATCGGCAAAATCATTAAGATGGCTGATTTTTGTATTGTCTTCTTTGGCAAGCTGATAAATAGGTAAAAAGCGTTCATCCGCATTAAAGCTAAAATGCTGATTGTGATTATTAGCAAAATAGAGCGTATTACTATAATTACTCACAATAAAAAGCTGCATGAAGCACAACAGTGTATTAGAGTACCCATTACCTATATCATTTTTATACTCGACGATTTGCTCCATAGCACGCCGTGGTGAAAGACCAAGTGTTTTCAGCTCAATTTGCACCACAGGAACACCATTGATCAGCAAAATGACATCGTAACGATGATGACTGTTATCGGTATTGATACGCAACTGATTAATAACCTCAAACTCGTTTTTACACCAATCCTTGATATTAACCAAGGTATAGTGCAATGGTGTACCGTCTTCACGCTGAAACGTGTTGCGTTCACGCAACGTTTTAGCGGCAACAAAAACATCTGGATTAACGATCTCATCACGCAGACGGGAAAATTCGGCATCAGTCAATCTAACATAATTGAGCGCTTCAAATTTTTTGCGGAAATTTTGTTCAAGGGTATCTTTATCACATATGTCTTCGCGATAGGTGTATTTAAGATCTTGTAGCTTAGAAATTAAAGCATCTTCGATGTGTTGTTCTTTTGTCATATATCCGCCCCGCATTTACTCGAAAATTAAAATACATTTATCCACAATAAATCTTACGGCGATCAAATATTAACCATCCTTACTAAAATTAATCGCCACGAGTCATTATTCATAATTACAAACCAGTTTAAAACAACCCATAAATCGGTGAAATAAGCGTCACTAACAACGCAGGGAAAATACCAAGTAATAAAATAAGTGCCGCATTGATGCTTAAGCCAAATAAGGTCACTTTATTAGCATACACTGGTGTTTGATTTTTCGGTAAATCAAAGTACATCGACTTGATCACACGTAGATAATAGTAACACGCGATAACTGACATAATTAAGGCATAGATACCTAGTCCTAAGTGTCCTGTATCAATCAAGCCCATAATCACAAATAACTTAGCGGTAAATCCTGATAATGGTGGGATGCCTGCCATTGAGAACATCACGATCAACATAATAAAGGCAATCCATGGATTACGACGATTAAGACCCGCAAAATCTGCCAAGTTCTCAACTTCATTGCCACGAACACTTAATACGATCAACACACCAAAGCCAGCTGCTGACATCAATACATAAATGATGACATAGAAAAGCGCTGTTGATACAGCAAAAGCCGCGGGGTTTAATATCAGTGCTAATAATACAAAACCAATATGTGAGATCGTTGAATAACCGAGCATACGTTTAACATTTTTCTGTGCTAAGGCGAGTAAGTTACCAAAGAAGATAGATAAAACGGCTAGTACAGTCAGCACTTTACTCCATGCAAAAGCTTGCGCTGGCATACCGATCATAAGGATATTAACAAGCATCGCAAAAGCCGCAACCTTGGGCACTGAAGCTAAAAATGCCGTCACTGCATTAGGAGATCCCTCATAAACATCCGGCACCCACATATGAAAAGGTACGGCACCCAACTTAAAAGTTGCTGTTGCAATCATCAACACCATGGCAATTAATACTATTTGTGAATGTGCCATTTCTGGATTGGCGAGATATCTACCGATTTCCGTTAAATCCAAGCTACCGGTAACACCATAGATAAATGACATGCCATATAACAATAAACCTGAAGCAATCGCACCTAATACAAAGTATTTGATCGCTGCTTCTGCTCCTGTGGCAAATCCACGACGAATGGCGAGCAATGCATACAATGGCAAAGATAACAGCTCTAAGCCGATATAAATGGTTAATAAGCTATGTGCTGATGTTAGTACCAGCGCACCTAGAATAGACAATATTGACAAGACATAAAACTCACCCTGTGGCAGCTTTCTATCTTCAATATATTCTTTGCAATAGATAAAAACAAAAAATGCGACAAGTATGATAACTTCTTGCAAGATAAAGGTCAGCTCAGTTGATAAGGTCTGCCCTTCAAAACCAACATGAATATGTGAATTAAGTGATTTTAATAAAATCCACGCCGCAATAATCAAAAAGACTTGTGTCAGAATATAGGCAATATTTTTGACTTTCTTGCCAAAGAATAAATCCGCCAGCATCACAACCAATGCGGCAATGCCTAACGTAATTTCAGGAAGTATGGTGATAATATTTGCTAACATCATTTCTCTTTACCCTATCGTTACCGCATGTGCAGCTTGAATGATATGCGTTGAAGCTGCTGAAGAAAGTTGTAGAATTGGTTCTGGATAAACACCAAACCAGATAGTAGGAATCGCTAATAATACAAAGACAAAGATCTCAAGGCCGCTGATGTCTTTTAAATTAGCCACTTGAGTGGTGATCACTTTACCAAAGAACACGCGTTTGTACATCCACAGTGTATAGGCAGGTGCAATAACAAGCGTTAAGCCGGCAAGTAAAGCCACCCATGGTGAGTATTTAAATACCGCTAGGATAATCAAGAATTCACCGACAAAGCCACTGGTACCAGGCAGTCCAATATTTGCCAAACAAAATAACATAAAGAATGTCGCAAAGATTGGCATTGAACGGGCAACGCCTTGGAAATCAGCAATATTTCGACTTTGCATCCGTAAATATAGATAGCCGCAACCAATAAACATTCCCCCCGATGAGAAGGCATGAGCGATCATTTGAAACACCGCACCTTGAATCGCTAATTGCGCATCTGCCATACCTAATACTTGATCAGGATTGTTCTTCACTAATAAGAAGATTGAGAACATTGCCAACGTCACCAAGCCCATGTGGGAAATCGATGAGTAAGCGATAAGGCGTTTGAAATCAGTTTGCGCAATCGCAACAATCCCAACATAAACAATGGCAATCAGTGAAATACCAATCAAAAGCCAATCAAGGACTGCCGTGATACTCGGGATCAATGGTAAAACAAAACGTAAGAAACCATAAGCACCCAACTTTAACATCAATGCAGCAAGGACAACCGAACCACCAGCTGGTGCTTCAGAATGCGCATCTGGCAACCATGAATGAAATGGCCACATCGGGATCTTAACGGCAAACGCCAAAAAGAATGCACCAAACAATAGCCATTGAGCCGTTAGCGTGATATTGACTAACTGCCCCATATCATTTGCTTGCGTTGCCCAGAAAATAAAGTTTTGAATGGAGAACGTACCACTATCAACTAAGCTTGCACTTGGTAGGCTTGCTACTTGTTGCTGGATATATAAAAACGCAACTAATAAGAAAATAGAACCGGCAAAGGTGTATAAGAAGTATTTAATCGCGGCATAGGCTTTTCTCTTGCCACCCCAAATACCGATACCTAATGTGGTTGGGATTAACAATGCTTCCCAGAACACATAAAACAGCATCGTATCCTGCGCCATAAATACCGCATTGGTTAAGCCGGTAGTGATCAGGAAAATCGCCATATATTGTCTTAAACGCACTTTGATGCTACGCCAAGCAGCAAGCACAATCACCACATTGGTAAAGCTTGTTAAGATAATAAATAGCACGGAGAATCCGTCAACGCCAAGATAATAGTAAACGGCATCATTATTATTGAATAAACTAAACCAACGCACACGCTCAACAAACTGCATGCTAGCACTGGTTGGATCAAACTCAAGGTATAAAGGAACACACAATAAAAGCGTTAATATGGCAACCGCTAGCGCCGTCCAGCGTGCCGCTTCTTTTTTGCCATCTGGCGATTTCGCTGCTAATACAATAAAGCCACCGATAATCGGCACCCAGATTAGCAAGCTTAATAAATAGTGAGTTATAAACATAGTATTAACTTTCCTTTAACCAAAGCCTTAGTTTACCCAAAAAATTAGCCATGCGATCAATGCTAAAACACCAATCAACATCACCAGTGCGTAGTCAAACAAAAACCCACGTTGTACACGCGTCATCTTCTTGCCCGCAAAATAAATTAAATCCGCGCTGCCTTGAACAGCCACCTTATCAATCATAAAGATATCGATGACAACCCATAGCACTTTACTTAACAGCACAACACCTTTAACAAATACAAGATCATACAAACCATCGATAAAGTATTTTTTGACAAGAATATAATGCAAAACACCAAATCCTGAGCGCACATTAGATAAAGCTTTAGGGATGCTTGGTACTAATACATAGAAGATATATGCCAAAACAAGTGCAGAAATTGCCAACCAAAAAGCTGGTGTATGCACAGAATGCATCACGAAATCCCACGGCGTTTTAGTTGCTGCTTCTTGCGCTAAAGTTGCGACAACCGTCATATTGCCTAAAGCAGGTTCATAGTATTGCGCAATCGTATTGCCAAAGAAGCCATGTGCATTAGCAAGATTTGGTGTTAACGCTGGTTCAAAGAACAGCATCCCCGCAAATACCGATGGAATCGCTAACAAAATTAACGGTATCAAAATGGTTAATGGTGATTCTTTAACATGCGCCTTAGTATGCGCATCCATTCGTGTTGGACCATGGAATGTCATAAAGATCATTCTAAAGGTGTAGAAAGATGTAACAAACGCACAAGCCAATACTAAATAATAAGCAAACTCGTGCCCTGGCAAAGTTGTGGTTGCTGCCGCGTCAATAATCAAGTCTTTTGAGAAGAAACCAGCAAATGGCGGAATTGCGGCTAATGCCCAACCCCCAATAATCATACAGATATAGGTCACTGGCATGTATTTTCTTAAGCCACCCATCTTGCGCATGTCTTGCTCGTGATGTAACGCGACAATCACTGAACCGGCTGCTAAGAATAATAATGCTTTAAACATCGCATGCGTCATTAAATGAAACATACCAATGGAGAAACCTGAGGCGCCTTGAGCAACCATCATATAACCCAATTGTGACAGGGTACAGTAAGCGATAACCCGCTTAATATCCATTTGCACAATCGCAATCAATCCCATAAATAAACAGGTAATTGCACCGATAATCATCACAAAGCTTAATGCGGTTGCCGAATGAACAAACATCGGTGATAAGCGCGCAATCATAAAGACACCCGCAGTCACCATCGTTGCCGCGTGGATCAATGCTGAGATCGGTGTTGGGCCCTCCATTGAGCCTTCTAACCAAGTATGTAACGGGAATTGCGCTGATTTACCCATCGCGCCGATAAACAGTAATACACACATCAACGTGATCGGGCTAAATTGCATGCCTAAGAACGAAATCATTTGGTTGTTATCAAGGTTGCTCACGGCAGTGAATACGGTGTTGTAATCGATTGAATTACAATAGTAAATCACTGCAGCAATTCCTAACAAGAACCCTAAGTCACCGACACGGTTAACAATAAAGGCGCGTAAACTTGCTTCATTGGCAGAGTCTTTATCAAAGTAATAACCGATTAAGAGATAGGAGAATAACCCTACCCCTTCCCAACCAAAGAAGAGTATTAAAAAGTTGTTACCCATGACCAAACAAAGCATGGCAAAGGTGAAGCCTGAGATATACGCAAAAAAGCGCGCGTAACCGGCTTCGCCTTTCATATAGCCAATTGAGTAGACATGCACCAAGGTGGATACAAATGTCACAATCAACATCATAAAGACGGATAACTTATCGACAGTGAAGCTAACCTTCATACCTAAAGATGGAAACAATGCCCAGTTAAAGTAGGTTACGGTATAAACGTCATTATGCAAATAAACGCCTAATGCCAGAACAATACTCAAAATAAATGATAAAAGCACCAAGCCAATCGTAATGCAGTTAACACCGGTTAATTGCACCCTTTTTGAAAAAAATCCGGCAACGATTGCACCTAATGCTGGCGCCAAGATAATAATGGCAATAATAAAATCAATTCCCATCGTCTTAGCCCTTTAATGTATTTAATTGACCAACATCGATTGTTTTGCGCGTTCTAAATAACACAACCACAATCGCCAAACCAATTGCTGCTTCAGCCGCGGCAACCGTCAAAATAAAGAAGACAAACACATCACCTGTGTTTTGCTTAAGCATACTTGAGAAAGCAATAAAGTTCGTATTAACTGCTAAGAGCATTAACTCAATTGACATCAATAGAATCAATAGATTGCGACGGTTCATAATAATACCGGCAATGCTTAATGAAAATATAATCGCACTAAAAATCAAATAATGCGTAATGGGTACCGGAATACTAGTCATTCTTAGGTTCTCCCTGATCAGAATCATCTTGTGATTTTTCTTTATTTGCTGCTTTTTCTGTTTTTGCTATTTCAGAAGCGCTTTTTTCTGCTTTCATCTTAACCATTGACAAACGATCTTTCGCTTGTGTTTGAATCTGCAGGCTTGGATTAATCGATTTGTTGCCTGGTTTTTTACCACGGAAAGTCAAGGTAATGGCAGATACCATCGCTGCTAATAAAACCATTCCAGCAAGCTCAAACGCATAGAGATACTTATTAGAGAACATCTCACGCCCTAGATTTTCAACGGTACCTAAACCACCGGTCATTGTTCTATCAGCAAAGGTATGGCTGACTACAATTGAAATAAGCACAGCTAAGCATGCACATAATAAGATTACAATTGGCCAGTAGAATACTAACTTCTTCTGTTTGATGACAATATCGATATCTAGCATCATCACCACAAACAAGAACATCACCAAAACCGCGCCGACATAAACAACGATCAAAAGTAACGCCAGATATTCCTGCTGCATGGTAAGCCAAACACCAGCTGCTGCAAAGAAAGTAAAGACTTTCGCAATAACTGCACGCACTGGGTTTTTTGCACTGATCACCAATAGCGCGCCTATCACCGTTAGTGCGGCAAATACATAAAAGATAATATTTACACTCATCGATCCCTACCTAAATGCTCTGTCTGCTTCACGATCTTTCGCGATTTCATCTTCATACTTATCACCAACCGCCAAAAGCTTTGCTTTGGTCATGATATTTTCACCACGTTTTTCAAAGTGGTATTCAAATACACGTGTTTCAACAATAGAGTCCACGGGACATGACTCTTCACAAAACCCACAAAAGATACATTTGAATAAATCAATTTCATATTTTGTCGTACGTCTTGAACCGTCTTCACGTGGCTCTGCTTCAATGGTAATCGCCAAGGCTGGACAAACGGCTTCACATAATTTACACGCGATACAACGCTCTTCACCATTTTCATAACGACGCAGTGCATGCAGTCCACGAAAACGACCTGATTGCGGCGTTCTTTCATCCGGATATTGCACGGTTACTTTTCGCGTGAAAAAGTGCTTACCCGTAATCTTAAGACCTTTTAACAATTCCCATAGCAAAAAGGTCTGACAATAGCGTTTAATTGCTTTAAACATCAATAAATCTCCTACCACCAAGGACCTAAGCCAAGTTTAACCATAAATGCAACCACAATAACCCATACTAAAGTCACTGGAATAAAAATCTTCCAGCCCAATCGCATTAATTGGTCATAGCGATATCTTGGGAAAGTTGCACGAATCCATAAATACATAAACATGAAAATACCAGTTTTTAAGAATAGCCAGATCATGCCAGGCACAAAGCTAAAGAACTGATCAAGCACAGGGATATTTTCAAATGGCGAAATCCAACCACCTAAAAAGAAAACCGCAGTTAACAAGCTGATCAAAATCATATTAGCATATTCTGCTAAGAAGAATAACGCAAAGCGCGCGCCGGAATACTCAACATGATGTCCAGCAATAATCTCAGATTCACCTTCGATCACATCAAATGGGGCACGTCCCGTCTCAGCAACACCTGAGATAAAGTAAATAACAAACAAAGGAAATAGCGGGATAAAGTACCAGTGCCAAATACCACCTTGTTGTGTTTCGACAATCGTGCTTAGATTAAGTGAACCCGCAGCGATCAACACACCGATGATGGCAAAACCCATTGCTAACTCATAGGATACAACCTGAGCTGCTGCACGCAACGCACCAAACATTGCATATTTCGAGTTAGATGCCCAACCAGCGATAATCACACCATATACTGCAATTGAAGTCATCGCCAGAATATACAACACACCGGCATTGATATCCGCCAACACGATGCCTTGACCAAATGGCACAACTGCCCATGCCGTATAAGCAGGTGCGAAAGCAAGCATCGGTGCGATAAAGAATAAATAGCGGTTTGATTTCGCTGGAATAATGATTTCTTTAAGCAGCAACTTAACCGCATCAACGATGGGTTGTAATAAACCAAAAGAACCCACACGATTTGGACCAATACGATCTTGCATGTAACCAATGACTTTACGCTCTGCATAAGTGTAATAAGCTACAACCAGAATCAAAGGGATAACGATTAATAAGACTTTTAGAACAATCCAGATAATATCTAAAATCATGCGTTTACCACCGTCTGTTTAATTGGCGTGATTGTAACATTGCCCCAAGCTTTGCCACAAGTCGGCATAAGCTGAAACGGCACGATTATCGTGTCTTTGGCTAATGTTCCATCAATGATGAGATCCACTTCGTATGCTTTGCCATCAAGTTTAACAATCACACGACCTGATGTGTTTATCTCATGTGCTACGACATACTTAGCTGATACACGCAAGCTTTGCGCATAATGAGCATCTTTTGTTGCTTGCAATGGTTTAGCACGTCTTAATAATGCATTTGTACTATACATCGATACAGATGGCGTGACATGATAGCCTTCAGTCAGTGCTGTTAAGCCATTCTTAAACAATCCATCAACATCAATTTTTAATTCTGCCTGCTCATGTGTCGCAAACTCCTGATAAACCTCATCAACTGTTTGGTAATCAAAGCCTTCCAAATTTAATAGGTTCGCTAATACACGCAATACTTTCCACAAAGGTTTACTATCTTCATATGGTTGGATGACGGCTTTAAAGTGCTGTGTTTGTCCAGCGATATTTACAAATGAACCATCTTCTTCAAAATGTGTAGTAATCGGCAGTATGATATCCGCATATTTAAACATTTCAGCCGTTGCATAGCTTGTAAATGCTGCCACAATATCAATCTCTTGCAGCTTTTGTAAGGATTCTTGACCTAACACTGAATCAAACTCAGGTTCAACCGCAAAGTTTAATAATAATTTGGTTTTATTACTTAATATCGCTTGTGCGTTCATGCCTTGTTGTAAGTTTTCATTAGCACCTGGCAGATATTCACTTGCTACTCCTGCAAGTAACGCACCTTTGGCATTAGCGCCAAAACTAAGCACACCACCTTTGGCGTTCAATAATGATTTAAGCTCAGTAAACAATGCATAAATTTCAGCAAAATCTTTATTTAAGATGGCATCAAAACCTAAAATCATCACTGGTTTCTCAGCTGCAACAAGCTCCGTTGCCAAACTTTCGATTTCAGGCAAAATCTCTAATGATTCAACAGCCTTTTTAACGACCTCTGTTGCTATTGGTTGCGAGATTTTTTGTGCTACGGCTTTAACTAAATTCGCTAGCGCATAAACCATCTCATTGGCTTCAACTTGTGTCGTCTGAACGGCATAATTGAAGTCATATTCTTGGCTATTGAGTGCCAAAACCTTCGCACCATTTTTCACTGCCTTGTGCACGCGGTGATTAATCAATGGGACTTCTTTTCGTAAATAGCTGCCAACCAGTAATGCAACATCAGCATGTTCAATTTCAGCTAATTCGCAATCAAATCCGACACCTGTGTGCAGTGTTAAGGCATGCACACCTTGCATTAAGCGCGTATCAATATTGTTTGATCCAACTTGACGCATCAGTTTTTGGATAAGGTATAAACTCTCTGTTGTCGCAGAATCTGAAGCAAGACTCGATATCGCATTAACACCGTCTTGCGCCTTGGTTTGCTCGATGGCCACTTTGATAAAATCTAATGCTTCTTCCCACGACACATCAACCCAAGCACCTGCTTTTTTGATCATCGGTTGTGTAACACGATCTTCGGCATAAACACCGGTATAAGCAAAACGATCTTTATCGGCAATCCACGTTTCATTAATACTTTCGTTTTCTTTTGGCACAACACGCATTAGTTGATTGCGACGCGTATGCGCATAGATATTCGCACCAACGCAATCAGCGCCTGAAATCGTTGCATATTGTTGAAGCTCCCAAGCACGCGCATGGAATCTAAATGGTTTAGATGTCAAAGCACCCACTGGGCATAAATCAATAATATTACCTGATAATTCCGAATTGACGGTTTTAGCAACATAAGTACCGATTTGCGTGTGATCTCCTCTGCCCATCGCACCAAGCTCTTTATCACCGCTGATTTCTTCACCAAAACGCACACAACGCGTACATTGAATACAGCGCGTCATATCAGTTGCTACTAATGGCCCTAAGGTTGGGTCATCAAATACGCGCTTAGTTTCATTATATTTAGAAACATCACTGCCATAACCCATCGCGACATCTTGAAGTTCACACTCACCACCTTGGTCACAAATAGGACAATCAAGCGGATGGTTAATAAGTAAAAACTCCATGACCTTCTTTTGATAAGAAAGTGTCGTTGGCGATTTTGTAAAAACTTTCATGCCGTCCATAATCGGTGTCGCGCACGCTGGAGATGGCTTTCTTGCCCCTTCAACTTCGACAAGACACATTCTGCAGTTGGCTGCTATCGAGAGTTTCTTGTGATAACAAAAGCGCGGAATATAAATACCATGCCTATCAGCGATCTGAATAATCATCTCACCAGGCTTCGCCGCATATGGCTGACCATTGATCTCGATATTAAGTTGTTTTGTTGCTTCTTTTTCTGACACGGGAGTCACCCTTCATCAATTACGTTTATTTTTAACCCTACGCTTAAATCAGCAATAGGGTTTCACTATTTTATTAAGCACTGACAATACTGCGCTTATGTTCAATCATATATTCAAATTCATGTCTGAATTTCTTAATATAGCTTTGTACTGGCCACGCCGCAGCATCACCTAAACCACAAATGGTATTGCCTTCAATATTTGAGGCGACACGCGCTAAATTATCAATATCCTCCGGCTTACCTTCACCATGCAAAATACGCTCCAAGGTTCTTGCCAACCAGCCAGTACCTTCGCGACACGGTGTGCACTGCCCACAAGACTCTTCATAATAAAACTCTGCTAAGCGCGCTAGTAACTCGACCATACATGTATCTTCATCAAGCACGACAACAGCACCTGAGCCTAACATTGAACCTGCTTGACCAATGGCTTCATAATCCATGGTTAAAGATAGCATTTCCTCACCAGTTAGGATCTTACATGAACTGCCACCTGGAATCACCGCTTTGATTTTTTTATTATCACGCACGCCGCCTGCCATTGCCAACAGATCTTTAAATGGCGTTCCAAGGCCAATTTCAAAAACACCTGGCATGTTAACATGCCCTGAAACACAGAAGAGCTTAGTACCACCACTTTTCTCTGTACCCATTTTCTGAAACCATTCACCGCCATGCTCTAGTATTGGCGGCACTGAAGCATACGTCTCAGTATTATTAATATTGGTTGGACAACCATATAAGCCTTTATTGGCTGGAAATGGTGGCTTAAATCGTGGCTGACCTTTACGCCCTTCAAGCGAATTTAATAATGCAGTTTCTTCACCACAGATATAGGCACCCGCCCCAATTGAACAATATAAATTAAAATCAACACCTGAACTGCGCAGGTTAAATCCGATCAAACCCATTGCACGCGCCTCATTTAAGGCCGCTTCAAAGCGTGCAATCGGCTCATAAAACTCGCCACGGACATAGTTATAACCTACTGTTGCACCGGTAACATAACCGGCAATTGCCATGCCCTCGATTAATTGATGCGGATTATTACGTAAAATCTCGCGATCTTTGCAAGTCCCTGGTTCACCTTCATCAGAATTGCATACAACATACTTCTGTCCTGGCAAGTTGCGCGGCATAAAGCTCCACTTAAGTCCCGTTGGGAAACCAGCACCACCACGACCACGTAAACCTGACTTTTTAAGCTCCTCAATAATCACTTCAGGTGGAATCTTCTCATCGAGAATTCTTTTCCAATAAGAGTAGCCACCGATTGATTCGTAAGACTTCAATGACCACGGTCGTTCAAGGTGCAGGGTTCTAAAACATACTTCATTCGCCATCTGCTACTCCAAAGAATCAATAATTTGATCGACTTTTGCAGTGGTTAAGTTTTCATAAAAAACCTTATCCACTTCCAACATTGGCGCACCACAGCATGCACCCTGACACTCAACAGACTTCAGCGTAATTCTACCATCCGCTGTTGTTTGCCCTGCTTTAATATCAAGCTTATTTTCAATGTGCGTCATGATTTTCTTGGCACCATTTAACATACATGAAAGATTAGTACATACATTTAGCTTATGTCTGCCTACTTTTTTAAGATCATACATGCTATAGAAAGTCGCCACTTCATAAACTGAAGCTGCCGGCACATCCAAATAAAGTGCTAGTTTATCCATTAATTCTTCGGTTAAATAGCCGTTGTTATAGTCTTGCAAAACATGCAAGCCAGGGATGATGACAGAGCGCTTTTGATTAGTGGGATAACGCTTTTCCCAGTTCTCTAGCAACTCAGTGACTTGAGGTGAAAATATTTCTTTTTTATCTAACTTATTCTCTAACATAGACAAACCTTACCTATCTATCTACATCGCCAAACACAATATCTTGTGTCGCAATAATTGCCGGAGCATCGGATAACATATGCCCGCTTAACATTTCATTCATCGCACTTAAATGGGTAAAGCCTGGCGCTCTAATCTTTAGACGATACGGTTTATTGGCACCATCTGATACCAAGTAAATTCCAAATTCACCTTTTGGATGCTCTGTTCCCACATACACTTCACCTTCAGGCACACAATAGCCCTCAGAGAATAATTTAAAATGGTGAATCAAGGCTTCCATACTGTTTTTCATCTCATCGCGCTTAGGCGGAGTCACTTTGTGATTTGGTGCCATAATAGGACCTTCGTTGTCACGCAACCATTCTACACATTGGCGGATGATTTTATTGGATTCACGCATTTCTGCCATACGTACCAAATAGCGATCATAACAATCACCATGACTACCAACAGGAATATCAAACTCAAGTTCGCTATAGACATCGTATGGTTGTTTTTTGCGAAGATCCCACGCCACACCTGAGCCTCTTAACATTGGACCACCAAAGCCTAATGCCTTAGCACGCTCAGCCGTTACCACACCAATACCTACCGTACGCTGCTTCCAGATACGGTTATTGGTTAATAGGTTTTCATATTCATCAACACACTTTGGAAAACGCTCAGTAAAATCCCAAATAAAATCAAGCAATGAGCCTTGGCGATTTTTATTAATTGCTTTTAATTTACGCTTTGACGTAAAACGAGATTTTTCATATTTTGGCATTGTCAATGGTAGATCACGCGCAACACCTCCTGGTCGGAAGTAAGTTGCATGCATTCTTGCCCCTGAAACCGCTTCATAGCAGTCAAACAGATCTTCACGCTCACGAAATGCATAAAGAAACATCGTCATCGCACCTAAATCCAAACTATTCGCCGCCGTCCACAATAAGTGATTCAAAATACGCGTAATTTCAGCAAACATCACACGGATGTATTGCGCACGTTTTGGCACTTCGATCTCAAGCAGTTTTTCAATCGCCAACACATAAGCATGCTCATTACACATCATTGATACATAATCTAAGCGATCCATATAACCAATGCTTTGATTAAATGGTTTTGACTCAGCCAATTTCTCGGTACCGCGATGCAAAAGCCCAACATGCGGATCAGCACGAACAACGACCTCACCATCAAGCTCTAACACCAAGCGCAATACGCCATGAGCCGCCGGATGCACCGGACCAAAGTTCATTGTATAGTTTTTAAATTCTGCCATAGCATTCTCAATTACTGTTCATCTAAGTAACGGTTATCTTGACGAATAACCTTAGGCGCATTAACACGCGGATCAATTTCTACTGGTTCGTAAACCACACGTTTTTGCGTTTCATCGTAACGCATCTCAACATAACCACTTTGTGGGAAATCTTTTCTAAATGGATGCCCTACAAAGCCGTAGTCTGTCAGTATTCGACGCAAATCAGGATGCCCTGTAAAAACAAAGCCAAACATGTCAAAAGCTTCACGCTCACTCCAGTTTGCCGCAGGCCAAATATCGACAACACTTGGTAACATTAGATCAAATTCATCTAAGTAAACCTTAACACGCAAACGAATATTAAGCGCCAAGCTCATTAAGTGATAAACCACTGCAAAGCGCTTCTTGCCTTTATTAGGCTCTTTATGTAACAACTCGCCTTTGACTACACCGCGCGAGAAACCACTACTCGTGGCACTTTGCGTTTTCCATTCATCTTCACCAAAGCTTAAGTAATCAACGCCCGTCACATCAATAAGTTGCTCAAATTTAAATACTTTTTTTAAGCGTGTCATCACTTTGATGAGATTGCCTTTGGCAATTTCAACGGTAAGTTCATCGTGTTGAAAAGTTGTTGAGATAAATTGACTGTCAAAGTCATTTTTTAAATCATCGATAAATTCTTGCGTTAACGACATCGTCATTTCCTCGCAATTGTATTAGTACGTTTGATTTTATTTTGCAGCTGAATAATGCCATAGATAAGCGCTTCAGCCGTTGGTGGGCAACCCGGCACATAAATGTCCACGGGCATAATGCGATCGCAGCCTCTAACCACCGAGTAGGAATAATGATAATAACCGCCGCCATTGGCACATGACCCCATGGAAATGACCCATTTTGGATCAGGCATCTGATCATAGACTTTACGCAAAGCTGGCGCCATCTTATTACACAAAGTACCGGCAACAATCAATACATCTGATTGACGTGGACTTGGACGAAATACAATACCAAAACGATCAAGGTCATAGCGCGCAGCACCTGCATGCATCATTTCAACCGCACAACAGGCAAGGCCAAAGGTTACAGGCCATAAAGACCCTGTACGCACCCAATTTACTAAAGAATCAGCGCTGGCAGTGATAAAGCCTTTATTATTGTTAATGCCTTCTTCTACTCCCATTCTAGCGCTCCTTTCTTCCACTCATAGATAAATCCAATTAGTAAGATGAACAAGAATATCATCATCGCAATGAAAGCTGCCCACGAAATACCACCAGCACCGCTATCACGCACCAGCACACCCCAAGGAATCATAAAAGCGACTTCAAGATCAAAAACCAAAAATAGAATAGCAACCAAATAAAAACGCACATCGAACTTGATGCGCGCATCTTCAAATTCAGCAAATCCGCACTCAAATGGTGCGTTTTTTTCAGGGTTAGGATTATTCACCCCAACAATAATTGATAGCATTTTGCCGCCAATTGCCATTGCTGATGCGATAGCAATCGCCACAATGAGAAAAATCAAAATCGGCAAAAACTCATGATATACACTATACTGCAACATGCCTATATCCTCGTTTTTGGTGCCAAAGGCGGGACTCGAACCCGCACGAGCTGCGCTCACCACCCCCTCAAGATGGCGTGTCTACCAATTCCACCACTTTGGCAAAATAAACTTTACTTTACTAAAACAGCTTTTGACAAATCGCTACGGGCTCACAAGCACCATTGCTTTACCAATCAAAAACTCTACTCTAGCTATTTAGTTGATGCGGGTACCGCTTCTTTTTCTTTAGTTGTTGCATTCTTCACATCAACTGCCTGCTTTGACTTGTCATCAGCCTTTTCAGCATTTGATGTTGTCGCTGTCGGTGTTTTTAGAAGATTGCTTACTGGAAGTGTTGCTGTACCTTTGTTTTCTTTTGCATCAGTTGCTTTAGCCTGATCAATCAAAGCCTGCTGAGCTGCTTGCTGCTTTTGGTAATCAGCTTGCGACACACCGTTTGATGCTTGAGCTTCAGCACCCCTGTTTGCATTTTGCTTGCCAATATAGCTTAAACTCACGCTTGTGACAAAAAAAACAGCGACTAAAAAAGCTGTGAACTTAAACATAAATGGCGCCGCTCCTCGACTGCCAAATACGGTTTGTGATGCGCCTGACCCAAATGAGGCACCCATGCTTGCTCCTTTGCCCTGTTGCAACAATATCAATCCAACAATCAATATCGCAACAATAATATGTACAGTGATAACTAACGCTAACATTTATTCGCTTTGCCTATTTTACATGCTTGGCATTTTTAAACGCTTTTGCATGTTTAACAATTTCACCAAAGTCCTTCCCACAAAGAGAAGCACCCCCTATCAAACCACCATCGACATCTGCCAACTTCAATATCTCATCAGCATTCGACGGTTTAAGGCTGCCACCATATATAATTTTGATATTTTTAGCAAGCTCAACATGGAAGTTTGTGACGATCGAACGCAAGTAGGCATGGACTTCTTGAACTTGTGATGCCGTTGCTGCAAGCCCTGTGCCAATCGCCCATACCGGCTCATAAGCAATGATAACATTTCTCAATTGATTTAGAGTCAGCTCATTTAATACCTCACTCAACTGAGCCTTTAACACTTCCTCAAGCTGACCTGTGGTTCTTTCTTCTAATGTCTCACCAACGCAAACAATCGCACAAAGCCCTGCTTCAGTTGCTTTTTTAGCCTTCAATGCAACATCGATATTACTTTCGCCAAATAGCGCACGACGCTCAGAATGCCCAACAATAGCGTATTGACAGTTAAAATCCTTAAGCATATTGACACTAATCTCGCCCGTGTAAGCACCGTTGTCATATTGGCTAACATTTTGCACACCAAGAGCGATTCCTTTGATATTGTCGCTAACATACGACAAATAAACACTAGGCACACACACCGCCATATCAGCAGATAGCGATTCTGTTGATAATTTATTTAGCGACTCACACAAACTCTTAATCGATAATAGCGAGCCATTCATCTTCCAGTTGCCAATAATAATTTGTTTTCTCATTGTTACTCCATTATTAAGCATTTAACTTTTCTTTAACCTTTTCAACCAGATAATCCACCCACTTCTTAGTAAGATCAACTGTTTTTGCCTCAACCATTACACGCAATACTGGCTCAGTACCCGAAGGGCGCAAGACCACACGACCATCGCTTCCTAAGGTTTTCTCAACAAAGCTGACATCTTCGATCAATAGACTCATATCATTCGCATCAAGCTTCTTGGTTAACGGCACATTGACCATCAACTGCGGCATTTTTTGACTACTAATTAGTGTTGACAAAGGCTTGTTGACTTTTGTTAATAATGCCAAAATTTGCAATGCCGCTGTCAATCCATCACCGGTTGAGTTATAACGAAGATCAATAATGTGCCCCGAAGACTCACCACCAAGCGTCCAATTATTTTCAAGCAACAACTCCATCACATAGCGATCACCAACTTTAGCACGCTTAAATGGCAAATGAAGCTTTAAAAATTCCTGCTCAATGGCAAGATTAGTCATCACCGTGCCAACCACACCGGGGATGTTTTCATTGTATTTTGCTAAAGCCAATAAAATATCATCGCCATCAACCACGCATCCTGTTTCATCAACAAGCATAATCCGATCACCATCACCATCAAAGGCAATACCTAAATCAGCGTTTTGATTGATAACAGCAGTTTTTAATGCATCAAGATGTACCGCACCACAATTTTCATTAATATTTAAACCATCCGGACTTGATGCAATGTTAACAGTGTTCAAATTCAAGCGCGAAAAAACTTCTTTGGCAACACGAAACAGCGCGCCATTAGCACAATCAACAATGATTTTTTTGTCACTCAAATCAATCTGATCTGCAAATGATGCCAAACAATGCTTAATATAAGGCTCAACTTCATTGATCTGGCTATAGATCTCACCAAACTCACCTTCTGGTTGATAGTAAAATTCTTCATCAATATAGCGCTCAATCTGATATTCAACATCATCCGGAAGCTTATGTCCTTCAGGCGAAAACAATTTAATTCCATTATCATAAAACGGGTTGTGTGACGCACTTAAAACCACTCCAGCTCCAGCTTTAAAAATTGGCACCATAAAGGCGACAACGGGTGTCGGCACCATGCCTAAATTAATCACATTGACACCAACCGCAGTAATGCCTGCAATAAATCCTGCCTTTAACATATCTGAGGAGCGTCTAGTGTCCTGACCAATCACGACAACAAGGGGCAAACCTTTTTCACGAAGTGCCTGCCCTACCGCGTTACCCATCTTCATTGCAAACTCAGGTGTGATCGGATTAACACCTACTTTCCCGCGCACACCATCGGTGCCAAAATATTTCCTTGCCATATATTTAGTGCTTTTTGCTTTTTCGATTAAAAACGCTCTACATTATGCGCTACTTAAAACAAATCGTTAAGTGATTTTCTTGGCGAAAGTCGTATTTTCGCTGTGATAGTACTTTTAAAAACAGAATCTGTTAAAAGTCTTAAAGCAAAAAAGCCTGAGCACAAAAGGAAAAGCCTTAAAGTAATGAGAAAAATGGCAGGTTGGAACCCCGTGTTTCTAGACGAAATTTTAAGGGATAAATTTTAATGAGGTGACCCTGGGGGTATTATAGTGACCGGTATATCACTTAATTTTAACTAAAATCATTTCTTTAACCAGTTCAACAAAGGTTTTAATCTTTGGCTGAACATACTGCTGCTTTTGATAGTACATATTGATATTGACCTGAGGTGACGTAAAATCTGGCATTTTGATCTCAACTAAAGCACCACTTTTTAGCTCATCGGCGAGCATATAACGATGCGCTTGGATAATACCTAACCCATCTATGGCAAAGCGTTTCATACAACTAATGCTATTAACACTTAAGCGCGACTGGCACTGTGCGTTTAATTGTGGATCACCCAATATGATCGCATCACGCCCACTGTGCGCTATAACATCATGTGCTCCCAATTGCGTGATGTTTTTTGGTACTCTCTTATGCTGTAAGTACTCAGGTGAAGCGCACAAAACATAATCAGTACTACTTAAGCGATAAGCAACCACATCATCCGGTGGCGTCCAGTTAACCCCAAATACAATATCGATGTTTTCCTGATATAACTCAGGCATACGCTCCTCAACAGTCAGTTTAACTTCCATACTTGGATATAACTGTAAATAACGTTTAATAATGGGAGCCAAACTTTCCTCAACGAAATAGTAATTACTACTAATGCACAGCACGCCTTCTGGGTGCTCATCAAAGCTATTAATCAACTGCCCAATGCCAAACCATTCACTTTCTAAGCGCTGACATTGCATCAATAGCTTATGACCTTCTCGTGTGAGCTCAACCTTGCGTGTTGTGCGTATCAGCAAATCGGCCTTTGC
>JAHDDB010000117.1 GCA_020629575.1 Caedibacter sp. | reverse complement strand
AAACCTCATATAGCTTGATTACATAAACCTCAGATAAGTTGATTACTCTCAACACAAGGTCAATATCAGAGGAGAAGTTAAGCTCATTGCCGCCTAACTTACCCATGGTGATAATTGCCAAATTATCTGGCATTTGGCTAAGCTTACGCTCTAGGGTGACTTGTTGTCGTAAATATTGCTCAGTTTGACGCAGAATTTCTTTGGCAGTCAATGAAATAATATTGGCAATCTGTGTAAATTGAATGTATTGATGCTGCTGCTGAAAAACAAGCTTAGCATGCACGCGTTGACGTAATAGGCGTAAAGCTTTGGGTAATGATTCATTTGTCTCATTTATCTCACATGCTGAAAATAAGGCAGTAATTTCATGGGTAATATCGTCTAGAATGTCGACTTTAAGCCAGTTGATGTTAATAAAGTACTTAGGGTTTTGGCTAAGGAAGCGTGCAAAAAAAGTGCTGCTATTAAAGGTGATACAAAGTTTGTTTAAAAGATCAGGTTGAAGATCATATAACTGAAACTGATCACAAAATTGTTGTTGGTTCATCAAAAATAGAAACTTTACCAATCAATGATGTTAAGTCTATATTAGTATGAAAAAGTTTAATAGAATTTCTGCTGTTAAGTGCGCTTTCTTTTGTATAGATAAACAATAAATGCAATCAGCATAAAAACTAAAGATAATAGTGTAACGGGTAATAACCCATAGACCATCCACAGTGTTTGTCCTTGCATGCCGTAAACCTTACCTTTTAATACGGCTTGTTCATTGCGCGGTAGACTTGCAATGGTTTGACCTTCAGGATTAATAATTGAGGTGACACCATTATTAGTTGCTTGAATGATATAGCGTCCAGTTTCAATTGCACGCATTTGTGAAATTTCTTCGTGTTGCCAAGGCGCAAGAGAGTCTCCAAACCACGCATCATCACTAATAACGGCAATAATATCAGCATTTTGTAATTGCGCGCGCACCTCAGATGGATATGCAATTTCATAGCAGATAAATAACGCGACACTTAAACCGTTCATTTTAAGCAAAGGCTGTACCTCATTGCCTTTGGTAAAGCTTGACATTGGAATATTAAAATATGTCATAAATGGTTCAAGGAAATAAGCAAAAGGGTAGTACTCACCAAATGGCACTAAGTGATGTTTATAATAGTGACCAGAGCCTAAGCCATAGACAAAGGCAGAGTTGAAGTATTGTTCTTTAGCATTTAATGCGACGGTGCCCACTAAAATGGCACTGTGCTGTATATCACCTAAGTCATCTACTTGGCGTAAAAAAGGCTCGATAAATGTTTTAAAGGTTGGAATAGAGTTCTCAGGCCAAAAAACCAGATCAGCTGGGTTGTTTCTGGTAGTGGTGTAGTAATAATTGATAATCGTTTGCAGCATGCTAGGATCCCATTTTTGATCCTGAATAAAGTTACCTTGGAGGATACTGACACTTTTTTCAATGCCGTCACTTTTCGTCCACTTGATTTGCTGCAAAGACCAAGCAATAACCAAGGTGGCAATAATGCTGATAGTCATTGAAATCGCAATTTTTGGTTGACGGATATGGTTAATTACTTCACTTATGCATATCGATATAAAGCATATGATAAAACCCACCAGAAAAACGCTGCCAATGGGGGCGAAACTTGCTAAGAAAGTATGTGTTTGTGAATAGCCAAGTAACACCCATGGAAAGCCGGTAAAAAGGTGCGTGCGTAGGAGCTCTAGTATCAACCATATAACGGGTAATAACAAAACTCTGTAAATGAAGTGCTTTTTCTGAAGTTTGGCATAAGCATAACCAAACGCTAAAAAGAATAGACTTAAGAATAAGATAAAAACAATGGTTAGTGTAACACCTAAAAACACTGATTGACTAAAGGCATGGATGCTGACATAAATCCATGAGATGCTTGAGCCAAAAAAACCAATTCCATAACAATACCCAAGCCAAAGACTAGAGCGCGCGCTATGTTGCCTTTGCAGAATTTGCATAAAAAGTATAAGCGAAATAAAGGCAAAAATACTAAAGCCAATCGGTGAAAATGATGGGGTTAAAAGTGCACCGACAATGAGTGCTAAAAGTGTATTTATAATGAAAGACATAGTATAACAGTGAGCTTATTCTTGATTGATAATCACATGCAGTGCACGCACGCGACGCTTGTCAGCTGCTGTTACTTTAAAGGTAAACTGCCCAATAGTTGCTTCTTCACCCACCTCAGGTAGATGTTCTAATTTATTGATAATAAGCCCGCCAATGGTGTCAAATTCACTGTCATCAATATTGGCATCAAAAAAGTCATTAAAGTCTTCAATTTCAGTCAATGCATCGATGCTAAACTCATGTTCATTTATTTTGATAATTTGTGTGGCCTCTTGGTCGAACTCATCTTCAATGTCACCAACGATTTCTTCTAGAATATCCTCAATCGTGACAAGTCCTGAGATGACACCATATTCATCAACAACAATGGCAAGATGATTGTGGCTGGTTTTAAAATCACGTAATAAGGCATCAAGTTTTTTACTTTCAGGCACAAAAATTGCATTGCGCAATATTGGTTTCAAATGTTCAACACTAAAGTCTTTGTGTTCAAGTACCACTTTTAATAAATCTTTGGTATGAAGTATCCCAAGAATATCATCACGATTTTCAGAGAATAAAGGTAAACGTGTATGACTAGAATTAACAATCGTTTGAATGATTTCCTTGTTGGTCATACCTGCATGGATCGTCGCCATTTGCGTGCGAGGAATCATGATATCACCAACTGACGATGAGGCGACATTTAATACCCCTTTGATCATGTCTCGCGATTCGCTATCGATTGTACCTTTTTTGACAGCAAGATTAACAAGAACTAAAAAGTCAGAAGGGCTGTGCGGCATTAAAATGGTTGCGGCTATTTTTTCAAGCCAAGTTTGAGAATGTTCAGCGTTATCGTTTTTCGTCTGTTTTTCGTCCATTGTTTACTATTTCTCAACATAAGGGTTATCAATACCAAGCTTTGCCAATAAAGCGATTTCTATGCTCTCCATCTCAAGGGCATCCTCTTCATCAATATGGTCATAGCCAACTAAATGCAGTATGCCATGGATTAGAATGTGGCACCAGTGAGCATCAAGCAATTTATGCTGCTCTTTTGCTTCTTTTTGCAAAACTTCAGGACATATTATTAAATCCCCTAGAAAATGCTCAGTTTCATTATTCGTGGGTAGTCCAGGAGGTGCCTCAAATGGAAAGGAGAGGATGTTGGTTGGCTTGTCTTTGGCGCGATAGGTATTATTGTAATGTTGCATCTCATCAGAATTAACAACTTCAATACTGATAATCGCCTGAGCTTTGTTAAGGAGTTTTAAAGTGTGTTCTGCCCAAGTATTGAGTTTATCCTCAGCAGGAAGATAAAGCGCACGAGAATTGTTAATATCAATCTCAAGCATGTCATTAATAATCCTGACTATGATGTTGTTCATACACATCATAAGCGGCAACAACACGTTGGACAATTGGGTGGCGTACGACATCAATTGTTTCAAAGAATGTCATGCTGATTCCTTCAACACCGGCAAGTACTTCAATGGCATGGCGAAGTCCAGGGGTAACACCTTTGGGTAAGTCAACCTGAGTAATATCACCGGTGACGATTGCGGTTGAATTAAAGCCAATACGCGTTAAGAACATTTTCATTTGTTCTTTGGTTGTGTTTTGACTTTCATCAAGAATAATAAATGAATCATTAATCGTGCGCCCACGCATATAGGCTAAGGGGGCAATCTCAATGATTTGTTTCTCAATTAACTTGCCAACACGCTCAACACCCATCAGATCATATAATGCGTCGTACATTGGACGTAAATAAGGGTCAACTTTCTGCGCTAAATCACCAGGTAAAAAGCCTAACTTTTCACCTGCTTCAACCGCAGGGCGCACAAGTACCAAGCGTTTAACAAGACCTTTTTCAAAGGCAGCAACAGCACATGCCATTGCCAGATAAGTCTTACCAGTGCCTGCGGGACCTATACCAAAGTTAATATCATTTTCTTGGATACGCTTTAAATAACGTTCTTGATTAACCGTGCGTGGATTAATAGGGCGTGAACCAATCATCACTTGAAATTCAGGAATAAATTTTTCTTTTGTATCCGCTTGTTCTCTTTTAGCAAGGGTGTTAAGCGCGATATTAAGCTCTTTGTTATTAAGTTCAAACTGGACATCATTAACAAGTTTTTCATAAAGTTCTTCTAGAAATTCTTGTGCATCCTTAATCGCTGTTTTAGGGCCCACAATACGGAAATTATTGCCGCGTTGAATGATTTCAACGGCTAAATATTTTTCGATTAAGTGTAAATTTTCGTTTAAATTGCCACAAAGCTTAGCAAGCATTTGTGCGCTATCTGGCTCAAGATAAAATTGTATTGATTTCATGAAGCTAAATAATTTCTCCGCGTAGTGAATGTGGTAAAGCTTCAATGATTTTAACATCAATTAATTGACCAATTAAACTAGAATCACCAGCAAAGTTAACGATGCGATTATTTTCTGTGCGTCCTGCAAGCACCTTATCATCTTTCTTGGAAACGCCTTCCACTAAAATGCGCTGCGTTGAGTCAACCATTTGGCGGCTAATAATCATTGCATTATGATTAAGCTGATCTTGCAGGCGCTTTAAACGTTCTTTTTTAACTTCAACAGGTGTGTCATCCGCTAAGTTTGCCGCAGGCGTTCCAGGGCGTTTGCTATAGATGAAACTAAAAGATTGATCAAATTGAACGTCTTTCACAAGGTCCATTAATTTCTCAAAGTCTTCTTCAGTTTCACCTGGAAAGCCAACGATAAAGTCAGAAGAAATGGTAATATCTGGACGAACTTTGCGAAGTTTACGAATTTTTTGTTTGAATTCTAGAATCGTATGATTGCGCTTCATCGCTGTTAATATGCGGTCTGAGCCATGTTGCACCGGTAAGTGTAAGTGATTTGCTAATTGTGGCACTTCAGCATAAGCATTAATGAGGTTGTCTGAAAACTCAACTGGGTGAGAAGTAGTAAAGCGAATACGCTCAACGCCATCAATCGCTGCAATAAAATGAATAAGTAACGCAAGATCAGCTGTGTCACCAGAAGCCATTTTGCCAAGATAGTGATTAACGTTTTGACCTAAAAGTGTAATTTCTTTAACGCCTTGCTCAGCCAAAATAGCGCATTCTGCTAACACATCTTCAAATGGGCGGTTAACCTCAGGTCCACGGGTATATGGCACGACGCAATAAGAGCAGTATTTATCACAACCTTCCATAATCGAGACAAATGCTTTAGCGCCTTCAGCTTTTGGTGCTGGCAGGTGGTCAAATTTTTCCACTTCAGGGAAAGAAATATCAACTTGCGAAATATCGGTTTTTTGTTTTTGTTTAATCAAATGAGGTAAGCGGTGAATGGTTTGAGGACCAAAAACGATATCCACGAAAGGCGCGCGTTTAATGATGTTTTCGCCTTCTTGTGACGCGACACAGCCACCAACACCGATGACAAGCTCAGGGTTTTTATTCTTAAGATTTTTCCAACGTCCTAGCTCGTGAAAGACTTTCTCTTGAGCTTTTTCACGGATCGAGCAGGTGTTAATAAGAATAATATCCGCCTCGCTATAATCTTCGGTTTTACTGGTATTAAAATGCTCGCCTAAAACTTCATTCATGCGTAATGAATCATATTCATTCATCTGGCAGCCAAGTGTTTTAATGTATACTTTTTTATGTTGTTTTACGGGATTCTCAATCGCGCTGTCTGTCATTTTTTAGTTACCTGATTTTATTCATTGTATGATTTGCATTTGTTGCTAAGCATGTTTGATTTGCAATAGATCGTTTATTAGCCTAGCAAAAAGTCAAAATAGGGTAGCGTTTTTTGTGTAAAAAGGCTAGTGAAATATCAGAGTTGATATAAAACAAGTCATGAGAAAATAATTGAAAAATTTAAGAGGCGTATTGTCTACGCCCAATAGAGTTATTTGCCTTGCGCTTTATTAATTGCTGCTTGAATTGCATCTTGTTGAGCAAAGCCAGGGATAACTGTTGTATTAGCAGTAGTCGCACCGGATAGTGGCATAACGATAATTGCAGGTGTACCTTGAATGCCTAACTTATCAAAGCCAAGCTTCATGTCCGCTGCAATATTGTCAGTGACTTTTTTCTCTTTGATTAGGCTTTCGGCTTTTGCAACATCAACACCTACTTTTTTTGCAGCATCATTAACATCTTTGACGGTTAATTTGCCTTCATCAACGCCACTAGCGAAAACGGCATTATGATATTTCAAGTAGCCTTCAGCACCATTTAGCATATAAGCAGCAATACCCATTTCAGCAGCATATTGTGATGCTTCCCAACGTTGACCAAAGATTGGGAATTCTTTGAAGATATATTTTACATTTGGATTAGCATCCATTACTTTTTCCATAATAGGCGCTACTTTGTGACAGAACACACATTGGTAATCAAAGAATTCAATCACAGCAACCTTGGCGTCTTTTGGTCCAATGGTAGGTGTTTGCTCATTTGAAAGAAGTGCTTTGGCATTTTCTAGAACAGAAGTTACTTGTTTTTTCTCTTGTGCTGCCATTAAGTCTTTTTGGAATGTTTGCATAATGGTTTGCATCTGCTCTTGCGAGAATTTACCTTTTTCGTTGGAAATCCCGGCTTTAAAGCCAGCTAGAACTTGTGCATTATCAAGTGTGGCACCTTGTGCTTTTAATTGTGCACTGACGTTTCCTGCGACACTATAGCCTAAGGTATAGCTCACATTGTTAAGTAGGGTTGCTTCACTTTGTTTAGTATCAGCAGTTGTTGGTTTTGTTGTTGTAGGTTGTGTTGCAACCGTTTTTGTTGCTTCAGGAGTCGCTTTTGCTGAATCCTTTGAATCAGATTGTGAACAACCTGCTAAAACAGTGGCAAAAAGTGCAGCACCAAGCGTGCTTACGATGATTTTTTTTGACATACGCATTATGAATAAAGCTCCATGTTTTCAGTTAATAAAAATAATCTTTCCGAACTATAGCAAAGTTGTTGCTAAAAGGAAAAAGGTTCATGCTCAAATAGTAAATTTCTTCCATAAAAAAGCCCCAATAGTGGGGCCTGAAGATAATTGCGCTAATTAGAACGCTTAGTTTGCTGCAGCACTTGTTGCGTCAACTGCCTTTTTAGCGCTATCAGCAGGTGTCTTTGCTGT
>JAHDDB010000116.1 GCA_020629575.1 Caedibacter sp. | reverse complement strand
GTATGCCTTATTTAAAAATTTCAGCGAGAGTATATCCTTATGCGTCAGAGCTGTTGCTGACTGCATTGTAGCAAAGCTTATCTGGCTTATACAAAATAGATTAAGTGTGGTAAATGCGATAAAAAATATACCCAAGAAGTGCTGTAACCAATGCATTGGGTAAATACAGCACTTTATCGATGGTCTTTTTATGATCATATCAGCTAGGTGATGATATAAACGCTTAGTAAGTATTGTCATTGCTGTCATAGTCTATGCTCCTTTATTTAGTTATCTAGGTCCTTCCTGTGGCAATTTGAGTATAGTTTTGATCTGTGTTATGTCAAATAATGATCTACCCTGATGATTACATTCCCTTACGCAATAATTCAAAGTGGCAAATATTTCCTTGGCAGTGGATATTACAATACACCCATTCAACGTAATGGGGCGTTGGGGCAAAACGTAAAATATGGGGATTTAAATTATGTTTCAACAGATATCGAAAATCATTGGTTTTTCAAGCTTAGGTTTATTATTGTTTGCTGCGGCTAATCAGGGCAATGCAGTGCCATACAAGGATTGCTCAGGTGGGATTGCTGTTAATGGCTTGTTTGACTATTGGCATAAAGACAAAGATGGCAAAATGCAGTTGACCAAAACGTTGACAAATAATAGCTGCGAATCAGCGCTTTATTATATCGTTAACATTGCGCGCGTTGAAAATCCATTTGCTAAAAATGGCAAGAAGGAAAAAGACATCACCCTTACGCCAAAAGAAATGGCGCAAAGTATCTTGCCTTCAAAAACGCGTTTGATCTTGGCGCCAAAGCATAAGCAGTCGATTAATCTTTATATGCCTGAAGGCAATCACAATGATAAGTTAAGTTTCTATCGCGTAAGCTTCCAACCGGTTATTCCAAGCAAAAAGTATGGCTTTGATATCGATGAAAAAACAGAAAAGAAACTGCAAGCACAAACAACGATTGGTATGGGGGTGGCAACTGCAGTTGTCGTGGAGCCGGTGCACCCTGATTATAGCTATAGCGATAGCCAAAAGGGTAATCAAGTCACCTTAACCAATAAGGGTAATGCGTTATTATTTGCTGATTTTAGTGGCAGTTGTATTAAGCCGCGGAAAACCAATAATACCAAAGCGAATCCAGCAGTGGCGACAAAAGATATAACTAAAGATAAAGCAAGTAAAAAGACTAAGTCAGCTAAAGCAGCAGCCAAGCAATCAGTTAAGTCAAAGGTTACTGAGATTCAATGTAATGATAATGGTTATGCAAGTCTTGAGTTAAAACTATATCCACAGCAATCAAAAACAGTCGACTTATCGCACTATAAAGATCAAGTGATGCTAACGATGAAAAAAGGCTATCAACGTGAGACGCATTATTACAATGTAAGCCATGAGTAAGTTGCATATAAAAACAAATGATTAAAGAATTATTATCGTTGGTTTGCAAGAAGCAATGGTAAACACAGGTTTGCTAATCAATATTAGCAAATAAACCATAATGAGATTATGGGGATAATTAATAAAACAATCTCGAAGGGGAGAAAAATATGAAAATGAAATTAATTGGGTTAAGTATTGCTTTAGCGAGTGTTGGTTTTGCAGGTGCAAATGCAGGTAAAACGACTCATTTAGATGTATCTGCCATTGTAGCGTCAGCACCGCCTCAAGATTTAGATATTAAGTTTTATTCAAATATTAGCTTAGTAAATTCAATCAAATATCCGACCTATAAAGTAACAACAGCAGGAGATGGTGATTTTTACTGGAACTTTAAGACACTTGATAATGCAGGTGCTGAGAGTAGCATGTCAAATATAGAGATCCCATCAGCGATTGAAATATCGTCAAGCCAGGGCGATATTAGTAAGCTACAAGTGTTTACTGTGGAGGCAAAATTGACTACGCCAATAGTAAATATTTATAAGTTTCAGATGTTTTTACCACTAAATTCAAATCCTATTACAAAGGGCTCACAAATTACAGCTGATATATACAAGAATTTGAACGATGGCGATTTTACACGTACGGTTGCTGATAGTGGAACACTTAAAACTTTTGATATAACCACTCCATCATTATCTGTTCCTTCTGGCTTAGTAAAAGGAGAAAAAGTTTACGTACCTATGGGCTTTGGTTTTTCTGCATTGAAATCCGTACCAGCAGCAACTAAACTAACAGCTGCTCTTGATTTCACTGTAACAGGGTCATTTGTTGCTTGATGATGTCAGTAGACCTCGTTATTGGTAAATCCCCTAGTAGTTATTCTGGCATTGTTAATATTATGCATCATGGTACTGGTTGTTTACTGATCCAATCTTTGAGTGACGGGGTCAGGGCTAATTTTCGTTGCAGGCATGACGGGATCAGGGCTAATTTTCGTCGATAACGGGGTCAATCAAGTGACGCATAGTTGACGGGGTCAGAGCTAATATTCGCCATCTGTATCATGTTGATAGTGATATGCAGGAATATTGCCATAGCAAATTTTAGTTCTTAAAGCAGATAAGGGCTTTACACTGCTTGAGTGTAACGAGTTTGTAAAGCACCTGCTTTAAGGACGTTAAGAAATTTGCGAGGCTAGCGTTTTTGCTTACTTTTGGCGCAATGCTAAAAGTAAGTCACATCAGCTGTGAAACAGCGGTGAAGATAAATCAAACAAAGGGGGGGGGAGTTGATTTTGATTCTTATAATCAAAAGGGCTAGAGTAAATTGATCAATTGATCTTTTTCTTACTTTTGATTGTCATTGATTCTTATTACTTCCATTGATTGACTATCTTTAATTTCACTATTAACCGCTATTTGGCGGTTTTTTTGTTTTTTAAAGGTTTGAGACTGTCACTTAGTGAGGAGTTCTGAACGTACGCCAAAAAGATAGACAAAGACAAATAAAGGTATATACTGCAAATATATACTTACTGAGCAGGTGTTTACAATGGAATCAGCTAAAGTTTTTATGATTAATAAAAGTCAAAATGTCCGAATACCTAAATCTTTTAGATTGAATGCGGATGAAGTTTTTATCGAAAGAAAAGGTGATCAACTTATTTTGACACCAAAAGATAAAGGTTGGCATGCTTTATTTGGCAGTATCAATGATATTCCCGCACCTAAATATGATGCGTTTAAAATACCAGATGACTTACCTAATAATGATGAGCTATTTTAATGTACCTACTAGATACCAATGTGATTAGTTACTTGATCAATAAAAAACAACCTTACAGCGAGCGTTTAAAAATAAGATTAGCTGAACATCAGCCAACAAAGATATTTATTTCTAATCTAACCATACACGAACTTTACTCAGGGTATCAACGAATTAATGACAATGATCAGCTATACAAAGAAAAAGTTAAAAGTGCGATAGATCATATGGTTTCTACCCTTAATATACTAGAGTACACAGGCACGGAAGTTGCCAAACTATCAGGTAAGCTTATGGGAAAGTTAATTGCCAAAGGGTCACAAATACAGGCAATAGATACCATGCTTGCATCTCAAGCAATCATCAATGACATGACTTTTATTTCAAATGATACTCATTTTAAACGAATAGAAGAGCTAAAATTAGAAAATTGGTGTGTTTCAAGCAAATAGATTACCTTAAAATGGGGGATGAAGCAAAGGGGCATGTAGTTGTAGCATCTCTGACTATTTGTCGTTAATAATCCCATGGTGAATGCATTGGTTATGCTCGTGTTACGTCCAAGTCAGAGCAATTTCAATATGCAAGTAATTTCTTTAATGGGGATCATATTACCTATAGCTTGACTTGTGGGTCGCTGAAATAAAAAACGTTCTGATCCCTTAAAAATAAGAAAATATATGCGTAAAGTAATAATAGCAATGTTAAGTGTTGGGTTAATAGATTGACTTGTTTACAAAAAAATACACTTGTAATCTTTATGGCAACATCCTGATGCTTGTTTTTTAGTATTCTATGCCTAGCTTATCGCTTTGTGATGGCAAATGTTACATTGAAGGTTTGATTATTTTGCTAAGTTGGGGAATAGGGTAATAGAATATTACAATCTAATGGGGAGATTGAACAATATGTTATGTTGCGGTAGAAAGGCGCTTTCAATAGGGGTTGCGAGTGTTATTGTGTCAATGTGTTATGGTGGGGATTTTAGTTCTCAGTTGGCAGATAAGTTGCTTAAGCCAATTTTTAAGCCGGAAACTCAAGTCGGAGAGAAGCCACAAGCGTCATCTGACCATGTTGCTGATAAGGCGAAAACTAATAATACACCTAAACTGCATCAGCAGTTAAATGCGTCAAATAAGTCAGCTAAGTATAACGGTATAAAACATGATCTTGCTTTTCCTGCTTTGATAAAACCACTTGACTGGTCTGCTGTTCCTGAGATGTTTATGGCAGATTTTAAGCAATCTGATTTCAGTGTTTCAGCGCATTTTGCGGGGACTAACTTAGGCGACTTTAATGTCCGTGTATTATCAGATCATCGTTTGTACATTGATTTACAAAAGGTATTTCACAAGCTTCAGCTGAAACCAGTTGTTAAGCAATATTTAACTGAGCTTTTTAAAAGTGGAATGTTAATTAATAAAATTATTCATTGTAATCCAAGTTTGATTGCGCAAAATATATGTACTGGTGCTAAGCCTGTATTTTTAGCAAACTTAAATTTAGATAGCTTACGTTTGGATTTTTATGTAGATCGTCATTTGTTTGTTAATCAAAATTCGGGTGCTATTGCCTATCTTCCAGACCCATACAAGCAATATTTATCTTCAGTTTTTAAATATAATATTAACTTGGCGCAGAATTTCGGTAATGCGCAAAATGACTCTACTGCCTCTTTGGCGCTTAGCAATGTGACTGGCTATGGTAAAACACATATCGTAAGCTCAGGTTACGCTTCTGTATCCGATGAGTCTTCGGACGCCAGTTTAAGTCAGATTCAAGTAATCCATGATTTCAAACGCACGGCGTTGGCAGTTGGCTATAATAACTACGGCAATATATATGGTTCAAATGCACTTGGATTAAGCTATGGATATAGCAATGGGATGTTAGGTGCAGCGTGGTATTCAAGTACTAATAGGATTCAAAATCAAGGCAGTGCATCCATCAATCCGATTATTATTTTCCTTAATCGACAAGCGACGGTACGTGTATATCGAAATGGTCAGCTATTAACAGTTCAAAATTATGGCATTGGATCGCATGAGATCGATACCACAGGATTCCCAACCGGTGTTTATCCTATTCGGATTGAAATCTATAATGGCTCACAACTGCTGCGTACGGAAGTCAAAATTGTCAACAAACCCTTTCCTACAGCGGGATTGGGTCCTGATAACAGCATTGCTTTTACAACATGGGCAGGAATTGCGCGCAACTATAATGCAACGACGTTTACGTTGCCATATATGGGGGCGAGTATCAAAGGTATTTTAAGTCGCTATGTTATGGGGCAGTTGGCGAGTTATTTTGTCGGTGCATTAAGTGTTTATGAGGTTGATGCAACACTAGCATTTCCTTGGGAGATAAATCTTTTGGCATCAGCTGGACATGATAGCCAAGGCGGTTATGCCGCAAACCTTAATCTGCAAAAAGCATTTAGTGATTGGTTGTCTCTTAATGCATATTATAACCAATCGGCAAAAGTATAGAGCGTTCACCCTTTTCATCTGACCAATCACAGGTTGGATTGGGTGTTTCGTTGGGACTTGGATTATTCGGTAGTTTAAGTGTAAATGGTAGTTTCGATTTTCGTCAGGATAGTACCAGTTATAATGCAAACTATGCCGTTACGTTATTTCAAAAATATGGCTTTTATGTCACTGGTAACGTTAATGCAACATGGCAATCACAAGAGGCCGATAGTGCGACAAGAGCGTTTGATTATAGTGTTGGTTTGACGTTGACTTATAACTTTGACAATGGTTCGAGTGTTGATCTTAATTCAACGTATCATCCTTATACACGTGCGTCTGAACATACGGTATCATTTAATCCTGCATTAGATACAGATGACTTTATTTCTAGCGTTAATGTTGGTGCTAGCTATAGCCATGACCCTGAGGCTACTGCCGATAATACAACTGCCTATGCAAATGTAGACTTTAATCAAACTTGGTTGCAAGGGGGATTAAATGCACAAGCGCAATTTGGTGACGATAGAACACAATCCTTATCAGGATCCTTAGAAGGTAGCTTTGTTGTCAATAGTAATGGTATTGCTGCATCCCAAAATCAAGGTGATAGTGGACTATTTGTTGATTTGCCTTCAACAACAGATGTTGATATGAATATGATTGTCAATGGTAGCTTCTATCCTGTGCACAGCGGTAGAAACTTTATTCCACTGGCGGCGTATGAACCATATCATGCTTATTTATTGCAAGGGGATAATACTGAACAACAGTTGGTATGGAAGCATTTTGACGATGATTTTGTGTTATACCCTGGGAATGTTTATCCAACGACGAGAAAGATAACCTCAGTTGTGCAAGTGATAGGACAAGTAAACTCAGGTGATCAGGTTTCAACTTATACCGCTATTAATAGCTCAGTAGACTCGACAACAACTGATAGTAATGGATTTTTCAATATGCAAATTGATCCACAAAAACCGTTACTTGAACTGACCACGAGCGAGGGTGATCACTGCCAATATCGTTTGACATCAAAACAGTTGTCTAAACTTCATCAAGGTAGTTGGCTTGGTGTCATTCAATGTCAACGTAAGCATAACGTATCAAATAATGCTGCTGATATGGCAGTCAGTGCGATAGTAAAAGCAAAACCGCAAACAGGGCAATTTTAAGTGAGGAGCGTATGAAGTATTATTTTAGTATTATGGCGGTGTTATTATCTATTAACTCGCTCTGTGCAACGCAAATGACAAGTTTGCAGCCAGCAAATAACGTACAGCCTATGCATGGGGCGCAGATGTATAAATTAACGCCAGCAAAACCTGCTATGCATGGTCTGGAACCAGTAGCCAATAAGATGTCATCACTGGTGCCTGCGAAGTACTGCCAACATATTGCAGGTACGACAGTCAAATACTGTACTAATAACATGATGAAGAATTTAACGGTTGTCAGTAGGGTGAAATATAATGCTGATAGGACAGGATTACTCACGGATAAGACAAGTAATGAATTAGTCAGAGAATATCCTTTGGCTGCTAGGATAAAAATAACTAACGCGCTGAGAGTAATCAACTTATCTGAGGTTTATGTAATCAAGCTATATGAGGTTTG
>JAHDDB010000002.1 GCA_020629575.1 Caedibacter sp. | reverse complement strand
ATAATGCCGATAATACTAAGTAAGAGTTTTTTAATCACACACATATTCCTTCGTAAAAGTAAAAGATGTCAAATTCATTGCAGAAAGACCATAATTCTAATTGGCTTCATGCATAATGTTTCTTATTATATTGGGAATTATTTTAACGAATATTTACATAGCGCCAAGCGGATTATGACAAAAAGATCTACAAAATTATTTACATTACTTATTCCTGTAACCTTGCTAGTGGGCTGTGGGCAAATGGGGCCTTTGTATTTGCCAAAGGATGATACTGCGACTGTTGCAAAGTCCACCGAAGCTTCTAATAAAACAAAGACAAGCGCTACAGCAGCGCAGTCGGCAGATACTAGCAATGATGATAAGCCATCGAATAAATTAGTTGATACAACAAATAATGATGATAAAGATAAGCAAAGTGCTCAAAGCAATACATCGTTATCATCAACTAATAGCCAGACGGCTGCTAATGATGCAGAAGCCAAGCAGGATAATCAGCAAGATCAGCAAAGTGCAGAGACGCTTAAAAATCAATAGTGAATAAAAAGTAAATAAAAATAAAACAAAACAATTGGAGTGAACGATGACAAAAAGGCTAACTGCTTTAGCTGTATTGATAGGGACGCTTAACGTAACAGCAGTTTATGCAATGAGTCCTGATGACGCACAAACTATGGCACAGAAATATCGTGCATTAGCGCAAAGTTATGAAGATTTAGCCAAACATTATCAGGCAATTGCTAATGCTGGTAGCACTAAAGCTAACCCAAGTGATAAAGCACAAAGCGTAAAAACAAGTGAAGTTACACAAAAAACGGATAGCTCCGTTGCGGACGCCGAAGTACCAGTTGACAGTGACGCAGTGCTTAGCCCTTGGGGTGATGCATTGCAGGAGCAGAAAAAATCAGCAGTTCAGCCAAAGCAAGCATCTGAATCAAGTACCGATACTGCAGCAACATCACAGGTGCAATCTACGTCTTCACTTAATAGTCTAAATCTGCCAGAAGGTATTGCCAATGATGATGCGGTATCGCAGAAGAAGCCAAACATAGCCGTTGCAGACCCTTGGAAAGGTACTAGCTTTGGTTTGGGTGGCAGCATCGTCACGGGAAATTCCGCGGCAACTAACTATAATGGTAATGCTAATATTAGTTATAATCCGATTATCCCATGGAAAAATACATTGGTGATGAGCTATTTGTATAATCGCGATGATATGCCTGATGGTAAAGGCGTTAAAACCAATAAATTCCAAGCAACAGGAACAAGCTCATGGAACTTCGATAAAAATAATGGTGTTTATGGTCGGGTTAATTACTTGAATGATCAGTTAGATACCTACACCTATATCTTATCAGAGTCTATCGGTTATCAGCGTCAGCTGTATAGTAATGACAAGATGAGTTTAACGTCATCTATCGGTCCAAGTTTAACGCAACAAAAAGTCAAGGATACTGGCGAGTTTTCCAATGCGCTCGGTGCGCAGGGTGGGTTAGACTATGTATGGAACTTTACCGATAGCTCTAGCTTTAAGCAAAGTATTTTAGTCAACTGGACAGCAGATGATGCAACGACTTATCAGACCAATAGCACCTTATCGACGGAGATTTACAAGAATCTTATTTTGCAATTGGGCTTCCAAATCAATGGTAGCAGTTGGGCAAGCTCCAATAAGAAACGTGTTAATACCGTGACATCAACAACGATTGCATATTCGTTTTAATTATATGCCCACTGCATAAATCATTGGCTATAAACCATGTGCCCGCCCACTTCGATTATGTAAACGCTGGCTGAGCGTAAGTCGAAGCCTCTATGAAGTGTGATTGCCCTTCGACTTATGCTCAGGGTACGGTGAGCCCTTTTGGGTAAATATTTAGTCAATGCGTAATCATCATTAGTTTGAAGGCGCCTACTTTTTAGTAACTTCTACTTCGTTATGGCTAGACATTGATTGTGTTTCAGATTTGTCACTGGAGGAAGCATTATATTTTTCTAAAGTAATACTCTGCATCTGCACAATAATATTACTTGCCACTTGTGATTGCAGGCTGTTGTAAATTTGTTGCTGTTGTGAGTTATTACTTAGCTGTTGCGTTGCATTTGTGGTATACGTTTGTTGTGCGGAGTTGATTTGATCTTTGAGGATAATTTGGTTTTTGTTATTTAAAATATCATAACTCACTGTATAACTCATGATGTAGTCATTGGAAGATGCGCCACCGGTGATGCCGACTAGGCGACTACTTTGTGCAGCAGACTTAATGTGAATGATAATATTAGCCTCTTTGGCAGAAGTCACAATATCAGCACCTGTTGAGGTGACAATGGAGTTTAATGCATTGATAAAGCCAAATTCGTTACCATTGTAGCTGATATATACTTTTTGCATAAACTTAGGCATGCCCTCGTTCCAACCGCGTAAGTGAAAGCCGCAGCCATAAAGCAAAGTAACAAACAATGCGATAATCAGTAATTTAAGATTAACGGTTTTAAAGCGTAAATAATGCATCATTCATTAGGCTCCAATCACTAGATTCATTAATTTTTTCGGCACGTAAATGGCCTTTTTAATTGTTTTTCCTTCAAGAAATTTGCTGACTACCTCATCAGCAATAACCATAGCCTCGATTTCTTTGGCAGTAAGTGTGCTTGAGACATCCATCTTGGCACGCAACTTGCCATTGACTTGTACCACTAGAGTAAAGTTGTCACTAATAAGCGCTTGGTTATCAATTTGCGGGAATCCTGCATTTAAAATATCATCACCAAAATTAAGCTCTGACCACAAAGCTTGTGCAATGTGTGGGGTAAATGGCGCTAATAAACGCAGCAAAATGCTCACGCCTTCGGTAATAACAGCACTGTTTGTGGCATTTTGTAAACTATTAAAAATCTTCATACATGCTGAAACAACCGTATTAAACTGCATCTTATCAAAATCAAAGAGCGCTTGTTTTAATACGCTATAGATTTCAAAGCGTACCTTTTTATCGTCGTTGCTTAACTTATCAAGGCTCAAGGTGTGCTGAAGGTCAATCTTGTCATGATGGCTATGAATATAGCTCCATATTTTCTTTAAGAATCTGTGTGCGCCTTCTACACCTGAATCAGACCACTCAAGTGATTGCTCAGGCGGAGCTGCGAACATGCTAAATAAACGCACGGTATCGGCACCATATTGTTCAATCAAAGCTTGCGGGTCAACCGTGTTACCTTTTGATTTTGACATTTTAGCGCCATCTTTTAGTACCATGCCTTGTGTTAATAAGTTATTAAATGGCTCACTACTGGTGACAAGACCCGCGTCACGCATCAGTTTATGGAAAAAGCGCGCATATAACAGATGCATAATCGCATGCTCAATACCACCAATATACTGATCAACAGGCAGCCAGTAGTTGGCTTCATCATCAAGCATCTTATCAGCTGTTGGACAAGTGTAGCGTGCGTAATACCACGAAGACTCCATAAAAGTGTCAAAGGTATCTGTCTCGCGTGTGGCTTTGCTGCCACATTGTGGGCAAGTCGTTTGGTAAAATTCAGGCATTATCTTAAGGGGTGAGGTAGCCCCTGTCAATGCGACATCTTGAGGTAGTTTGACAGGTAGGTTTTCTTCCTTTTCAGGGACGATGCCGCAATTTTCACAATGAATCATTGGAATAGGACAGCCCCAATAGCGTTGGCGCGAAATACCCCAGTCGCGAATTCTAAAATTGGTGGTGATCTCGCCTGTGTTATTGGTAATGAGATATTCAGCAATCTTGCTGAAAGCAGTATCAAAATCAAGGCCATTAAATTGTCCTGAATTGATTAAAGTGCCTTTTTCAGTAATCGCACCTTTGCTAAGGTCAGTGTTACCCTCAGTCGTTTTGATGACTTGTTTTAATGGAATGTTGTATTTATGTGCAAATTCCCAATCACGCTCATCGTGCGCAGGTACTGACATCACAGCCCCTGTGCCATAACTCATTAAGACAAAGTTAGCAATCCAGACTTCAACCTTATCACCAGTGATAGGATGTGTTGCATAAAAAGGTGTTTTAATGCCAAGTTTTTCTTGTGTGGCAAGATCTGCTTCCATGGTTGAGGTTTGCTGACACTGTTTAATAAACTCAGCAATCTCAGTACTATCTTTAGCAGCTTGTAACGCGAGCGGGTGCTCAGCAGCAATTGCTAAATAAGTGACACCCATTAAGGTATCAGGGCGTGTGGTGAAAACATCAAGTTTAGTGCCGTTGACATCAAATGTTACCGTTGTGCCTTCAGATTTACCAATCCAATTAGTCTGCATGATTTTAACCGCGTCAGGCCAACCTTTTAGCTTGTCTAGATCTTGTAAAAGCTCATCGGCATAGTCCGTGATTTTAACAAACCATTGAGGGATTTCTTTTTTCTCAACAAGTGCACCTGAGCGCCAACCACGACCATCAACAACTTGTTCATTGGCAAGAACAGTCTGATCAATGGGATCCCAGTTAACTACGGAGTTTTTGCGATAGACTAAGCCTTTGTTGTAAAGCTCAATAAAAAACCACTGTTCCCACTTGTAATAACTATCATCACATGTTGCAAGCTCGCGATCCCAGTCATAACCAAAGCCTAAAGACTGTAACTGCTTTTTCATATAAGCGATATTGCTATATGTCCAATCAGCAGGTGCTTTTTGATGTTTGATAGCAGCATTTTCAGCGGGCAAACCAAAGGCATCCCAACCCATTGGTTGCAATACATTTTTACCAAGCATGCGTTGATAGCGGCTAACGACATCACCTAGGGTATAATTACGCACGTGCCCCATATGCAATGTGCCACTTGGATAGGGTAGCATTGATAAGCTATAAAACTTTTCTTTACTGGTATCTTTAACGGCTTTAAAAGATTGATTATCTTGCCAGAAGGCTTGAATTTGCTTTTCTAATTGGGTGAAGTCGTAAGTTTGTTGCATTCTATTATCCAATTGTATGTTCTAAGTAGCGGTATTAAGTATTTAATAAATTGCCAGTATGTTAGCGAAATTTTTAAGAAACGACTAGTATCAATAGTGTTTATCTTGCGTTGTCGTCATTAATGCTTTAATTTTTAGGGTGCGGAGTCTAACTATTAATGTTTGCATTGCTCTGTTTTGAGGCTAAAGTATGGATATAATCATTATAGGTGGTCATTGTTTATGAGTAAGCAAATTTCTAAATCAAATTTTAAAACACATGCTTTAGAGTGTTTCCTTACGATAGAAAAAACGGGGCAGCCATTTATTATTACAAATCATGGTAAGCCATCATTAATGATTTCATTAATAAAGAAGGGAATGCCGTTGGATGTGTTGGGAAACTCAGTAATGAAGTTTGAGGCTCCAACCGTGCCTGTGGCTGATAGTAATTGGGATCTTGCGTAGAGTGGTTATTGCAACTGCAAGTATCTATGGCGCAATATCAATAAAAAAACTAAGGAAACAAGATGAAAGGAAAATATATAGCATTACTCGCTTCAATGTCTGTAACTGTCAGTATCGGGCTATCGCAAGCAGCCACTGATCAAGCTTCAGTGAAGTCGTATAATGATCAAACAATTGCTAGAATGCATAAAGCGCACAATCTGTATTCACCCGTTGGTTATTGGTTGCAGTATACCGATGATGGCAAACAAGCACAGTCAATTTTACAAGTTTACAAAGGTAAAGATGGCAAGCTTGAAGGTAAGATTATTGTGCCTTTTGTTAATATTGTTGATGACAAAAAACAAGTGCCTGATGTCTCGTGCAAAAACTGTGGCAAGGGCGATGAAAATGGGTATAAGTTTGACTATTCAAGCTATCCAAACAATCAAGTGCAAGGCTTGAAAATGATGTGGAGTTTTGACAAGGATGGTGACAAAGATGGATCAGATGGAGCGTTATATGAAGATGGTTCAATCTTGGATCCATCCAGTGGCAAAGTCTATAGTTGCAAGATTCAAACACAAGAAAATGGCAAAAAGCTCTATGTGCGTGGTTATGTTGGTTTCTCATTGTTTGGGCGCACGCAATATTGGTATCGTATTGATCAGCAGGAAGCTTTGCAATGTGCTAAAGTCTGTGGCTTAACTAAAGATGGTTATTATACTTATGCTGACAAAACAGGAAAGATTACCAATGAGAAATTATGGCAGCAATGTTCAACGATTACTTTAAAGGCCAATGGTTTGTGTCACTTTGGCGCTTAATTGTAACGTTTATGATCAAAAAATAAAAAATAGCTGTGTGTATAATAAATAAAATTTGAAAGTGAGATTTTTTTTCAATAAAATCTCGGTTGAATTTTGGATTCTAAGGATTATGGAGTGAATACGATGAATATGAAAGAAGAGTTAAAAACCAAATCAATTTATATGCTACCGGCATTATTATCTATTGGCTTACTAGCAGGCTGTGCAAGTTCTGGCAATAATGTTAGCTATGTAGATCCGCAGGGTGTCGATACGACATCAATCAATTTCAACTCAACAGACTTGCAAACGACAACGCAGAAAATGGTTGGTGGCATGCTCGCATCTCCAGCGATTGCACGTATTACAGCGGGTGGTAAACAACCGGTGGTATTCTTTAGTACGATTAAGAATGAAACCGCAGAGCATATTAATACAGGCATGCTAGCGAATACCGTTTCAACTGAGATTATCAATAGTGGTAAATTCCAGTTCACTGATATGTCGCAAGTCAAGCAAATGAAAGAGCAGATGGATTATCAGTCTGAATCTGGTATGGTCGATCAAGCAACAGCGACGAAGATGGGTCAACAAATCGGTGCACAATATATGATTTATGGCAGCATTGCTGATATGCAATCGATGAATAGTGATCAGCACTCTTTATTTTATTTGATTACATTAAAAATGATCGATCTAAAAACAGGCATTATTGTTTGGCAAGATCAAAAACAGATTCGCAAAGTACAAAAGCGTAGCTCTTTTGGCTGGTAATTCTAGTTATCTTATGCGCAATTTGGTTATCAACGTTGCGGCTTGGCTAACTCTTTGGATATCGCAGTGGCGCAAGCACGTGCAGTTGCTGAAGCAAACTATGCTAATTTCTTAAACTCTTCAATGACAATCCTTATTTACATCAATTTTAAGTGAGAATCGATAATGATTAAAAAAACGATATTAGCGCTTTCTTTGTTGCCTGCTGTACTTTTTGCACAGGTGACGGAAGTATCAAAAAATGTCACAGGTGTTGGTAAGACTTATGACAAGGCTTTAAAAAGCGCCTTAGTTCAAGCAGTATCACAAATCAATGGTGTCGATGTGTCGTCAATTGAGCGGTCGATTAATAAAACGTTTGATGCGAATATTGATGCCAAAACCAGTGATTATGGTGATGTAAAGGCAGATATTAAGTTATCAAAAAGCTATGAATCGAGCATTAAAACTGCAACCAAAGGCTTAATCAATGGTTATGATGTGATTGATAGCAAAGAGGTTGATGGTGTATGGCAGCTAACGGTTGTTGTCAAAATGAGTGAATATCAAAATGTTGATGAGCGTGAGAAGCTCAAGCTTTACTCAATTGCTTTGACACCTTTTCATTTCATGCCTGGATCAATTAATGGCTTAATCGGTTTAGAGCAAGTCAAACCAATGATTCAAGAAGCATTGCAAAACCAGTTTGTCCAGTCGCGCAAGTTTAATGTGGTCAGTCGTAGTGCCGAAGATTTTGGTGCATATAAAGATGAAATGGCAGTGCTGGAATCAGGGCATGCCAAGCCAGCTGAAAAAGCGCGCATTAAGCAGTTGATTGGTGCGGATTTTATGGTGGTTGGTGATATTGCAAGCTTTGATTTTTATCAAACCAAAAAAGAGTTTTATGGTGAGGATTTCAAAACATGGCATGTTGGTTTGGTCATTAACTATCGCGTCATTGAAACGGCAACGATGGCAATCAAATGGTCAGATAGTGTTAAAGTTTACTTACCATCATCCGATGTTGCAAAAGAGATGAACTCAGAAGACACAGAGGTAAATGCGATTGCACAGTCTTTGTTTGACAAAGCAGGGCAACAAATTGCTAATGAAGTGATTGGGTTGATTTATCCATTGACGATATTAACCGTTCAGGGTGATGATATTTATCTTAATCAAGGGGGTGATCGCGTGCAAGTTGGTCAAAAATTTGAAGTCCATGCTAAAGCAGATACGGTAATCGATCCAAGTACGGGCGAGCATATTCCAATACAAGGTAAAAAATTTGCTGAGATAGAAGTAACGAGTGTGACACCCAAATATGCGATAGCAAAAGTGCTCTCAGGTCAGGTTGGTAAGGTTGTCAGGGGTTTACAAGTTTATCCTACAAAGCAGTGAGTTTGGATTAAGGTAATGGCAGAAATAATTAAAAATAGCGCGTTAAGTCTATTGTGTGTTAGCGCGTTGATGTTATCAGGATGTGCGACTTTTTCAGCATCCTACCCCGAAAAAATGAAGCAAGTAAAGGCAGATGCGGCAAGTGGGAATATCCCCGAAGCACAAAAGGCATTTGTTGAAGCGTTTGGTGATAAGCCGACAACTGATAACTTATATTTGTTAGAGCAGGCGCGTTTAGCGCAATTAAATGGCAATATTGCCGAGTCTAAGAAAGATTATCAAACAGTCATTCAAACCGTGGCAACCAGTAAAATGGCAGCGAAAGTTCAAGTATCTAAAATGTTAGAAAATATGGGGGCGGTACTCACTAATGATCGTGAGTTACCATTTTCAACGCCTGATTATGCAATGACATTTTTATATCCGTACCAGGCATTGAATTACTTATCTGAAAATGACCTAAGTGGTGCGCTTGTGGCTATTCGTCAGTTAAGTAATGCACAGTATTGGACATATCAGCAAAAGTTAATGGCAGGAGACTTGCAAAACAAATATCAAAAAGACACGAATAAAGCAGGAATTAATGAGGATAAACTAGGGCTTAACAAATCACCCGAGATCAATCAGATGTTTAGTGCGGTCAAAGATGCCAGTAACGCTTATGAAAATGGCTTTGGTTATTATCTGGCGAGCATTTTATACCAAGCGTTTGATGATAATTACAATAACGCCTTTGTCTCGATCAAAGATGCCAAAAGACTTTTGCCTGATAACCCTTATGTTTTACGTACTTATGATGAGATTGAGCGTGGCTTTAATGGCGGTAACGCCTATGCCTCTGGCAAAGGGCGTTTGGTTGTGCTTTATGAGCAAGGTTTTGTCACTCCACGACAGGCGTTTAAGCTACCACTCTTTTTAGGCAAACTTGGGTTGCAAGAGGTTGCGGTGGCTTATTACCCTTCAACGTATACTTTGTTGCCCGCAAAAGACTTATACATCACACAAGATAAGAAAATCATCGATAAAGGGCGAACTTCACTATTGGTTAATACCACACAAATGGCAATGAAGTCATTAACTGAAGAGTACCCTGCGATTATTACCCGTGAAGTGATTCGTTTGGTTGTGAAATCACTGGCAACTTATGAGGCGAGTAACCAAGCCGGGGGTTGGGGTTTGTTAGCAGGCTCCATTTATAGCTTTATGACCGCACAAGCAGATGAACGCAGCTGGCTACTATTGCCTAATAATATTCAACTATTCGAGCAGCAATATACGCCGGGAAAATATACACTGGATATTGCATTAAAAGAGACGCCGGTTGACATTAAGTCGAATAAAACAACCTTACTATGGATTGTAAATATGGGTGATTTCACGAAAGTATATCATTTTATTATTTAAGATTTAGAAGATAAAAGGGGATAACGTGCATTCTAATCATGCTGATACCGTAAACAACACCGTCAAAAAACTAACCGCACTGGGGCTTTTTATTTGGAGTATTTGTGCGCTTTTTTATGGCTTTGAATATTTTGTGCGTTCATCGACCAATGCCTTGGCATTGTCATTACGTAATGACTATGGTTTTGACTCATCAACGATTGCTATTTTAGGTTCGGCGTTTTATCTATCCTATGTGATTTCACAAATTCCAGCAGGGCTGTTGGTCGATCGCTTTGGTGTGAAGCGTATCATGGTTTGTAGTACGTTTTTGTTTACCGTGGCAATGTTTATGTTCTCACTAAGTCATAATCCCATTGTGATGATCTTGGCACGCGTCATCGCGGGTTTTGCTGGAGGATTTGGCATTTTGTGTGCGTTAAAATCATTATCACTATGGTTGCCAGATCGATTGTTTTCAATGTTTGTCGGCTTCACTCAGTTTAGCTGCTATGCCGGAGGTGCGCTCTCTGCATTGCCTTTGGTACTGTTTTTGGATCACTACACGGTTTCTGAAGTGTTTTTTGTGGTCGCAATAATCAGTTTGGTGTTGTTTTTGGTGAGTGCGCTTTTTATACGTAAACACCCTTCAATGGATAGAAAGCGTCATTTGATTCACCAAGAGACAGTTTGGCAGCAAATTTTAGCGTTAGGTAAAATGGTTAAAAATCGCCAACTTTTGTTAAATGGACTATATTTTTTCACCATCTATGGTACAACCGTTGTCTTTGCTGATTTATGGGGAATTAGCTACTTAAGTAGTGTCCATCATATCACTGAAGCGCAAGCGGCATTTGCTTGTAGTTTGATTTTTATTTCGGTTGCTATTTCAAGTCCAATCTGGGGTACATTAGCGACAATTATAAATAAGGACAAAGTTCTCTTAGTATGGGCGCCGATTATTGGCTTTGTTGTTGTGCTATTACTCATTTACGTTGATTTAAATGTATATTTTATCTATTTGCTATGCTTTTTATTTGGTGCAATGCAAAGTGCGCATGTGCTTAATTTCTCAATGATTAAAGGACATGTTCATGATAAGCAGTTAGGTGTTGGCATTGCTTTTATTAACTTGTTTTTGCCGCTAAGTGGCGCGGTATTGCAACCTCTGTCTGGTTTCCTATTACAGCTCTTTAAGGGCTCGCATGGTCTTCATCAGGCCTATCAATATATGATGGTTTTAATTCCTGTTTTAATGTTACTATCCTTTGTGATTGCATTCTTTTTTAAGGAAGTTAGAACAAAAGATATTACTTTGTGATTGTGTTTTAATCAAAGAATCCAAGCTTTTCCGCTAAAGTGCTAATTCGCCTATATTTTCAGGAGTCTTAGGTTTATAATTGTCGCCGTTTTTAATACTTAGCTTTAATTGTTTTTTAAGCTTTTTAAGTTTTAACTGTCTATGGAGGCAACATGTCTGAAAGGTTTCATGATATTGATACAACCGAAACGCAAGAGTGGCTAGAAGCATTAGAGGATGTTGTGACACGTGAAGGTGCAGAGCGTGCTAGCTTTTTGGTGAATCGTTTATTGGATCGTGCTGGCGAAATTGGTATTGATAGTGCGTATGCACCTGCTAAAAGTATTTCGTTTATGAATACGATTAAAGTCGCTGATCAGCCCGGTTATCCAGGAGATTTGGAAATTGAACAAAAAATCGAGAATCTTAATCGCTGGAATGCGGCGGTTATGGTTGCTAAAGCGAATAAAAAAGATGGTACATTAGGTGGACACATCGGTTCAGGTGCCTCAATTATGACGCTTTATGAAGTCGGGTTTAACCACTTCTTCCATGCGCCAAGTGAAACAAAAGCAGGGGATTTGGTTTTTTATCAAGGACATACAACGCCTGTGATTTACGCGCGCTCTTACCTTGAAGGGCGATTAACTGAAGAGCAGCTAAAGAACTTCCGCCAACAAGCATTCAATGGTGATAAAGGCTTATCATCTTACCCGCATCCATATTTGCAGCCAACCTATTGGCAGTTCCCAACGGTTTCAATGGGGCTTGGTCCATTGCAAGCGATTTATCAAGCACGCTTTATGAAGTATCTAGAAGCACGTAAATTAGCCCAAACGAGCAATCGCCGTGTATGGGCGTTTTGTGGTGATGGTGAGATGGATGAACCTGAGTCATTAGGCGCGATTAATCGTGCAGCACGTGAGGGCTTGGATAATCTAATTTTTGTGATCAACTGTAATCTTCAGCGCTTAGATGGTCTGGTTGATGGAAATGGTAAGATTGTTGAGGAATTCGCTCAGATCTTTACAGGTGCTGGTTGGAATGTCATTAAAGTGTTATGGGGTAGCAACTGGGAGCCATTATTTGCCAAAGATACTAATGGTAAACTACAACAGCGTTTAGCACAGATGAATGATGGTCAGATGCAGTTTGCACGTTCGCATGGCGGACAAGATTTGCGTCAAACCATTTTCGGTGGCGATCCAGAGCTAGAAGAAATGGGCAAGGGTTACACTGATGAAGATGTGCAAAACTTAATGCGTGGTGGGCATGATCCGATTAAGGTATATGCGGCTTACCAACGCGCTGTTAATAATACAACAGGTAAGCCAACGGTTATTTTACCAATGACCATTAAAGGCTATGGTTTAGGTGAATGGGGTGAATCTAAGAACATTGCGCACAATGTTAAAAAGCTTGATACCGCAGCACTAAAATATATTCGTGATCGATTCGATGTGCCGGCAACGGATGAGCAAGTTGAAAATATGGAGTTTGTCAAATTCCAAGAAGGCTCTAAAGAGCATGCTTATTTACATGCGCAACGTAAAGCATTAGATGGCTACGCGCCTGCACGCTTTGAAAATAACACCGCTTTACCGATTCCAAGTTATCAGGATTTCGGTCAGTTATTCTTAGAGGCAAGTGGTGATCGTGAGTTTTCAACGACAACGGCATTTGTACGTATGTTTGTTAATCTAACACGTCATAAAGAGCTAAAAGATCGTTTGGTGCCAGTGACAGTAGATGAATCACGTACGTTTGGTATGGAAGGCTTATTCCGTCAATTAGGTATTTACAACCATCGCGGTCAGCAATATGTGCCAGAAGATAAAGCGCAAGTAATGTACTATAAGGAATCAACGGATGGACAGATCATCCAAGATGGTATCAATGAAGCCGGCGGCTTTTGCTCATGGTTAGCGGCAGCCACTTCGTATAGTGTTCATCGTGTACCGATGATTCCATTTTATATTTATTACTCAATGTTTGGTTTCCAACGAATTGGTGACCTTGCGTGGCTCGCAGGAGATTCACACGCCAAAGGCTTCTTATTAGGAGGCACTGCAGGACGCACCACACTTAATGGTGAAGGGCTTCAACATGAAGATGGGCATAGTCATATTCAAGCCGGTCTTATTCCATCATGTATCTCTTATGATCCAACGTATGCATATGAGCTTGCTGTGATTCTTTGGGATGGTATGCGTCGCATGTATGTTGAAGGTGAGCAGGTTTTCTACTATGTCACGGTAATGAATGAGAACTATATGCATGGTGCGATGCCTGAAGGCTCTGAAGAAGGCATTATCAAAGGCTTATACTTATTAAAAGGCGCTAAAAAAGCCGATACGAAAAAGCATGTACAGTTAATGGGCTCAGGCACTATTTTGCGCGAAGTTGAAGCAGCTGCCGAGTTATTAGAGAGAGACTTTGGTGTCACCAGTGATGTTTGGAGTATGACCTCAGCGAATGAGCTTTATCGTGATAGTCGACAAGTGGCACGTTGGAATATGCTTCACCCTGATAAAAAGGCACAACAAACACATATTGAGAAATGTTTAAAAGGTCACACAGGTCCTGTGATTGCATCAACGGATTATATCAAGCTTTATACTGAGCAATTACGTGAGTTTATGCCTCAAAATTATATTACCTTAGGTACGGATGGCTTTGGTCGCTCTGATTCGCGTGAGAACTTAAGAAGCTTCTTTGAAGTCGATCGTTATCATGTGGTTATTGCCGCGCTAACTGGCTTGTTACGCGAAGGTGCTGTGACTGCCAAAGTGGTTAAAGATGCGATTAAGAAATACAATATTGATCCTGAGCGTCTTGACCCAGTAAGTCACTAATCGGGCATATATTAAATACTAGTAGGGGCGTATCGCATACGCCCAATATTGCATATGCCCAATAGGGATTTGCATAGTTTAAAGAAACTATAATCTTAAAACACCCCGTCAGCCTGTGGCTGCCACCCCTCTTGCAAAGAGGGGAATTAGGCTAAGGCTTATTTAGATTCCCCTCTTTGCAAGAGGGGTGCCGAGTTTACGAAGGCGGGGGTGTTGGACTGATAGTAAATAATAGAATTAAGCGTTTTAAAACTAAATTAAAAAAATTAAAAACAAGAGGAAAATTGCATGGCAATACAAAAAGTCACAGTACCAGATATCGGTGACTATAAAGATGTTGATGTAATTGAGGTGAATGTCAAAGTGGGGGACACGATTGAGGCAGAAGACTCATTAGTTACCCTAGAAACAGACAAAGCGTCAATGGAAGTTCCAGCTCCCTTTGCAGGTGTTGTTAAAGAGATTAATGTCAAAGTGGGTGATAAAGTTTCAGAGGGCTCATTAGTTCTATCGGTCGAAACTGATGCAGCTGCCTCATCTGAGCCACCTCAATCAGTAGAACCTGCAGCGGCAGAAGTTGCACCATCACAAGCGCAAAGTACACAAGTGATTGATGTGACCGTTCCTGATATCGGTGACTATAAAGGTGTTGATGTGATTGAGATCAACGTCAAACCGGGGGATGTGATCAATGCTGAAGATTCATTAGCAACGCTTGAAACTGATAAAGCGTCAATGGAAATTCCATCACCTGAATCAGGTAAAGTCGTTGATGTCAAAATCAAGGTCGGTGATAAAGTATCACAAGGCGACTTGGTGCTAACCCTTGAAGTGACAGGTGCGGCAACTGTGGCACCTGCGCCAAAACAATCAGAAACCAAAGAAGCAATGATAGCTGCTGTTCCAGCGGCTCAAGCTCAGTTAACTGCTGCAGTGGAAACAACGGATGTGCATAATACCAATGCGCATGCATCACCTGCTGTACGTCGTTTAGCGCGTATCTTAGGTGTTGAGTTAGCACGCGTTGTGGCGACAGGTCGCAAAGGACGTATTACCAAAGAAGATTGCGAAAACTATATCAAAAAAGCCGTGCAAGCCGTTCAATCAGGCAATGTATCAAGCGGTGGTGGTTTGGATCTTTTACCTGATCCACAGATTGATTTTGCCAAATTTGGTGAGATTGAAGTGGAATCTTTGTCACGCATTAATAAATTAAGTGCCAAGAACTTAGCGCGTAATTGGGTTAAGATCCCGCATGTAACGTTTTATGATGATGCGGATATTACCGATCTTGAAGCCTTTAGAAATGCTAAAAAGCCAGCAGCTGAAAAAGCAGGGGTTAAAGTGACACCGCTATCATTTTTGATCAAAGCCGCAGCTGTGGCATTAAAAGAATATCCACGTTTTAACAGCTCATTATCGAATGATGGAGAGAGTTTAATTGTTAAGAAATACTTTAATATCGGCTTTGCTGCAGATACACCAAAAGGTTTGGTTGTACCGGTGATTAAAGATGCCGATCAAAAAGGGATCTTTGAGATTTCACGCGAGATTATGGAGTTGGTCAAAAAAGGACGTGATGGTAAGCTAAAACCTGATGATATGCAAGGTGCGATATTTACCATTTCAAGCTTGGGTGTTTTGGGCACGACAGCATTTACACCAATTATTAATATGCCTGAAGTGGCAATTATGGGTGTGTCAAAGGCTGCTATTAAACCGGTGTGGAATGGTAAAGAATTTGCACCAAGAACCATGTTGCCATTGTCATTATCAACCGATCATCGAGTGATTGATGGCGCGTTAGCAGCACAGTTCTTAACACGTTATTGCGCAATTTTGGCAGATTTAAGAGAAATACTTTTATAAACAAAGGGTAAAAAAATGAGTGATGTAAACAATATTAAAACAGAAGTCGTTGTCTTAGGTAGTGGACCTGGCGGTTATAGTGCAGCATTTCGTGCGGCAGATTTAGGTAAGAAGGTCGTCCTTGTTGAGCGTTATGACTCTATTGGTGGTGTGTGCTTGAATGTTGGATGTATCCCATCAAAAGCGTTGCTGCATGTCGCTAAAGTCATTAATGAAGCGCGTCATTTAGAAAAAGATGGCTTGATTAGTTTTGATAACTTAACTTTCAATAAAGATAAGATTTTAGGTTATAAAGATAAGATCGTTGGTCAGTTAACAGGTGGTTTAAAGGGCTTAGCGAAACAACGTAAAGTTGAAATCGTCCAAGGCTATGGTAAGTTTACAGGTGCGAATGAAATCGCGGTTGAAACAAAAGATGGCGTTAAGAAAATTGCGTTTGAGAATGCGATTATCGCGGTGGGTTCTAGCTCAATTAAATTACCATTTATTCCAGAAGATCCACGTATTATTGATTCAACAGGTGCACTGGAGATGAAAGAAGTGCCAAAGAAGATGCTCGTTATTGGTGGCGGTATCATCGGTCTTGAGATGGCGCAAGTTTATAGCGAATTAGGTACTGAGATTACCGTTGTTGAATTTATGGACCAACTTATGGGTGCAGCTGACAAAGATATCGTTAAGCCTTATGAGAAGATGATGGCTAAGCGTTATGATATTCGCTTAGAGACTAAAGTGACAAAAGTTGAAGCAAAAAAAGATGGTCTTTACGTTTCAATGGAAGGTAAAAAAGCTGCTAAAGATGAGCGTTTTGATCGTATTCTTTTGGCAGTTGGTCGTACACCAAATGGTAAGTTAATCGATGCTGAGAAAGCAGGGGTTAACGTTGATGAACGTGGCTTTATCGCTGTTGATAATCAGTTAAAAACAAATATCCCACATATTTATGCGATAGGGGACGTGGTTGGTCAGCCAATGTTGGCACACAAAGCAGTGCCTGAGGGGCGCATTGCTGCTGAGGTGATCTGTGGCATGAAGCATTACTTTGAGCCAAAATGCATTCCAGCAGTTGCCTATACTGATCCTGAAGTAGCATGGGTTGGTGTGACTGAAAAAGAAGCCAAAGAAAAAGGTATCAAATATGACAAGGGTGTATTCCCATGGGCAGCTAGCGGCAGGTCCCTTAGTATTGGGCGCAATGAAGGGATGACTAAAGTCCTGTATGATGAGAACCATGTCATCATCGGTGCTGGTATCGTTGGTCCAAATGCCGGTGAGTTAATTGCTGAAGCGGCATTAGCCATTGAGATGGGTTGTGATGCTGAAGATATCTCATTGACAATCCATCCACACCCAACTTTATCTGAAACCTTGATGATGGCAACAGAGGTTTATGAGGGTACAGCAACTGATATTTATGCGCCTAAGAAGAAGTAGTTCTAATTACGACAACATTACCTTTTAAATTTTTAATATAGCTATACTTATCAAGACATGCTCTTTGGAGCATGTTTTTTCCCCTCACTGTTAATATTGCTAAATGTGTCAATAAAAGACGCAGTTAGACAATGGAGTAATCATAATTGAATACAACAACGTTAGAGATTTTAAAGCAATTAAGTCATGAAGTTTATACTGATGGCACAACCATCGGTAATACGCTTGGAATTACACGGGCTGCAGTATGGAAAGCGATTCAAAAACTGCAAAATGATTATCATATAGCGGTCGAGTCAGATCGTGTTCGTGGTTATAAGTTACAGTCACCGCTTATTATGCTTGATCAAGCAAAGATTTTAGCAGCTGTTGAGGCTAAAGATGTAGAGATTGAATGTTTAACAACTGTTGATTCAACCAATACCTATCTACAAAACTCAACAGTCAAAAGTGATTATCATATTTGTATCGCAGAAGAGCAACGCCAAGGCAAAGGGCGCTTTGATCGTGTGTGGTGCTCACCCTTTGCTGAGAATCTATATTACTCATTAAAGGTAAGCTTACACAAAGAATTAAGTGAGCTATCAGGCTTGAGTTTGGCAGTGGCAGTGAGTGTTGCAAAAGCTTTAGTGAATAAATATCCAATATTAGATATTAAAATCAAATGGCCAAATGATATTTATATCAATGCCAAAAAACTTTCAGGTATTTTGATTGAAGTTAAAGCGGAATCAAATGCGCAAAGCCAGATTGTGATTGGTATTGGTATTAATGTTAATATGCAGAAACGCGATGATATCACACAAGGCTGGACGTCATTGACAAGTGAATTAAACCATTATATTGATCGCAATGACTTAGCTATCGGGATTAGCAATGAATTAATCTCAACGCTAGAGCGATTTGAAAACAATGACTTTAGTGCTTTTATTGAGGATTATGCTAAGTATGATTATTTAAAAGGTAAAACGATTGGTTTAAATATTTTAAATAAAGAGGTGATTACTGGCATTGCTAATGGTGTCAATGCATTAGGTCAGTTGAAACTAAAAATTGGAGATAGTGAACGCGTGTTTGCTTCAGGTGAAGCGTCTGTTATTAAATAATTGGCTATGCCATATTCCTGACCACTTTGATTGTGTAAGCGTTGGCTGAGCGTAAGTCGAAGCCTCTATGAAGTGTGATTACCCACTTCGACTGATGCTCAGTGCATCGCTTCAACTTATCAAGTTGGGAATACCGTTCGCATAATATGAACGACGTTAGCTATTGTCTTTAGTTTCTTCAGCCACCTGAAATTTCAAATAATTCTCAGGTGTTTCTAAGCTTATTTTACCTATTCTGCCTTGGCGAAAATCTTGGATAAGTTTCTCGGCAATATGATGCATATGCTGCTGCCCTAGTGTCTTACCAACTGCCATAAGCATTTTTTCTAAATCTTCTGAGTCTTCAGTAATTTTATAACGAGAACTTAATACCCCAGAGTAATCTTCTTTTAATAGTTGCAGCATAAAATAAGCGGTTGTTGGGTAATCCATGGCGGTATCACGAATCGAACCAATGGCAGCAAGCTTAAAGCCACACCCTTCATCCTTAGGGCTTGGAAACATAATTCCTGGTGTGTCATTCAGATAAAAATGTTTCTCAATTTCAATTTTTTGCTGCCTTTTAGTAACGGCAGGCTCATTGCCCGTTTGTGCGATTTTGCGCTTGGCAAGACTGTTAATAAGTGTTGATTTACCAACATTAGGAATACCAAAAATAACTGCGCGTATTGGCTTTAAAAGCGTACCGCGATTGGGTAGCTGTTTTTTACATAATTGAATGATTTTCTGTGCGCTTTTTTTATCGCGTGCAATATCCAAGGCAATTGCCTTACCATTATAAAATTGAAGCCATTGTTTGGTGACTTTGGGATCAGCAAGATCAGATTTAGAGAGAATCTTAATAATCGGTTTGCTTTTGGCTGCTTCATGCAATACCGGATTAGCACTTGCCTCAGGCGCGCGCGCGTCAACAACTTCAATTGCAATATCAATTTGTGGCATAAGCTTCATCAGCTCTTTAGTTGCCTTGTGCATATGCCCTGGAAACCAGTGAATCATCGTAAAGTAAAATATATTTATAGTAAATTGATGGCTACCTTAGCGTATTTACCCAGTGAAGTAAACAATATGAAGAAACGGGTGAGGGAGATTTAAATTCTGTAAATTTCTGCCAATTAGCGATTTATTCACTATTTTCTTTTAGCTATAATGAGCCCTCAACATACGAGGATTAAGCCACGCGAGGTTATCATGGGATTAAGAACACCTTTATATGAAAAGCATTTACAACACAATGCACGAATGGTTGACTTTGCTAGCTGGGAGATGCCTATTCAATATCAAGGCGTGATTGAAGAGCATCATGCAGTACGAAAAAGTGCCGGCATGTTTGATGTTAGTCACATGTTAACGGTTGATATTATTGGCAAGGACGCAAAGCACTTTATTCGATTTTTATTAGCCAATGATATTAATAAAATACCAGAAGGTAAGGCATTGTATTCTTGCATGCTCAATGAAGAAGCGGGGATTGTTGATGATCTTATCGCGTATCATTTTAGTGATGACTTTATTCGTTTGGTGATTAATGCGGGTAATCGTACAACAGATGTTCAGTGGATGAATAAACATAAAAGTAACTTTGATGTAAAGATTAATGTGCGCGATGATTTGGCAATTATTGCCGTGCAAGGGCCCGAGGCGCGTCAAAAAGCTGATGTTGCATTAGCAAACTTAGCTACAGAAGAGGTGAAAAACCTAAAACCATTTACCATGCATAAAAATGGTGAGTGGATGATTGCGCGCACTGGTTATACCGGTGAAGATGGCTATGAAATCTCACTGCCTGCAGATGAGGTAGCTGTATTTTGGGATAAGTTGATTGAAGAGGATGTTACTCCTTGTGGTTTAGCTTCACGCGATACGTTGCGCTTAGAAGCTGGGATGAATCTTTACTCCCAAGATATGGATCAAACGACAACACCAATTGAGTCAGCGTTAATGTGGACAGTATCATTAACTGATGATCGAGACTTTGTCGGTAAAGAGGCGTTATTAAATAAAAAACCTGCAATTGATAGCAAGCTTGTCGGTTTAGTGCTTTTGGATCGCGGTGTACTGCGTCATGGTCAAAAAGTTGTGATTAAAGGAAGTAGTAAAACAGGGGTTATCACCAGTGGTACTTTCTCACCAACGCTATCTGAAAGTATAGCGCTTGCCCGTATTCCTAAAGATGCTGAGAATGTGTTTGTTGAAATCCGCAATAAACAAGTACCGGCTAAAATCGTGCAGTTTCCTTTTGTACGCAAAGGCGAAAAAGTATATAAAGAATGCCAAAAGGCAGTGACTGAAAATTAATATCTTAATGAATGACATATAAAACCTAAGGAGAAAAAAATGGCAGAAATAAGAGAAGAATGTCGCTACAGCAAGTCACATGAGTGGGTGCGTGTTGAGGGTGATATTGCCGTTTGTGGGATTGATGACTTTGCGCAATCAAGTGCGGGTGAGCTTGTGTTTATTGAGTTGCCTGAGTTAGATGATGAAGTAAAAGCCGGCGACGATGTTTGTGTTGTTGAATCAGTTAAAGCTGCATCGGATGTTTATGCACCAGTATCAGGGACAATTGTTGAAGTCAATGAGGCACTGGTTGACTCACCATCAATGGTTAATGAGGGGTGCTATGATGAGGGTTGGTTATTCAAAATTAAAATGGATGACCCAACCGAGTTAGATGATTTATTATCTGCAGAAGAATATGCAGATGAGCTTGATGCTTAAGTTTGGCATATAAAGAGACGCCCGATGAGCTGTGATGACATCGGGCGTTTTTGTTTGTAATGATAAAATACGATGATAACTTTTTAAGTGTAAGTAGGGGCGTATTGAATACGCCCTTGTAAGTAAGATAATACATAGTAACAATGAAAAAATAAGTTGAACTTTGATTACCCCTCACCCGTGCAGCTTAATGCTGCACGACCTCTCCCACAAGGGGCGAGGTGATAAGTAGTACAACTTATTTTTTATCATGATATAAGGAGCCTATATGCCTTTTGTACCGCATACCGAGCGTGACATTGATATGATGCTTTATACGATTGGAGCAAAAAAAGTTGAAGACTTGTTTGATGAGATTCCCCAGTCGATCAAAAGTAAAAGCCATTTAAATTTGGCAGATGGTTTAAATGAATGCCAAATGCATCGCTTGTTTAATGACAAGTGTGCTAAAAATATTCCACAAACCAACTTTATTGGTGCGGGTGCTTATCAGCATTACACGCCAGCAATTGTCACGGATGTGATTAGTCGTGGTGAGTTTTATACTTCATATACCCCATATCAGGCAGAGGCCTCACAAGGGACATTGCAAGTGATCTATGAATATCAAACAATGATTGCTTCATTAACAGGGATGGATATCTCTAATGCCTCGATGTATGATGGCGCCACAGCATTAGCTGAAAGCGTATTGATGGCAGTGCGTGCCAATAAGAAAATCAAAAGTAAGAAAGTGCTTATCACGGATGCAATTTTTCCGCAGTATGTTGATGTCATTAAGTCAATGACACATGCTCAAGGGGTTGAGCTTGAGTTTTTAACGCCAAATCCAAGTGTTGGTAAAACTGAAATTGATGATTTACCTGAGATTGAAGTGGGTGATTATGCTGCTGTTATCGTGCCACAGGTTAACTTCTATGGTCAGATTACTAAATTTGATGCAATAACTGATTGGGCGCATGAGTCTTCTGTCATGGTTATCGGTCTTGTCAATCCAATGACGTTAGGCTTGTTAAAGGCACCTGGCTATTGGGGTGAAGAGGAAGATGGTGCCGATATTGCTTGTGGCGATGGTCAAAGTTTAGGTTTACCTTTAAGTGGGGGTGGTCCGTACTTTGGTTTTATTACTACAAAGGAAGAGCTATCTCGCCAAATGCCAGGTCGTATTGTTGGGCGCACGGTCGATGTTGATGGTAAAGAGGCTTTTTGTTTGACACTTCAAGCACGTGAGCAGCATATCAGACGTGCTAAGGCAACATCAAATATTTGCTCAAATCAAGGCTTACTTGTAACAGCGGCAACAGTTTATATGACACTGATGGGGGCTGTTGGCTTAAAAGAAGTGGCATTACAATCGCATCAAAATACGCATCGATTGATAGAGAAGCTATCAAAGATACCAGGTGTTAAAGTCCGCTCTACGCATAACTATATGTATGAAATGGTTGTGGACTTGCCGATTTCAGCCAAAGAAGCTAAGGCGCTTGCGACTAAAGAGCAAGTTCAATTAGGTTATGATCTTGGGCAATTTGATGCTCAACAGGTTAATAGTTTATTGGTATGTGTCACTGAAGTGCACAATGAGACGGACCTAAATCGCTATGTCGATGTGTTAACAAAAGTTCTAGCAACCTGTGCAGCAGAGGTATAATCAATGACAGTTAGTTTTGAAAAATCAGCAGAAAACCGTAGAGCAAATTCACAAAAATGGGCAGTGTCAGATACTATCCATTTTGATCAAAAGCATTTGCGCGATGATAAGCCCTTATTACCAGAATTAGGTGAGCTTGAAGTCTTACGTCATTTCACCAAGTTATCGCAAAAGAATTTCTCAATTGATACGCAGTTTTATCCATTGGGTTCATGCACGATGAAATACAACCCACGTATTGCCTTGAAGTGTGCCTTTAATCCATCGGTATTAAATATTCATCCTTATCAAGATGAGTTGACACAGCAGGGTTTGTTGGAGATGCTCTATGAGTTGCAAGAAATCTTAAGTGAAGTCACTGGTATGGATGCTGTGTCACTTGTGCCTTGTGCCGGTGCTCAAGGTGAGTTTGCCGGTGTACAGATGATCAGAGCGTATCATATTGCTAATAATGAAGCGCATCGCAATGAAATCATTGTGCCAGATGCCGCGCATGGCACAAACCCTGCAACAGCGGTGATGGCAGGATGCAAAGTTATCGAAATTCCAACATCACTAAAAACAGGTGATATTGATATTGAGGCTTTAAAGAAAGTCCTAGGACCTAATACGGCAGGGATTATGCTAACCAACCCATCAACGATGGGCGTATTTGAACGTGATATCGAGCAGGTGGCTAAGCTTGTGCATGAGGCAGGCGGGCTTTTGTATTATGATGGCGCGAATCTAAATGCGATTATGGGTAAAGCCAAACCAGGCAAAATGGGCTTTGATGTAATGCATATGAATGTTCATAAAACCTTTGCAACACCGCATGGTGGTGGTGGACCAGGAGGTGGTCCTATTGCCGTGAATAAACGCTTATTACCTTATTTACCAGTGCCAACCATTGTTAAAGAGGGTGATATCTATCGCATCAAAGGTAAAGAGGCCATTCCGCAAACCATTGGTGCGATGCATGCCTTTATGGGGAATGTTGGCGTATTAATCCGTGCTTATGTTTACCTTAAAACATTGGGTGGAAATGGTTTAACCAAAGCTTCAGAAATTGCTACGTTAAATGCCAACTATATGATGGCACGTTTGAAGTTGGCAGGCTTTACTATTGCATTACCTGATCGTCGTGCGTCACATGAGTTTATTGTCTCATTAGCACCTGAGAAAAAAGCCTATGGTGTTAATGCCAATGATTTTGCTAAGCAGCTTTTGGATCATGATATGCATGCGCCAACGATGTATTTCCCATTGTTAGTGCCTGAGTGTTTGTTGATTGAGCCAACTGAAACAGAAACGCGCGAGCAAATGGATCAGTTTGTTAATGCGATGATTGAAATTCGTGAGCTAGCACGAACAAATCCTGAGAAAATGAAAGCAGCGCCATTAACGCAACCAGTAAAACGTGTTGATGATGTTAAAGCCGTACGCGAGCTTGATGTCGTCTTTGGGCAGTGCTGCTAACAAAGTAGTATACTTGGCTTCGACTTACGCTCAGCCAACGGGGTGAGCTCTTAGTCGAGTTTTATGCTGCGCTGTTAGTGAAGTAGCGTATTTGACTTTGACTTACGCTCAGCCAGCGGGGTTAAGTCTTGGTGGGGTTTTATGCAGCACTGTTAATGAAGCAGTATGCTTGGTTTCGACTGGCGCTCAGCTAACGAGGATTAAGCTTATGCAAGCATTTGTTTATATACTTGAATGTAGTGATGGAAGTTATTACACAGGGAGCACTAAGAATGTCGAGCTTAGACTGTGGGAGCATCAAAATGGCCAAGGAGCAAATCATACACGTAAGCGTTTGCCAGTAAAGTTAGTATTTGTTGAACAATTTGATCGAATTGATGAGGCTTATGCCCGAGAAAAGCAAATTCAAGGCTGGAGTCGAAAGAAAAAACAAGCCTTGATTCAAGGTGATTATAATCAGTTACATATATTATCGATTTGTCGAAATTCTAATAAGAGCAAAAATTTACCAGAAGATCATTGATAGGGGGCTCCACCTTTCACATCATATGACCACGCTGCCTGAGCGTAAGTCGAAGGCAAGTAAGAGTTATGTTGAACGTTTGTTTGCAATATTTGAATGAACAAATGCCACGATAATTAAACCAATACCAACAGTTCCTGTTAACCATTCTGGTACATGAGTGTAGATCTTGATATACATCACAACCGCTAAAAATCCAATGGCGTAATGTGCACCATGCTCAAGGTAGCGAAATTTTGTTAAGGTTTGATGCTCAACAAAGAAAATGGTGAGTGAGCGCACATACATTGCACCAATACCCAAACCAATCATGATAATGAAAATATTCGTTGAAATGGCAAAGGCGCCAATCACACCATCAAAACTAAAAGACGCATCTAATACTTCAAGATATAAAAAGCCCATAAAACCGTTTTGCATAACCTTGCCCGTCATGTTGCTACCAAAGGCATGATTTAAAATACCTAATGCTTCATGCACCATTAAGCCCATTAAAAAAGCAAGCGCTAGTGTGCCTCCTTGATTGGTATCTGCATTATAGATAACGATAAAGCCAATAATTAATGCGAAGATAATATAGCCACCTGGATAGTGACGAATTAGGCTAATGAATCTATTTTCTTCAATTGCAGGGATCCAGTGAAGATCATGTTTCTCAGCAACGAAAAACTTTAAAAATACCATGATCAGAAAGCCGCCACCAAATGCGCAAATCGTAGGGAAGCCAAGCTCTAAGGCATGTTGGTAAGCCGCAGGATCATTAGTGGCAAGCTTAAAGACATCAAGGAAAGATAAGCTTGTTGTCACACTAACCAAGAGGATAGGAAATATTAGGCGCATACCAAATACAGCAATTGGCAAACCAATCCAGATAAATATCTTTTGCCATTTTTTAGGCATTTTTGCCAATACTTTGGCATTAACGACGGCATTATCAAAACTCAATGAAATCTCCAAAAGAGATAATACCAAAATCAAATAAAGCGCATAGAGTTTGTGGGTTGGCTCAAGCATGATGGCAGCAATGATACCAATGATCGTAATGAAAAAAGCACTGTAAAAATATTTAAGGTTTTGATGCATGTTTTTTATCCTTTTATCCTTGCCATTGTTTCATTTGTGGTAAATTTAGCCCAAAAACATCGAGTGTACGATAAACAAAGTCATCAATGATGTCATCAAGCGTTTGCGGTTTATGATAAAAAGCAGGTACAGGCGGCATGATAATCGCACCTGCTAATGTTGCTTTTTGCATATTTTCAATGTGTATTAAGCTAAAGGGGGTTTCTCTTAAGCAGATGATAAGTTTACGTCGCTCTTTGAGCACGACATCTGCAGCACGTGCGATTAACGAATCACCTATGCCATTAGCGATTTCAGCCAAGGTTTTGGTCGATGAGGGAATGATGATCATACCATCGGTTGGGTAGGAACCACTGGCAATTTTAGCGCCAATATCCGCATTGGCATAATAGCTATGCGCTAAGGATTTGATCTCTTGTGAGCGATATTCTGTTTCGTATTCACGCGTCATTTCAGCGGGCTTTGATATGATTAAATGTGTTTCAATGCCTTGCAATTTTAGAACTTTGAGCATTCTGACAGCATATTCAATGCCAGTGGCACCGGATAACGCAATAATAATTCGATTATGTTTAAGCATGTGCTTGAGTAATAAAGTGATATTTTAAATTGGTTGGGAGTATATACCCACCGAAAACCATTTTACAGTATTTCTACCATTGAATTTTTTGCGATTTTGAGCGATTGGATTTTGCCAATAGCGAATGCGTTAAGAAATAATGAATAGTTTCATTGTTTTAGCAAATGAGCGCCCAAAGACTCTGTCAAGGCTAGCTATTATCTACAATCCAATCGCTCAAGATCATTAAACACTTCTGCAGCATTAAACATTGCGAAATGATTTATGATGGGTATATATGACAGGTGCGATACTTTATACATCCGATTATTTACAGCTAGTTTAAAGGCTTTAACGTGCGATAAAGGCTAAATAGAAAATAGACTAAAATATAACTGACAATCGTCCAAGTCAAAAGGGCGTTGGCTACTGGCCAGATAAGCGCTGAAGCAATCGTTGCTGCACCCCATATCAATGTGTAAATAAACATCAATGAAATAACTGACTTACGTTTGCTTAGGTAATTCATACGTGATGGGTAAATGTATTTAATCGGCACAAAGGTCAAAATCGTTAGAGCAACAATAATTACAAGGTTAGTGATTCCTGAGAACTGGAAATAAATCAGATAATAAATTGCTAGATTCCAATAGCTTGGAAACCCTTTAAAGAAATGGTCTTTGGTTTTGGCATCAAGTTGACAAAACTGATAGCACGAAGCGAGCATGATCAAGATAAGTGCGAGTGTTTTAAAGCCATCAGGTACGACATCGGTAATATAAACCCATACAGCAGGGATAACCGCATAATTGGTGAAATCAATAATATTATCCAATAGGCCGCCATCTAAAGGGGCTAGTTTTTTGATATCAACGCGTCGCGCTAATGTGCCATCGGCGGCATCGATTAAAATCGCAATGACAACATATAAAAAAGAAAGCTTTAGATAATGGATATAATCAAGATGGTTTCCTAATAGTTTAGCCGCATAAGCTTGTGCTGAGCTGGTTAGTGCCAGTACCGAGAAAACAGCGCCACTAGCGGTAAATAAATGTACGAACCATGCGTAAATACGTTGAAAAAAAATAGGCATAGACTTTTAAAGTAAACTCAAAGTCCGCATAGGGTAGCAAAAAAACCTTAAGATAGAAAGTTGTAAAAAATTATTCTACCTCAAAGCATAGAGGGCTTTGGGCTGCTTAGGCTTTTGAGTCATTATCAATCCCTAAATTCGCCCAGATCGCATCAACCTTATCAATAATATCTTGGCGCATGGTGATCACCTCACCCCATTCGCGTGTTGTTTCACCAAGGAGTTTATTGGTGGCATCTAATCCCATTTTCGAGCCTAGACTAGCAACAGGTGAGGCAAAATCCAAATAATCAATCGGTGTATTATCGATCAAGGTGGTGTCTCTTGTGGGATCCATACGTGTGGTAATTGCCCAGATTACATCTTCCCACGAGCGCGTATTGATATCATCATCAACAATAATCACAAATTTGGTATACATGAATTGACGTAAGAATGACCAAACCCCCATCATCACGCGCTTGGCGTGTCCTGGGTATTGCTTTTTGATACTAACGACTGCCAAGCGATAGGAGCAACCTTCAGGTGGCAAATAAAAATCAACAATTTCAGGAAATTGCTTTTGAATGATCGGCACGAATATCTCATTAAAGGCAACACCTAAAATAGCCGGTTCATCTGGTGGGCGTCCGGTGTATGTGCTGTGATAAATCGGGTTTTTGCGATGAGTGATTTTCTCAACAGTGAATACAGGAAATTTTTCAACCTCATTATAATAACCGGTATGATCTCCAAAGGGACCTTCTTCAGCGACATCATTAGGATATATAAAGCCCTCTAAAATGATCTCAGCATGCGCTGGCACCATCATATCGTCACCATGGAGTATCGAAGGGGTGAGCTCGGTTTTGCTACCACGCAATAATCCGGCAAAAGCATATTCAGAGAGCGTATCAGGAATAGGTGTCACCGCACCTAAAGTAGTCGCAGGATCTGCACCCAGTGCCACGCATACCGGAAAAGGCTTCTCAGGATTGGCTTTGCACCAAGCTTGGTAATCAAGCGCACCACCGCGGTGATGAAGCCAGCGCATAATAAGGCGATTCTTGCCAATGACTTGTTGGCGATAAATACCTAGGTTTAAACGCTCTTTGCGAATGCTATTAGTGATGGTTAAACCCCATGTTACAAGTGGGGCAATATCCCCAGGCCAGCAGGTTTGTATGGGCATTTGATAAAAATCAATCTCTTCTTTATTGATTGTCACCTCTCGACACGGCGCATTCTTAATAACCTTCGGTGACATCTTTAAAACTTGCTTTAATATCGGCATTTTATCCCAAGCATCTTTAAGACCTTTTGGTGGCTCAGGTTCTTTTAAATAAGCCAAAAGCTTACCAATTTCACGCAGTTGACTAACATCGTCCGCACCAAGTGCCAATGCAATGCGTTTTTCAGTGCCAAATAAGTTGGTTAACACCGGTATGTCATGATTTTTGGGGTTTTCAAATAAAAGCGCGGGTCCCTTTTGGTGAAGTACACGTGATGAGATCTCAGTCATCTCCAGAAAGGGCGATACTTCTTGTTTGATGCGTTTTAGCTCACCCATTTCCTCTAAGTGATCTAAGAATTCGCGTAAGTCTTTGTAGTTCAGCATAAATGCCTTATCAATTTATCTAAAGATGGCACTTATGGTAATGATTCACGATGCAAAAAAGCAAGTATGATACTTTGATTTCTCAAAAGTGCAAAGTATTAACCGTTTCCTGAGTATAGTCGAAGGGTTGTAGTTAAGATCGAATGCATTATGATTTCGACTGACGCTCAGTCAACGTGAAATAACCTCTCCCCTTGTGGGAGAAGTCATGCCGCATAAGCTGCACGGGTGAGGGGAAAATGCTTAAAGCAACTGTTTTTGTTTGGTAATATATACCGCCCACAAACCATTTCACAGCATTTCTACCATTGAATTTTACGCCCTTTTGAGCGATTCTATTTTGACAATAGTCCTAGCTGTTGCCTGCAATATAATCACCCAAAAGCATCAAAAACTTCTTCGGCACTGAACACTGCAAAATGATTTACGAGCGGTATAGATAAACAACTACAAATTTTACGTGAGTGACTCCTTCATTTATCGAAATGATCAGGTTAGAATGTCGAGCATTGACGAATTTAATGAGTTCTTATACACAAATGTCATTAGGAAAAGAAGATTTAAAACAGGCGGGGTTAAAAATCACGCAGCAACGACTGAAAATATTACGTATTTTTGAAGAATCAGAACAGCGTCACTTGTCTGCGGATGACGTTTATCGAATTGTTAAAGAAAAAGAAGAAGATATCGGTATTGCAACGGTGTATCGCGTCTTGGCACAGTTTGAATCTGCCGGATTGTTGCAGCGCTTAAACCTAGGGCGTGAGCAGGCAGTGTATGAGCTTGATTCAGATGATCACCATGATCATATGATCTGTGTTAAATGCCACAAGGTCGAAGAGTTTGTTGATCATGTGATTGAAGCAAGGCAAATCAAAGCAGTGGAAGAGCTAGGCGGCAATCTTGTTGAGCATAGCTCCGTGCTCTATATCGAATGCAAGGATTGTTTGAATAAGAAAAAGAAAAAATAAAGAAGAATGGCTATGACCATAGTGCGGCCCATCTTGATTGTGTAAGCGTTAGCTGAGCGTTTGTGGGTGGATATTTAGTCTTAGTCAGAAGAATAAAGAAAAAAGCGCGTGAGTTAGCGACTATTTTGTTGTCTGCAACTTCTGCCAATCATGCGCTAATAATGGATTCCACATGGCACCCGTTGCACTCATGGCAATATCAGCACCTGCATTTAGATAGTCATCAATATCTTCAGGGCAAACAATGCCGCCCACACCACAAAGTACAAAATCAAAGTGATTTTCTTTGCGTATCTTATGAATGCGCTTGGTCATTTCAAGCGATAGGTCTTTAATAATGCTGCCGCAAATGCCACTGTTTAAACGTCCCTCACCAGGAAGTGCTTGAGTATTATCTTTGTTTCTTGCTTGCATTGAAATGGTATTAATTGCGGCAATACCATCAACAAAAGGCGCATTGGCTTTGATGATGTCATATGCTTTGGCTTCTTCTTTGATATAGCCCATTTTAATCATCAGCGGCACATCCTTGATTGCTTTTTTTACCGCTTTTGAAATGGTGCTTGAAAGCTCAGCATCTTGATAAATACTGCCTTCTTTAGAAACAACATTAGGGCATGAGTAATTAAGCTCAATGGCTTTAGCTCCCGCTTCAACAGCCCTTTGTGCGCAAAGAACAAAATCATCGATAAAATTGCGCTCTGGTTGAGGTGTGCCAACGCATGAGACGATCATCAGCTGATTAGGTGTCATAAATGTATTGGCTTTGGCAATATCTTCTTGCCAGATTGCAATTGACTTACTTGGAATACCAAAAGAGTTAGTAATGGCAATCTCATGCGGTGTTTGTGGTGCTTGATCAAATGGGTAAATGCTTTGACCGATATCATCAATGGTTAATTGCTTATGACTATCAACCATTAAACAGTTAGGTGCTGGATGCACTTTACGCTCAATGGTGCGCACGGTTTTATACACCGGCAGATCAAAGCCTAATTCAGCATATAGCTTAATATATTCGGCATTGATTAAAGGACCCGCTGGCACGCCAACGGGTGAGTTTATCTGATATCCCCATAAGTTAATCGGTTTTAATAAAATGCGTTTGGGGATGGTAAAATCACACATGGGTCCATTGTTGTAATTCTCATCATAAGACTTATGAATATCGTAAGTTGGATGTAACATAGCTGCTTCAAACTCAATTGATTTGTCACATGGTAGAGAAAAAATGAGTAAATGCAAAGCGATTTATCGATGAATAATCACTCGCCCTTGTGTCATTTCTAGTAGTGCTTGATAAGTGGTGTCCCAATGAGTTAATGCAATATCGAAGTGCAAGGTAATGTCATTGCCAAAGATCGAATCAATCGCTGTTAATTTAAGTGTATGCAGCACTTGCTCAATTAATGCGGTATCTCTGTATTGATAGGTCAGTGACAGTCTTTTGGTTGGTGTGAAGCTCACAAGCTGACTATTTTTAATGACTTCACTGGCTGCTTGACCATAAGCGCGTACTAAGCCGCCCACGCCAAGCTTGGTGCCGCCAAAAATTCTCGTCACAACGATGGCGGCATTGATGAGTTTATTACCTTGAAGGTGATTAAGAATTGGCTTGCCAGCGGAACCTGACGGCTCGCCATCATCATTAAAACGAATCTGCTGATTGTCAAAGAGATGATAAGCCCAACAGTGATGATTGGCGTTGGTATATTCTTTGGTAAGTTGCTGCAGGAAATTGTGAAGCTCAGAAGGCTCTTTTAAAGGTAATAGATGAGCAATAAATCGAGACTTTTTAATCGGCTCAATCTCATGCTGTGAAATGCATTCAACGCTGTAATAATTTGTCGTCATAATCGATATTGTTGCCATTCTTAAGGTTCAATTAATACAAATATGGTGTTATTGGGCGCTTTATAATTAGGCTTTATAGTTAATAGCATATCCATTGGCATAATAACAAGTTTATAACTATACTACAGAGCAATTTACTGCCTAAAGGTAAATAAAACTTTAAAGGGAAACAAATGAAGGCAAATAAGATCATCAAACACTTAGCTTTATCAACCATATTAATGACGAGTACAGCGATGGCAAATATAAAAACAGGTTATGGTTATGTTGAAAATGTGTATATTTTACCAAGCAAAACACTCTTAGATGCGAAGCTAGATACGGGGGCTGGGGTTTCATCGATTTCAGCCACCAATATTCATATCTATGAAAAAGATGGTAAGAAGCATGTACGCTTTGATGTCACACATGAGGCGATAGAACAGCAGGGTAAGCGCAATAAAGATAAGGTTGAAAAGGTAGCATATGATTTGCCGTTAAAGCGTGAGATGAAGATTAAAAACCGTGCCGGTGAAGATACAAAAGATCAATATGATGAACGGCCTGTGGTTGAAATGCCAGTTTGTTTTGATGGCAAAATCTATACGATTGAGGTTAATTTAACCGATAGAACGCATTTTGATTACCCTGTACTTTTAGGGCGTAAAGCATTAATCCAATTGGGTTCTGTGATCGATCCGGCACAAAAATTCACGATGGATGGCAGTGCCTGTGAAGCGCTATTTGCTAAGATGGCAAAAGAGCAAGAGGAGAAAGAAGCAAAAGAAGCAAAAGAAGCAAAAGAAGCAACAATAAGTAGTGATCAAAAAAAGGATGTAACGGAAGTTTCTGATAACAAGTCAAAGAAACTACAGAAAGCGAATAAAATTAGTGATAAAGCGTCAAATAGTAGCAATGCAAATGATATGGATAAGCAATGAGCAAGGTTAATAAACAATTTTTTACATTACTAATCATTTTGTTGGTGGCAGGTATTGGTTTTAGCCTTTATCAGCACTTTAAACTCGGACTTTCATGGTGGCCAAATGGTGAAAATATGACGTGGAAGTTTAATGCAGAGTTGCAGATTGCGCCAGATACGACGGATTCATCACTTAAGGTGAATTTGTTGGTGCCAAATTTGGTTAAGGCGGATGTTCTAGCTGAAAGCATTAATGCAGCAGGTTTTGGTAAGATTGTGTTGCGTTCAGAGGATAAAAATAACCGTATGGCAGTGCTCTCTAAGAGTGAGGTGAATCATAAGCAAACAGTGATTTATGATGTGACGGTAGCGAGTAATGCGCAAAGTGTAGCAAACACTATTCCCGACCTTGAAAAAGAGAAAAAGAAAATAAAAGATATTTTAGAACCTAAAAAGTTATTAACGTTGTTAACTACGGCAAAAGGGATTGCGGAAAAATCTGCAGATTCAGCAACCTTGATTGCACAAGCCATCAATTTTATCAATGATGATGGTAATCTATATTTCTGGCAAGAGATGACCAACGGTAAACCAACAGCAAAAGCACGAGCAAGATTACTTAACTATTTGTTAACAGAGCTTAATTTACCAAATCTAATTATCCATGTGGTTCCTTATGAGTATGAAGGGAAATTAAATCTTAGAAATTTGCCAGCGTGGATTAAGGTTTATTACGGTAAAGATTGGCACACATATGATGTCAGCACGGGTGAGTATATTGATAATCCTAATACCAAAGCGATGACATGGTGGAGTGGCAATGGCGATTTTGTCAATGTCCAAGGCGGGACAGTTAAGCTTGTATCTTTTACCGCAGCACAACAAAGCATCCCGATGGAGCGTTATCTAGATCTTAAAAACGACACGGTAAAACAAAATATTTATGAGTTTTCGTTACTTAATTTGCCTGCGCAAACACAAGAAATTTATAAAATCATCTTGATGGTGCCTTTTGGTGTGCTGATTATTTTAATTTTGCGGATTATTATTGGTGTGCCAACATTGGGTACATTTATGCCGGTATTGATTGCCTTAGCATTTAAAGATACCAGCCTTGTATGGGGGATTATCTTATTTTCATTGGTGGTGATTTTAGGATTGAGCTTTAGAGCTTATTTTGAAAAATTGCAATTATTAGTCGTGCCACGGCTTGGGATGCTTCTGTGTGTTGTTGTGCTGATTATGGCGCTTATTAGTATTTCAATGCATAAAATGGAACTATCACAAGGTTTATCGATCACCTTATTCCCAATGGTTATTTTAACCATGTCGATAGAGCGTTTATCGATCGTTTGGGAAGAGCGTGGTGGTACTGAAGCAATTAAAATTGCCATTGGTAGTCTATTTGCTGCAACGATCTGTTATATCTTTATATTTAATGCTTATTTAGAGTATTGGTTTTTCACTTTCCCGGGGCTTTTGTTAGTCGTGATGGCTGTGATGTTATTGATTGGGCGTTATCGTGGCTACCGTTTGACTGAGCTTTATCGTTTTGAAGCATTGGCGCAGAAGATTAATGATCAGCAACAAGGAAAAGCAGACAAAGGTGAGCAGTAAATGTGGTGGATTAGTAAATGGCGTGCACTAAAACAAGCAGGTGTATTGGGGATCAATAATCGCAATGTTGGTTATATCCAGGCATATAATGATCGCAAATACTACCCATTGGTTGATGATAAACTCAAGAGCAAATCCTTAGCACTTGAGCATGGCATTAATGTACCTGAGCTTTATGGCGTAATTGGTTCAGAACATGATAATAAAAATCTACAATCGATCTTAGGCGATCGTCATCAGTTTGTGATTAAGCCTGCACAAGGTGCCGGTGGTGAGGGTATCCTTGTCATTACACACTTTATTAATAATCGTTACCGCTTGGCAAATGGTAAATTGATGACGCTAGATCAGCTGCGCTATCATACTTCAACCACATTAAGTGGCGCTTACTCACTCGGTGGTCGTCCTGATAAAGCGATGATTGAATACTTGATTCAGTTTGATCCAACCTTTGCCAAAGTTGCTTATCAAGGGGTGCCAGATATTCGGATTATTTTGATCAAAGGTTTTCCAGTAATGGCAATGGTGCGCCTGCCAACACAGCAATCAAGTGGCAAAGCAAACCTACATCAAGGTGCAATTGGTGCTGGCGTTGATTTAAAAACCGGAATAACACTGCATGGTGTTTGGCATAATGAGATCATCACACATCACCCAGACACCTTACATGAAATCGAGGGGATTACTGTGCCACATTGGCAGAAATGTTTAGAGATTGCCAGTGCCAGTTATGATATGACCAATTTGGGTTATTTAGGTGTCGATTTGGTGTTAGATAAAGATCATGGACCACTGATGCTTGAGTTAAATGCACGTCCTGGTCTTAATATTCAAATCGCGAACCAAGTAGGGCTGGCAAAGCGTCATGAGCTTATCAAACCAGTACTTAATGAGCCAATGACCAAAGAAGAACGTATTGAGTATATTTTAGATCGATTATAATTTGGTGATAATAAAAGATCATAGTTTATTAGACATAATAAAAGCAGTGGCTATAATCAAATTAGCTTATGACTTAACACATTCCATGACAAGTGAGCCTATGAACAACAACAATGAAAATAATAAATATCACATTTCAAAAACACTAAAAACAGTAAAGATCACTACGTTGATGATGGCTTTAGCTATACCATTGATGAGCCTACATCAGTCTGCTTATGCAGAAGATAAGGAACAAGTGGTCAAACCTACGGCGGTTAATGTCGGTGAGGTTAGGAAGATTAATGTGCCAGAGACGATTACTGCAGTGGGTAATATCTATGCGTTAAAACAAGTTGATTTAAGCTTTGATAATAGTGGTAAGTTAAAAGAGAAATATTTTAAAAATGGTGACAGGGTCTTAAAAGGTGAAACGGTTGCAGCTTTAGATGATCAGCAAGATATGGCAACCTTAAGCTCATTACAGGCAAAGCTAGATTTAGCTAAGCAAACTTATTCGCGCGTTAAGTTATTGGAGCAATCAGGTGCGATTTCTAAAGAAGATATTGACCAGAAGTATGCTGATTTACAGCAGGCGCAAGCCGATGTTGATCAACAAAAAACGGTGGTTGCGCATGATAAACTACAAGCACCATTTACTGGAGTGCTTGGAATTTATAAGTTTGATGTTGGTGCGTATGTGGCAGCTGGTACGGCCGTTGTGCAGTTGACACAGGAGAACCCGTTAAAGATACGCTTTGCGATTCCAGCGGATCTTAAGCCAAAAGTAGCGATTGGTAATGAGGTTGAGCTTTCTACTGAAACGTATCCAAAGAAAATATTCAAAGGTGTTGTTAACTATATCTCGCCAACGGTAGATAGCAAAAGTGGCACACTTGAGATTGAAGCAGAGGTCAATAATGATGATTATTTATTGTCACCTGGTATGTTTATGTCGGTTTCACAAATTCTAAAGGATAAACAAGCGATTTTGGCATTGCCAGATATGGCGATTCAAACCAATCAGCAAGGATCCTTTGTCTATGTGGTTAATCCTGATAATACGGTTAAAATGGTGCAAATAGATATTGGTATGGTCCGTAGTGGCTGGACCCAGATAACAAAAGGCTTAAAAGAAGGGCAAAAAGTAGTGACCATAGGTGGGTTTAAGCTTACCGATGGCGCTAAAATTAGCATTTCTGATTTGCCACCACCAAGCTTTGATAAATTACAAAAAGAGTTAAATATCGATATTGATCCGAAAAGTAGCTTTGGGATTAACGAGCAGGCAGAAACTCATAGTAATAATAGTAATAATGGAAGTAAGTAACGCATGAAGCTTTCTAAGATATGTATTGAGAGACCCGTTTTTGCGGTTGTTCTAAGTTTGATGATTATCGTCCTAGGTATTGTTGGCTTTAGCTATCTTGAGATTCGTTATTTCCCTAAGATTCAGCAGAAAATTGCACAAGTCTCGATTTCATATTCAGGCGCCTCGCCGACATTGATGAAAAATGATGTTACGGTACCAGTTGAAGATGCACTGTATAATATTGACGGTTTGGTCAAGATGACTTCATCAAGCTCATACGGCAGTAGCAAAATCAACTTAACCTTTGCCGACGATGCTGATATGACCAATGTCATGGGGCAGGTGCGTGATAATATCTCAAGTATTATATCGCAAAAACTGCCTGCTGATATTGATGCGCCTAGTGTGACTCAAGGGGGTGTTGAGCGTCCTGTGGTTAACTTAGGTGTGTTAGATAAAAATCTAACATCAGCACAAATACGTGACTATGTGCAAAAGAATATTGTTCCGATCTTTCAATCCATTCCGGGCATGGGGGCCGTGTGGGTCTATGGTGCCAGTGATTACGCGATGCGAATTTGGCTTAACCCACAAAAAATGGCAGCGCTTGGTATTACCGTTTCTGATGTGCAAAGCACCTTGAATAGTAATAATATTAGCTTCTCAGGTGGCAGTGTTCGCGGCAAGTATCGTAATTTCTCCATTAGTTCAGATACTGATTTGACGACAGCAGATCAATTTAAAAATCTTGTTGTTAAAGATAGTGGCAGTGCACCAGTTTATTTAAAAGACATTGCGAAAGTGGATCTAGGTAATGCCAGTTTAAGCGACTCGCCCATGTTGATTAATGGGCAAAATGCCATAAGTGTGCAGCTAAGACCGACGGATAACGCCAACCCAATTACGGTGGCAAACCTTGCCAAAGAAGAGCTCAAACGCGTTGCCAAGCAGCTACCAAAAGGCATGGAAGTCAAAGTGGTTTATGATCAATCAACCTTTTTGCAAAAATCTATTGTTGATGGTTATGATACCTTGCTTGAAGCAATTATTTTGGTAATGTTGGTGGTGTTTGTATTCTTGGGTAGTATCCGTGCTGCACTAATTCCGATCTTAACCATCCCTGTTTGTGTTATAGGTGCCTTTGGTGTCATGTTACTATGTGGATTTAGTATCAACGTTGTAACACTTTTAGCAATTATTCTTGCGATTGGTTTGGTGGTTGATGATGCCATTGTTGTGCTTGAGAACGTTCACAGACACATTGAAATGGGTAAGAAGCCTTTTGATGCAGCCGTACAAGGTTCAGCGGAGATTGGATTTTCAGTGATTGCAATGACGTTAACACTAGCAGCAGTTTACGCACCCATTGGCTTTTTATCAGGCTTTAGTGCGACTATTTTCAGAGAATTTGCCTTCACCTTAGCGGGATCCGTTCTAATCTCTGGTTTTGTTGCATTGACCTTGTCCCCCATGATGTGTGCCTATATTTTAAAATCACGGGAAAAAGAGACTAAAATTGAGCTGACGCTTAACCATGCATTTGATAAGTTAAATGCTGCTTATGCCAAAGTACTAAACTTCGTGTTAAAGGCAAAATATTGGGTAGTTGCATTACTCGTTGCTTTGGGTGTTTTGTGTTTTATGTTGTTTAAGGTCGTACCTCAGTCATTTATTCCCAAAGAGGATATTGGGTATTTTGAGGCAAATATCACCTCTCCGCCAAGTGCAGCACTAGATTATACCAATTACTATATGAATATGTTAAGTCAGCGTGTTTATGATAAGAACCCTTATATTTTGAACAATGCCGAGTATGTATTCTCGGGCAATGGCAATAACTTTGTCACAATGCAACCATGGGGTGATAAGCGTAAAGTACCAACTCAGACAATTATTGACAAATTATTGGCCGAGGCTCAGCAAATCCCTGGCATCAAAGTCAGTATGAGCATCCCAGATCCTGTGAGCTTTGGACCTGATGCTGATGGCTCTGATGTGATCATTTATTTGCATAATGTCGGACCAATTGATCATTTGGTTAAAGCTGCTGATAGCCTAACCAAGAAACTCATGAATTACCCCGGACTTAATAATGTTAACAATGGTCTGAAGTTTGATAATGTTGTTTATAATGTTAAGTTTCAACGCAAATTAGCAGCAAATGTTGGGGTTGACTCGCAAAACATCGCCGATACATTTAGTATTTTAATGAGTGGTAAGCATATTACTGATGTTAAAACCGATGAGAAAAGCTATCAAGTTCTGGTGCAAATGAATCTTAAAGATTTATCTAGTTTTGGTAGTTTAAGTAAGATCTATGTGCCAAGTGATTCAGGATTGATGGTACCACTATCAAATCTCATTAAGGTGACCCCAGATGTTAGACAAAGTAGTCTCTTTAGATACAATCGAGTTAATACCGCACAAATTAGTGCGAATATCTCAAGCGGCTATAGCATGAGTGAGG
>JAHDDB010000115.1 GCA_020629575.1 Caedibacter sp. | reverse complement strand
TGTCCAATGTGTTTTAGTGTCAGGACAGTAAAATGACATAGTAACGGCAAAGCACCCTATTCAATAACTACGGCTGTGCCATAACAAAATACCTCGCTGATTGCTTCGCCATTGCCATCCATGCTTGAGGTATCATAGCGAAAAGCGACAATCGCATTGGCACCAAGTGATTGAGCGTGCTCAATCATATTCTGATAGGCATCTTCACGGCTTTGATTAGCCATATTTGCATAGGCTTGATTATTACCGCCAATGATCTTTTTCAATCCACCGAAAAATCCCTGTGTCCACGTAGGTGTACGCACAATAATACCATGTGCAACACCTTTTACTTCTATAATCTTTTTGCTCGGAATTTCATTTGTTGTTACAACAAGCATGCTGAATACCTTCCTGATCGATTTGTTTTAATTTTATTATTTGCTTTATTTTACAGATAATAAAATAAGCAGGGAAAAAACTCATTACTATTGAAATAAGAATTTTTAATTCTCTTAAATTTGAATACACATTGTCCTGCAATACAAAAAGACAAAAAGCCACAGCCGTTGTCAGCAAAAACATTAGTATTATTATAATTGGCTTCATATAGCACCTCACTATCAAAAAAAGAAGAAGTTACCATTATTCAACTTACTTAATGCTTGAATTACGTCATTACAAACACAATATTAGCACAAAGCTTGAGAACTTAACGTAAATATAAACATGAATGATACGAGTGATATTGTTTTTAAAACAACTGAAGATCAACAAAATTTTGAAAAAGCTAAAAAACTGTTAAAGCGTACATTAAAATTATTCCATGCTGACGGTGGTATCGGCATTGCACAGGATCAACACCAAAAAATTCTAAGCTATGAATTCATCATTAACTTAAACAAAATACCTGTCAATTTTGGCACCTGTTTGACAACATATGAATTGCTTGAAAAATCCAAGCTTTATCATGAGCTCGTAAAAGATAGTATTACGAGCAAGATTGATATTTATGAAAACTGCGCCAGTAAAGCTCAATCAAATCCAAGTTATCGTCCTTTAATGATTGATCTGCAAATAGCTTCCGAAAAAGTGCGACAGATTCATCAAATTGAAAATAATCTAATGCCTAGTAAACTTGTTCATTGAGCAGTTTGATTTGCAGCACTTCTAAAGCCTGTCAATCCTACATTTTGTTACAAAATAATTCTTGTTATTGCTGTTGGTCGCGCCTACATTGTGAGCTACTTACTATGAAAAGGATTTAACTATGATTAACGACGCATCCGCTTACGCCAAAGACAGAAAAAACAATACTCTTAAAAACTATAGCTCAAATGAACTCAGTCTACTGGAGAGAGCGGATATGCCTGAATCCGTCAAAATTGCTATTTTGCGAGCTTATGAAAATAGCGTATGCAGAGAAACAGGTATTAATATTAATAGCCGTCAGCCAATGACTGAGAACTATCTGGCCACGGTTAAGCAACGAAAATTTAAGCACCATTAGCTCACAGCTCGCATGGATCAATTACTGGCATAATCTTATCAAACACAGGGTAACCTGGATTCTGTTGGCTGATATCACAGTGACTTGATGTAATTAACACACTATCATTTTCAATATGCCATAGCTTAATTAGCTCCTCACCAGTAGGTTCATTTTCCTCAATCGTATATCTGTTATCTAAGATGTAAATCACTCTGATTCCAGCCGTTTCGAGCTTCGTCTTGATGAGTGCAATATGTCTTGTTGTCTGTGCAATATAGATAGGCAACATAAAATTAATATTGGCATCATTGATAAGTGGTATGATGCCAGCGATGTACATTTTCTTATCTTCTCCAACGACAATCGCATCATAATCTTTTAAACGCAGGGACAGTAATTGCAGCAATTGATTCTGGTTATTCATCACAATACCTCAAAATAGCAACATCTCTGATTCGACTTTATGTAAAGTTAAATACCCTTTACCTAGTACAAGAACTGATTCACCAGAAAGTAACTTCTGTTTGGCAATATGTGCATCATCTCCAAAGTTTTGCATACAAAGCGCATTTATTTCTGTCATATCTACACGCCGCCTGCACGAATCTCCCAACAAAACATAACTACTCCCATTACTGTACTTTATCTTGTTTGGCTCTGTTGAGATTGAAGCAAACATCATTACACTCCATAGTGCTATTTGTCTTGCCTCATGATAGATATATAACGATGGGAAAATAATCTGTAAAAAGGATATAAAACTAAGAATATGCCATAAATTTAAGCGTTAATATAAGGAAAAAAAAACTTCTCCAAACCAGACCAACCATTATTTACAACATATCTGTGCAGATCTCTTTTATCATGACATGCAGTTTTGTCACGTATGATCTGCAAATAGGTTGACACGGTGTTTGGCGACCTATTTAACATTTCAGCAATCTGCTTTTCAGTGCATCCATTTGCATAAAGAACCATAACTTCAAATTCGCGATCCTTTAGTTCAGAACTCGCATTCTCAAGTTTTAACTCAGACGCATAGTTTCGTCGTGTATCTGAGTGTTCAGGTGATACATATTTTGCTATCTGTACTCTATTCTCAGGTCTATCCCCCTCTGCAATTAACGATGAGGCCTTATGGTTAAAATGTCCTATAAATTTCAAGAGCTTACCGCGATGCATATCATAGTATCTATAAGCCTTATCTGCCGTCTTGCGATCAGCAGAAAAAGCATATATATGATAACATCCCTGCAAATCATCCCGATAAACAAACTCTATTCGTGCATCAATATCAAAATTATCTCTGGCATCCTCCTGTACCTGAGAGATGCTATGATTGGAGTTCCGACGCCAGTAGTTAATGCCTGGAGTTAATCGTTTGGTTGTCGTTTCAATATTATCAAGATAGGTATCATAAAAGTATTGTGACCACTCAGGATTTGAAATAAGATCACAAAACGAGCCATCATCATATTGCTTGATATATGCAAAAAAATTAACGCCCGTTTCCTCTTTGAATGGCTTTGATATCTTGTTAACCTCTCTTTCGCTATTTTTAACGAATTCGTTTAGTGGTATTTTATGCATGATTTTCTTCCTTATATATGTTGTACATGATTAATAATGAGATAAATGATAAAAAGACTAAGTACAATGCAGGCATCGAGATCATGCCAGTCATTTTTATCATGATTTCGCTGACCAGAGGTGAACTAGCCCCAAATAAAATCACTGAGCATGCCCAACCAATACTTACCACAGATATGCGACAAGCCGGGTTAGACATTTTGACAATAATCGGTATATATGAAACTGCCAACATGGCCAGAAATATTGAAAGTATAAATATACCGATAATATTCATGACCATCGAGCCGCTTAGAATTAAATAGTAGAAAATTGGATAATAGAATATCAGTATCAAGATATGCCCAATAAATGAAACCTTCATAATGCCTATGCGATCAACGTAAGCGTCTCATGAACCCCATCTAGAATAGTGTTTTAAATCTGGCAAACTGATTGTATTGATAATACAAAGAGCTTTGGTTTATGACGGAAAAACAATGGTATGAAGTCATCAAACGCTGGGAACATTCTGGCTTAACGCAACTTCAATTTTGCAAGCAACACGATATAGACTACAGAGTATTTAAACGCTGGCGCACCGAAGGATTAGCATCAGGGAGATTTAACCCCAGCACCAGATGGACAAATAAAAGTGAAAACGTCAGCTTTGCCAAAGTCACGACGCTACATGATGAATTACCAGCGACGACTCATCACGAAAATTTAAACACTAAATTCATCGAAATAAACCTGCCTCATGGCATCCTGCTAAAGGTTCCTATGTAATGCTTGTTGCAAAAACACCTATTTACATAGCCAACTTCCCAGTAGATATGCGTAAGTCCATTGATGGTTTAATGCTGCTTGCTGAAACACACTTTTCATCCAACGTCACCGATGGTGCATATTATGTTTTTGGCAATAAGCTTAAAGATAAAATTAAAATACTCTATTGGGATAAAAACGGCTTCGCACTGTGGTATAAACGACTGGAAAGTGAACGCTTTAAGTTGATCTATAGTGATAAATCAGAGGTAAATTTGTCTGCCAATCAACTGCAGTGGCTACTCTCTGGTTTGGCTTACCAAAGCCTGCAAGGACATGCTGAAAAAAGGTATGATATTTTTGCTTAAAAGCTAATTAAAATAAGGCTTTTAAAGTGTTTTTATGGTATAATTTTCTCATTGAAATCAATGGGATTTTTGATGTGACTAGCAGTGAGATGGAAGCGTTAATATATCGCGTTAAAGAACTTGAAAATACAGTTCAAGCGCATCAAATTTCCCTTACCACCAAAGAAGCGATTATCGAAAATAAAAACCTTATCATAGAGCAGTTACAAGAAGCATTAAAAATTGCTTTGGCTCGTAAATATGGGCGATCTGCTGAAAGCTATGTTGATCCCAATCAAATCGATTTATTTGATGAGGCTGAAACAGGTGTTATCATTGATAATGATTCTGGTGAGGTGATTAATGTACCAGGTCACACGAGAACCAAGAAGCGTGGCAAACGTCAACCACTACCTGATTACTTACCCCGTGAGATTATTGAACACAAGCTGCCTGATAGTGAGCTTACACTTCCCAATGGTTTGCGCTATGAAATTATTGGTAAAGAAGAATCTGAGCAACTAGATGTTATCCCGCAAGACGTTCGTATTATCAAACATGTTCGCTATAAGTATGCGGTTAAAGGGTATGAAGAATATGGTGTTAAAACGGCTGCCATTACAGGTCAGGTGATTCCTAAGTCAATCGCCTCTAATGGGTTGTTGGCACACATTGTCCAAGCCAAGTATAGCTATCATTTACCGTTATACCGTCAACAAAAAATATGGCAAGAGCTGGAAGTTGACTTATCACGCGCTAGTATGTGCCGTTGGATGATATTGTTAGGGGAAAAGGTTGCGCCTGTTGTAGATGATATTATGGCGCAAATGAAGCAGTTGCCGTATATGCAAGCAGATGAAACGCCCGTTATCGTTTTAAAGGACAAAGATCATCCGGCAGGACCATATAAAGGTTATATGTGGGTTTATAACAATACTGAAGGTTGCGTATACAAATATGCATCCCGCTCAGGAGAACATGTAAAGTCTGAGCTTGATGATTATCAAGGCTATGTCCAAAGTGATGCTTATGCTGGCTATAATATTTTATTTGGCGAAGACAGCAATCGAATCAATGTAGGTTGCTGGGCACATGCAAGACGTAAATATATGGATGTGATTAAAGCATTAGGCAAAAATGCACCTAAAGGGGTAGCGCATGAAATCATTGAGCTTATTGCCAAGTTATATGCAATAGAAAGTCGGGCAGTGAAAGACGGTCTTACACATCAACAACTTAAAGAGCAAAGGCAATTAAAAGCAAAACCTATTTTAAACACCATCAAAAATAGGTTAGATGACATTATCCATCGCACACCACCAAAGGGTTTACTTGGGAAGGCAATTGGTTATACCCTTAATAATTGGAAGAGTTTATTGGTTTACATTGAAGAAGGTTATATCCCGATAGATAACAATGCGACTGAAAACAAAATAAGACCATTTGCCGTAGGACGTAAAAATTGGCTCTTTACAGGTCACAGTGAGAGTGCCGAAGCCAGTGCCAATTTATTTACACTGGTTGAAAACGCTAAACTTTACAACCTCAAGGTGTTTGATTACTTAAAGTATGTCTTCGATCGCATTGGTGATGCTAAAACGGATAAAGATTATGAAATGCTTACACCAAAATATGCTTCAGCGCATTTACCTAAATTAAAATCTGCCCAGAAGACGACGGCATAGACCTGCGTGGCATATTGTTTGCTAGATAAATAGGTGGGTTTATGGAGCGCTTACCGATCAACGATTGAACCAATGATCACAAGAAATGTGACGAGTAACCCAACACAACAAAGCTGCACTATCCAAGAAAAAATATAATCATCAACTGGCTGCGCATGATAATTTGATATCAATCTGTTGGTATAAAAAAGGAATGAAAAAAGCAAAAATGAATTGGTAGATACAAACAACGTTATCTTAAGTGATGACCAGATATTATCCCTGAAGTTGCTTATAATTGGAATTCTCACCTTATTTTCAGATGAAAGATTCAGTGTTTCAATGAAATGAGTTCTTATGTAATAAACAACAAAAATAAAAATCAACGAAAAACCAAATGGAATTTTCCAGCCATATGTCATAAACACATTTTTATCCATATAAAAAATTAAAAATACGCACAGAATAATTCCAATAAAATGACCAAATGTCCCTGTAATTTCGGTAAAGCTGCAAAAAAAACCTCTCCTGTTATTTGGCGCTGACTCATATAATGAAACCATTACGGTAGGAAATTCTCCGGAAAAAGCAATCCCTTGAATAATCCTTAAAATGATTACAATGACAGGCGCTGCTGCACCAATCACTGCGTATCCTGGTATTAAAATCATCCCTATCGCTGATACAGACATTAAGCTAATGGTATAAGTCAGTACCACTTTTCTACCAAACTTATCACCTATAACTCCCCAGAGCAAAGCTCCAAACGGTCTGGCAATATATGCTGATAAAAAAAGAATAAACGACAAAATTACCCGGATATCCGCATCCATATTATCTGGGAAAAAAACAACACTAAAAGTTTGGGCAAGCATTCCATACAGCACAAAATCATAGGCCTCGAAGCCATTCCCTAATGAAATCGCCAGTATCTGTTTTTTCTGGCTATAATCTATACGCGAAACCATTCGACTAACTCAAAGTTTTTCCTTACCACTAGGAAGCATCAATTTGAGTTGATATTCAATCTATAAAGTGTATCACAGTGTATTAAAAATCAATTGTAAGTAATATTTAATCATTCAAAACATAGTTATGTGACATGGCATATCACTCGAATGAAAGCAAAATTTGTAAATTTGATTAGTCAAATATCATGCTTAGTAGATACCTTGTGAGCATTGAGCTCACGTTTGCCAATTAGGCAAGCAGCGATTAATTCCTTAAGAATTATCGCGTTTTATAAGAGCTTTGCTCTTGGTCATTTATTGAGTCTTGACACTCGGAAAGGTCTAAATAATGGCTGGCTTTTTAGCCTCCCCTGCGTCACTGTTTGGACAGTGACGCAGGGGAGGCACGACCCGAAGTTTCTTAAAACATCCATCACGATCAATGAGATCAGTGATTCATTTCCCCCGCCCTGCTGTCAATGAGGGTTGCTATGCAGCAATGAGCTGCTCCCTTGTTT
>JAHDDB010000114.1 GCA_020629575.1 Caedibacter sp. | reverse complement strand
GCAGGCTGCGCTAAAATCACAATCCAGACAAATAATATCACCATTACCGTAAATCATTAATTTCTTTTTTGATTCGTTCTTGTCTTTTCTTTTTATCTAACTCACGGCATAATCCTTGCGTTTAAAGGGCGAGGATTATCGTGATGAAATCAAAAAATAAAGTCATTATCGCATCGGCGATTGGCACATTTGTCGAGTGGGCAGAGTTTAGCTTTTATGGCTATTTAGCATTTAAATTCGCACATTTATTCTTTCCTGAAGATACGCCTTATGCGATGTTGTTTAGTTTGTGTGTCTTTGCTGCAAGCTATTTAGCGCGTCCTTTTGGTTCAATTGTTTTTGGTATTATTGGCGATAAATTCGGGCGTAAAAAAGCCCTATCCTTAAGTCTTACTTTGATGGGTTTGGCGACTTTATCTATTGGGCTTTTGCCAAGTTATGAAAGTATTGGGATTGCGGCACCTTTGATCTTGCTTTTCTTGCGGATTCTTCAAGGTGTTTCAGTGTCAGGTGAGTTTACAGGTGCTGCGATCTTTGTCGCCGAGCATTATCGTGGTGGCTTTAAAAACCTTGCGGTGAGTTGGGTAAGCTTTGCTGCGGCTTTGGGTATGATGTTGGGGGCGGCAATGGCATCAATCGTCTCATTACCAGTGATGCCGGAATGGTTTTGGCGTGTACCTTTTTATTTGGGTTTTGTCGGCTGCTTAATTGGGTTGTACTTTCGGGTAAGTACGACTGAGAGCCCTGAGTTTGAAAGTGTTAGAGTAAATAAAGTATTCTTTAATGGCATCAAAGCATTTAAAGGCTATACCAATCAGTTGCTACAATGCTTTTTTATTGCGGCATTTGTTGGGGTGTATATCTATATTTGTAATCTGTGGTGGGTATCTTTCGTTATTCAGCGAGGGCTTCTTACGAGTGAAAACGCGCACTGGACTGCAACTTTTGGGGTAGCGACTGTGACAGTGTTAACCCCAATAGCGGCATTGTTGGCAGATAGATTAGGTACGCAAAAAATGCTAAAAGCAGGGCTTTTAAGTAGTGTGATCACCGTGCCTGCTTTGTTCTATTTATCAGGATTCTCAAGCGTATATTTGGCGCTTAGCGCACAAGCGTTATACGCGCTAAGCAATATCTTGGTTACTGGTAGCATGTTCCGCTATTTAGTTGATATTTTTCCTGTTAATATTCGTTATACTGGCATGGGTGTCGCTTGGAGTATATCCGTTGCCATATTTGGTGGTACGGCACCGTTGGTTGCGCAATTCTTGGCGATTGATTTGGCGAATATTACTTATGTTGTTATTTATGTATGTGTTATTGCTTTAGTTGCGTTTGTTAGTGTTGCTAAGTCGTCAATAATAATTAAGTTAAAGTCTTAATTTTTCCCCTCACCCGTGCAGCATAAGCCGCACGACCTCTCCCACAAGGGGCGAGGTAAAAATAGCGAAACTTATCTTTTATTGTTAAGGGTAAAACGTTCTAATATCAGTTACCATCATATTGGCTTTAACGGCATTGATAAGTCCTGGCTTGCCATCTTCAAAGACATGGCATTTATCATGATCAACACCTAGTCTGTTAGCGATTAAAGTAAAAGCCTCGGGTGTGTCTTTAGTTGGGTGATCGTCATCAGCGGTGATGATAAATTCAAAGTGAGTAGCAATATCAAGTGCTTCTAGTGTTTTGACTACATTCCGGCGCATGCCACCAGAGATGACCACCATCGGCAGTTTTTGGTGATAACGATGAATAAGATCAAGCACCGGTTGGATAGCAATCACGCGATCCATCTTTTTCTCGGCAAGATTCTCTTTTTCATGGACCATCTTGTGTAGGTCAAAACGTTTCTTGTCTTCGCTTGTAGTTAACATTTGTAATATTTGTAAAGTAGGGATGCCATTGTAATGAGCAAGCTCGTCAGGACTTAAGTTGAAACGATAACGTTGGGCGATGGTATGCCATGCTTCATTATGGATAACCATCGTATCAGCAATGGTGCCGTCACAATCAAAAATTAAGGCTTGGGTTTTCGGGTGAATGTAAATCATAAAATTATTTCCAAAATTTGTTAAATTCTGCTGTGTCATTATTGACATAATTGTCAGGCTTTAGCAAACTTTTGCGCACTAAATTGTTGTCAATTTATGAAATTACAAACCCTAAGGAGATAATCATGACGGTATTAGTAGGACGCAAAGCGCCTGAATTCACAGCGCCAGCAGTGCTAGGAAATGGTGAAATTGTAGATGCATTAAGCTTTGAAAAAGCGCGCGCTGGTAAGTATGCCGCGGTTGTTTTTTATCCACTTGATTTTACTTTTGTTTGCCCATCTGAGTTAATCGCACTTGATAAGCGTGTTGATGAGCTAAAAAAGCTAGGTGTTGAAGTATTCGCAGTATCGATTGATTCACATTTTACGCACAATGCATGGCGCAATACTCCGGTTAATGATGGCGGTATCGGTGCCGTAAAATACACGATGGTTGCTGATATTAACCATAGTATTGTTAAAGCCTATGGTGTTGAGCATCCTGAAGCAGGGGTTGCTTTCCGTGGTACATTCTTAATTGATAAAGACGGTGTAGTGAGACATCAAGTGGTTAATGATCTGCCTTTAGGTCGCAATATGGACGAATTAGTGCGCATGGTTCAAGCATTGCAATTCTTTGAGGAACACGGTGAAGTATGCCCAGCTGGTTGGAAAGAAGGTGATAAAGGTATGAAGGCGTCACCGCAAGGTGTTGCGGCTTATTTAGCAGAAAATGCTGAATCTTTGTAATTTTTTATAAAAAAATCTATGATTTGCTTGAAAATTTAAAATAAAGTGATACCTTTGTCGGTGTGTAGTCTTTCGACGGCAAAGGAGCCGACAAAAAGGAATCATTTTTTAATAAAAATGTAAGTTTTAAAACAGTTGAGGAGAAACTATGAAACTTAAGATGATCGTCGCAGCGGTTGCTGCAACTGCAAGCGCTTCAGCTTTCGCAGCAGGTTCAATGAATGATCAAGTACAAAACGGTGGCGGTATTGTTAACGTACGTACAGATGCAAGCTATTCACAACAAATGCTAAACAACCAGCAAGTGACTGGTTCTGTTTTAGACATCCTTAATGCGCGTAAGTCTGGCGATCTAGCGCCTAATGCTATCTATATTGGTGGTAAAGGTGAGATTTATGCCCAGTACCAAAATACATCTGGCGTGAAAGCTAATAACGCGGGGCTGGCAGCAGTTCCAAATGTAAACAATAACAGCTCTAGTGCTGTCAAGATGCCATATGCTGATTTAGCCTTTACTTCAACGATTGGTGACTGGGTTACTGGTTTTGCTGATATTCAGGTTAATAATGCTGCAGATAGTAATGTTGTGTTGCCAAGTGCATACTTTATCGTTGGTAACCTATCTAAGTCACCTTTCTATGCGTTTGGTGGTAAAAAGGTTGTTGAGTTTGGTAAGTTTGATTCAGTAACTAACTTTATGCCTACTTTAACACGTGCTTACTTTATGGCGTACGGTGGTCAAGTCGGTGCTGGTTTTGCAATGAATGGTATCAATGCAACTGCCACGCTAATGAATGGTAATGGTGGTTCTATGATGAACTCACAAGCGTCAAATGCTAGTCAGATTAATAATTTCGCGCTGAATGCGTCTTATAATGGCAAGGCGGGTGATTTAGGATATTATGCCGGTGCGGGCTATATTAATGCTACAGGATTCTCTCATAACAAGTATGGTGAAAAGAATTCTATGGTTGGAGCACTTGATTTTAATGCTGGTGTTACTGTTCAGGGTCTTGCTATTAATGGAGAGTTCTTGGTTACAACCTCTGGTGTTAAGAACCTAAATGGTACCGCGTTAGGAAATGCAAATACAATTCCTTTTGCAGGAAGTGCATCTCACCCAGATACAGCAGGTATAACTGCGTTTGCAATTAATGCCTTACCTGCATTAATTAGCTTTGATTCTGGTTCTACTGTTAAAGCATGGAGCTTAGACTCTTCTTACACTATGCCAGTAGCAGGCAAAGATATGGTGCCTTATGTATCATACAGCCAAGTAGCACAAAACTCTGATAACAATTTATATCAGTTTGAAGTGGGTACACGTTACAATGTGGTTGATACTGTTTGGATCGGTGGTTCTTATAACTATATGTCAGGTAAGACTCATGCGCAGTCAATGGGTTCATACAACACATTAATGTTGGATGCTACAGTTTACTTCTAATCTGATTTGATTAGTTAGTTTACACACACTTTAAAGGTCGCAATTGCGGCCTTTTTTGTTTTCAGGGTGGGGAGAGATGATTAGAAGTTTATATTTATTCATATTGATGATGCCATGCGCTTTATATGCAAATGAAGTATCAACAACAGTGATGCAGGCAATACTAAGCCCATATGCACTTATTGCATTAGCTACTTTTATTATTGCTTATATTTTGGTGATGCTTGAAGATGTGATTCATCTGGCGAAATCAAAGCCAGTGATTTTAGCAGCAGGCATTATCTGGGTGCTCACGGCAATCATTGGCAAGATCAATGGACAGAGCTCGATCGTTGAGCAAAGCCTTAATAAAGGTTTATTGGAATATGGTGAGCTGTTATTATTTTTATTGGTAGCAATGACCTATATCCATGTGCTGGAAGAGCGCAATGTTTTTGAGAAGCTAAAAGCACTCCTTCTTAAAATGGGCTTGCGCTTTAAAGGTATCTTTTGGTTAACCGGACTTCTGGCATTTTTTATCTCACCATTTGCTGATAATTTAACAACCGCCTTAATTTTAAGTGCTGTGGTGCTTTCGGTGGGCAAAGGTCAGACGAAGTTTATCTGTTTAGCTTGTATTAATATCGTCGTTGCGGCTAATGCCGGTGGTGCTTTCAGTCCATTTGGTGATATCACCACCTTGATGGTATGGCAAAGTGGTGTTGTGCCATTCACGCATTTCTTTGCCTTATTTATTCCGGCATTAGTCAGTTTCCTTATTCCGGCAATTGTTATGAGTTTTTTTCTGCCCAAAGATGAAGATCATAGTCATGACTTGCTAGAGATTAAGCTTAAATCCGGTGCGATAGTTGTCATTGTGATGTTTGTATTAACTGTCATTACTGCTGTGCTTTTTCAGAATTTGTTAGATCTGCCACCAGCATTAGGCATGATGACAGGCTTAGGTTATTTGATGTTTTTAGGCTTCTTTTTAAAGAAAAAAGCACGTGAGCATTTTGATGTCTTTCAAAAGATTCAGATGATTGAGTGGGATACCTTATTATTTTTCTTTGGTATTTTACTTGCAGTTCAGGGCTTGGCAACTTTAGGTTATTTAGAAGTGCTATCTAATCTCCTATATCACGATGTGCCAAGTGCCTTGCCACAAGTGTTTGATCATATAACACAAGCGAATATTTTAATTGGGCTACTCTCAGCCATTGTTGATAATATCCCTGTGATGTTTGGCGTGTTGACGATGCACCCACCATTAACTGAAGGGCAATGGTTGTTGGTAACCTTAACTACAGGCATTGGTGGTAGCTTGCTATCGATTGGTTCTGCAGCGGGCGTTGCAGTGATGGGTAAAGCGCATGGACAGTATACTTTTTTAGGGCATTTGAAGTGGAGCTTAGTGATTTTATTGGGATACTTTGCTAGTATTGCAACGCATCTTTTGCTAAACCAAGCTTTTTTTAGCTAATCACTATAAAGGTAATCAATGACAGAAAAATCACGTTTTTACGCCCCAAAGTACTGGGGTTTGCAGCTTGCCTTTCTTTTTTTGCGCGGGTTTGTCTATCTTCCCTTTCGTTGGCAGATGGAAATAGGCGCACTTCTTGGACGTATGACTTATCCATTTCTGAAGCGACGTAAACAAATTACATTAACAAATCTCAAGATTGCTTTTCCGAATAAAAGTGAACAAGAGCTAGAGAAACTATGCAAAAAATGCTTTGAATCAATTGGTATCTCAGGGGTTGAAACCGCGATCGCCTGGTTTATGCCAAAAAAGCGTTTTAATAAGATTAAGTTTGATAGCCATGGTATGCAGCATTTTGAGGATGCGCATCATGATAATCGCCAAGGGGCGCTATTATTAGGTTCGCACTTTACTTGTATGGAAGTCATTGGGCGCTTTATTGGTGAGCATTACAGCCCCTTTTATCTTGTTTATCAAAAGCATAAGAATCCGCTGTTTGAACAGGTGATGACAACATCGCGTCAATCCTATGTTAGTCAATGTTTACAGCGCAAAAATGTCGTATCCATTGTCAAGGCGCTTAAAAAAGGTGGCTCGGTATGGTATGCCCCCGATCAGGATTTTGGTGCAGAGCGTAGTATCTTTGTACCTTTCTTTGGCAAAGAATGTGCGACCTTAGTGGCAACCTCGTGGTTGGCAGAGAAAACAGCTGCAAAAGTGGTGCCGTGCTATTATACGCGTAAGGCGGATCTATCGGGCTATGATATCTATGTATTACCCGCACTTGATAACTTCCCCTCAGGTGATGATTATCAAGATGCGCTAAGGTATCACCATATTCTAGAGAAAGCGATTACGGATTTTCCTGATCAATATTTGTGGCAACATCGGCGTTATAAGTCGCGCCCACAAGGTGAAGCGAGTATTTATTGATGAGATATTTAGCTTATTTTCGTAATATCTTAATGCTGCTAATAGGTTGTGTATTGCTATCATCCTGCGCTTTATTACAAACTCATGCAATCAATACGCCAGAGGTTGAGGTTTTCAAAACACAAAAGCTAAAACTGCCAATACCTACTGAGCTTGATCTAAACTTTGATGTGACCCAAATTCTAAGCTCACAATATACCATTAAGGGCAAAAAAGAATCTTATGTTGCGCAAGTGGAAGTTGAAGCATCAAAACAAAAGATTGTCATTGTTGCTGCTGCGGGTTGGGGTGGCTCGATCTTCTCGCTTGTTTATGATGGGGCTTCTATCGATAGTAGCAGCTTGCCGATGCCGCATGCTGATATGGGGGTTAAGCAAAGTCTGGTTGATTTTATTTTTACTTATGCGCCGACAAAGGTTATTCATGAGATGCTACAAACAACTGATATTACAATGCAGTCACATAAAAATCAGCGCCAATTTTACTTGAATGGTCAGCTAGTTATGCAGATTAACTATAAAGACCAACAAGACCTGTATGCAGATGTACAGCTTGAGAATTTTGTTTATCACTATCAAATAGCGATTAAGACGTTAAAAGACAGTTAAATGATATATCTACCCGTTCCCTGAGCTGTGTCGAAGGAAATGTTGAGAGTAATCAACTTATCTGAGGTTTATGTAATCAAGCTATATGAGGTTTG
>JAHDDB010000113.1 GCA_020629575.1 Caedibacter sp. | reverse complement strand
TGATGCTGTAGCCTTGTGTTTAATGATTGCCTGAAGTTGTGTTACAAAACTTTGTTGCAATGCAATTCCTGCATTTTTTAATTGAATACTTACGCCAATATCGGCAAATGACGTTGCTAATGATTTAAGGTCTTCGGCATTAAAAACGGCCACTTTAATGCCAAAGCGCTTGAGCAAAGCAACCACTTGCGGTTGTGTTTGTCCGGCCCATGTAATCACTAAATCAGGCGCCAGACTTATAATCTTCTCAACATTAAGCGCTTGGAATGAACCAATGTTCTGGTAATTTTCATAATATTTAGGCTGTCCGACATAATAAATACTGCCAATAAGTTTGGTATTAACCTGACCCTTAATATTATCTTTTGTTGCTTCTTCAATTACATCGTGAATAATGGCTGTGGTATTGGGTGACAGTGACACCACTGTAAAGACTTTATTAGTATTGGCTGCCGATGATAGTGGCAATAAAACAAAAATAGCAAATAATAAAAAAAGCAAACAACTATCATTAAAACGGTAAAATTGCTTTAATTTTATCGCAAACATCCTCCAACTCAACAACGGAAATTCTCCCTTTAAATTTTGCATTGCGCTGTTGCCAATCTAAACTTTTGATTTGATCTGACAATATCACACTTTCCTTTTCACTGGCAACAGCAACTTCAAATGGATATCCCTTAATTTTGGTTGTCATTGGGCAACAGAGCATTAACCTAGTTTTAGCATTGTATACTTTTGGACTAATCACCAATGCAGGTCGGTGCCCTCTCTGCTCACGTCCCGCTTGTGGATCAAAGTCAAGCCATACAATATCACCGGCATCCGGGACATATCTCACCATTTCTCATCACCTACCTCACGCCCAAAATCAATTTCAGATTGTAGATTTTCCTCTGTAATTTCAGCAAGCAAATCACTTAATATATACTTCTGCTTTTTCACTGGTTCAATAATAATACGCCCCTTATCCTCAGTAATATTGACCTCAGAGTCAACATCTATCGAAATTGATTTCATTAAACTAACAGGTAGCCTAATTGCCGCGCTATTACCCCACTTTTTCACATAAACCTGCATTATCTATCCCCAAGTCATTTAAGGTATCTACATTGTAGATCATAAAAGCAAATAACTCAATAAATCAAATCATCTTATACGGATCAACGACCTCATCAAACGCTTGTTGTGACAAGAATTTCAATGCCTTATTTGCTTCACTTAATGACGTATCATGCTCATCGGCATAATGCGCTAATTGTGATGCCTTATCATAGCCAATGACTGGACTTAATGCGGTTACTAGCATTAAGGAATTGCGCAAATACTCATCGATCTTTTTCTTATTAGGCTTGGTGCCTTCAAGTAAATAACGGCTAAAGTTGAGCATGCTATCAGATAAAATATTAATTGATTGCAAGATATTATAAATCATCATTGGCTTGTAAACATTCATCTCTAAATAGCCGGCACTGCCACCAATGGTTACAGCAACATCCAGTCCAAAAACTTGCGCACATGCCATCGTCATTGCCTCACATTGTGTTGGATTGACTTTGCCTGGCATAATGGATGACCCTGGTTCGTTGGATGGAATCAATAACTCATGAAATCCCGCGCGCGGTCCACAGCTTAAAAGACGAATATCATTAGCAATCTTAAATAATGAGTTTGCCAATACTTTGATCTGTCCCATCAATGCGACCAATGCATCATGCGAGCCTTGTACGGCAAATTTGTTAGGTGCTGACACAAAGGGAAGCCCCGTGATTTTAGCAATATATTTACACGCTTTTTCAGCAAAGCCTTTGGGTGCATTTAAGCCCGTACCCACGGCAGTACCACCAATCGCCAGTTGATAAACATCGATAAGCGCATGCTCTAAACGTACAATATTTTGCGCTAATAGCTCAGCGTAGCCTGAGAATTCTTGTCCTAAGGTTAATGGTACAGCATCTTGCATATGCGTGCGTCCAATCTTAACAACCCTATCCCATTTCTTAACTTTTTTAGTGAGCTCTTTATGCATAAGCTTAGTCGCAGGGATTAATGTCTTCTTGACAGCTACTGCCGCTGAGATATACATCGCCGTTGGAAATGTATCATTCGAGGACTGTGACATATTGACATGATCATTCGGGTGAATAGGTGTTTTGCTGCCAAGTTTGCCGCCAGCAATCTCAATTGCACGATTAGAAATTACTTCATTAACATTCATATTCGATTGCGTGCCACTACCTGTCATCCATACATGTAGCGGAAATTGATCTTCATGTTTACCGTCAATAATCTCATCAGCAACTTGGGTAATCAGTGCTTTTTTATCCTCTGGCAAAATACCTAAATCATAATTCGCCATTGCAGCAGACTTCTTTAAGATGGCAATCGCCTTAATGACTTCATGTGGGATACGTTCCTGCCCAATCGAAAAGTGAACTAAAGAGCGCTCGGTTTGCGCACCCCAGTATTTACTATTATCAACTTCAATCTCGCCTATACTATCGGTTTCTTTGCGTGTATTCATTCACTTGGCTCCTTGTGCTATTGTTTGTTGATTGGGCGTATGCAATACGCCCCTACGTAATGTCTATCATTAAATGTATGCAATATGCTGTATGCAATCGCGCGTAAACAAGTTACATCAATTGTCACCTCTCCCCTTGTGGGATCGCTCGTGCGGCATAAGCTGCACGGGTGAGGGGGCAATTAAAATTCATATGTTCATCGGGCATATGCGATACCCCCTACGTATTGACCATTACCTCTCCCCCAGCGGGAGAGGTCGTGCAGCCTATGCTGCACGGGTGAGGGGGTAATTAAAACACATAAAATTGAGATAATTTCTCAACATTACCATTCTGACGAATCTCAAAACCTAATGCACTGACACCATTAAATTTACCAACCGCACCCAAAAGCTCACCTTGCGTCACATCTTGCGACTCTTTCACACTTATACTACTTAAATTATTATACGCTGAGATATAACCATCTTTGTGACTGACAATCACCATCTGACCATAGCCGCCCATGCCAACACCAGCATATAGCACACTACCTGTGGCTGCGGCATAAACTTCCGTACCTTGCGAGACATCAATCTCTCGTTGTTGATCAATGCCATCTTTATCAAATTTACCGGACTCTTTTAATGGCCACTGCCATGAAATACCGGCAACCGCTTTACCACTTGGTAGTGATGCTTTAGAAGTATTTGGTTTTGTTTTGGTTTTTTCGGCTGTTACAGGTGTTGCCATAGTCGCTACTGGCGCTTTAGCTGCCTTTGTTTCAGTTGCTTTATTCGTTTTATTTGCTTCAACTGTTTCAGTCTTAACTGATTTGGCTTTTGTTACTGACTCATGTGTTACACTTTTGGCTATCTCAGCTTTTGGTTTAGCTGATGAATGTTGTTCAGGTGCAACAACACGCAATTTCTCACCAACATAAATCATACTTGGCTCTTTAATATCATTCCATGCCTGAATATCAGATAAGCTCACGTCATTGGCAACCGCAATCTCAAGCAGCGAGTCACCTGATTGCACGGTATAAAACCCAGTTTTGCTTTTCGCAATATGATGTGTCTCAACACGCACATTATCATCATTTTGCGCTAAATCATGCATATCTAGCTCTTTATCTTGATTAATCACTTTATCTTGCGCTGCAGCCACTGGTGCTGACTGCGCACTTTGGCTTTCTGCTACAGGAGCCGCATTGGGGTCAATAACGGGGATATTACTTGCGTGTTGATTAGGAACATTGGTCGACTCCGATACGGCCGATACTTTAGAACCTGTGCTAATTGAACTAGCAGTCACTGCTCGGCTACTGCCTACTGGCACTAACACTCCACCTTGATAAGTATACATCTGCCCATCACGCCTAATCTTCTCACCTGGCAAAGGGCCAACACGAATCGTTGACCCAGGCGTTAATACATAAGGAGATTTAAGCTTATTCCATAAGATAAGTGTTCTTTCAGTGACATTAAAACGACGGGATATGTCATATAACGAATCACTAACTTGTACCGTGTAATAGGTTTGCTGTGTTGGAATATTGGTTACTGGCGCGCTTTGCTGTTGACCATTAAAGAATTGATTAATTGCACTGCAGCCTGATAATACGAGAACTGCCGTGCTTAATGCGACTATTTTTTTTATTTTTGTTATTTTTTTTATCACATAAGCTCCTTTGATAGGATCTATTTCCAAGAGTCCTTTGACGTTAGCATTGTCATAATTTTTTGCAACATTTTTTCGGTATTCTGCCCACTCATTCCGGAGATAAAGAAGTAAGGCTCATTTTTATCCCAACCAATGCCTTGCAAAATATGCTCACAAATGTCATCAACTTCATCCTGAGGCAATTGATCAATTTTATTCAGTACTAACCAACGTGGTTTTTTATAAAGTGCTTCACTGTACTTTTTAAGCTCATTCTCAACTTTATGATAATTCTCAATTGGATCTGAGCCATCAACTGGTAACACATCGACCATATGCAGTACACACTTTGTACGTGTTAAATGCTTTAAAAACTTCAAGCCCAATCCCGCACCTTCTGCAGCTCCCTCGATAACCCCAGGAATATCGGCAATAACAAAGCTTTCATATTGCCCAACACGAACAACACCTAAATTAGGATACATTGTGGTAAATGGATAATCAGCCACCTTTGGCGTTGCCGCAGAAACTGCGCGAATTAACGTTGATTTACCCGCATTTGGTAATCCTAACAAACCGACATCAGCTAATAGCTTAAGCTCTAAACGAATCTCAAAAGATTCACCTTCTTCACCATAGGTAAATTGTCTTGGTGCTTGATTGGTACTACTTTTGAAGTGAACATTACCAATACCACGTCGTCCACCTTGCGCAAGCTTTAACACATCGCCATCTTTAAGTACTTCACCGACTTTTTGATTGGTGGTTGCCTCATAAGCAATCGTGCCAACGGGAACGATAAGGTATAAATCCTCACCTTTTTTACCGGCACACTTCTTGCCTTCACCAGGTTTGCCACTTTGTGCTTGGTAATTGCGCTGATAACGATAGTCAATCAGTGTGTTAACATTCTCATCTGCCAACATAAACACACTGCCACCATGCCCACCATCACCGCCATCAGGTCCACCTTTAGGAACATATTTCTCACGACGAAAACTCACACAACCATTGCCACCCTTACCCGCATGTACGGTAATTACGGCCTCATCTACGAACTTCACAGTAACCCTTTTATTATCTTTACTATTTACACCGTCTATAATCCAAGAATTTTATAAAAATGTACAGCATAAATACCGCTCGCAAATCATTTTGCAGTGCTCAATGGCGAAGAAGTTTTTGATGCTTTTGAGTGATTGTATTGCAGGTAATAGCTAGGACTATTGGCAAAATAGAATCACTCAAAAGTGCAGGAAATTCAATGGAAATGATATTGTAAAATGGTTTGCGAGCGGTATAAAACTAACAAACGCACTGTGCATTAGGCAAGGTTATCGTTATACTAGTTAGCAATTTGAGTTAGCAAAGTGCATACATGTCTTATCAAGTTTTAGCCCGCAAATATCGCCCTAAAAACTTCTCCGAAGTTGTTGGTCAACAACACGTCTTAAATAGCTTAATCCATGCCTTGGATCAAAATCGCTTACATCACGCTTATCTTTTCACAGGAACGCGCGGTGTTGGTAAAACCTCATTAGCACGCCTTCTGGCAAAGTCGGTGAATTGCTTAAATGGTGTATCCTCTCACCCGTGTGGTCAATGCGAGCACTGTGTTGCGATTGAGCAAGGTCGTTTTGTTGATTTAATTGAGATCGATGCTGCTTCACGCACTAAAGTTGAAGATACTCGCGATATTCTTGATAACGTCCAGTACATGCCAAGCCAAGGTAAATATAAGATTTATCTGATTGATGAAGTGCATATGTTATCGCAACACAGCTTTAATGCATTACTTAAGACCCTTGAAGAGCCACCAGAGCACGTTAAGTTTCTATTAGCAACAACTGATCCACATAAACTACCCATCACGATTTTATCGCGCTGTTTGCAGTTTAACTTAAAGCACTTAAGTGAAACACAAATTGAGCAAAAACTCGTTGAAATCCTCGAGCTTGAAGCGATTACTTTTGAGCAAAATGCATTAAAAATTATTGCTCACGCTTCTGATGGCAGTATGCGCGATGCACTGAGTTTAACAGATCAATCGATTGCTTATAGCAAAGGTGAGATTTTAACACATGCTGTGCAAACGATGCTTGGTATTGTTGATAAGGAGATGATTGATAAATTGGTGATTGCATTATTAGAAGAAGATACTAACGCCATTATTAACTTTTCAGATGACATTATTCTGGCGGGAAAATCACCGCAATCGGTATTAAACGCTCTGGCAGAATGTTTTTATTACGCAAGTCTTATTGGTTTTAGCTATCAAGGCTTATCAAGCATTCCATGCTCAGATGAAATTCTTAAAACCATATCAGAACATTACACTAAAGATACATTGCAGCTTTATTACCAGCTAACAATCAAAGCCAAAGAAGATCTTCATTTAGCACCAAACGCCCAATGTGGCTTAGGCATGGCATTATTACGCTTGTGTGCTTTTTCACTGGATTTGCTGCCTGTATCACAAGCGACAAACAAAACAACACCACTGACAAATACAAAGACAGCGCCAAGCTTAAGCAAAAAACCTGATCTAAGTGCACTTAAAAAAGCACTTTCAGTGCCAAGTGAATCTCATTCTATTAGCCAAGCACATAAACCTGCTATTATTGCACCTGTTGCGGATAAAGCTATCACACCAAACCTTGTGACAGAAGACAAAACGCTTAATAAACCAATCAAGCCAATGGTTGCCGAAGAGCCTAAATCTGACAGCAAGCATATGACGATCGAAAAAGCCGAAAAAGCTAAAACAATTGTAGATAATAATATAATCACCGCACCAAAGGCTGATGCGATTATTGAGGATACTAATTCCACAATCGACAATAGTAAAAATAGCAAAATTGATTGGTACCACCTAAGCCAAAGCCTTGGACTTAAAGGAACAACACTACAAATTGTCTTAAACTCAAGCTTGCTTGATAACAGTGGTAATATCTATACTTTACAAACTTCTGATTCGGTCAAAGCGCTCATTACAACGAATGCGATTAAGAAAATTGAAGATGCCTTGAGTCTTAAACAAGGACGTAATATTAAGGTTGCTTTTAGCCATTTAAATCAAGCACAAGCATCGGCTAAAACAAATACTAACGTCACATTAGCATCAGCTGCTGAGCAAATGACCAAGCAATCAACAACAAATACTACTATAGCAGCTACCGCTATATCACCAATTAATAATCATACTAGTGAAGCACCAACGCCTCCTGTGGCGACAAAAGTAACACAAGTGACCCCAGCTCAAGTAATTCAGCAACAAAAGGCACAAAAAATCGATGAAATTTATACCTCATTAAAGGCAGCCCCTGAGATTCAAAACCTTGAACAATTAGGCTTTCAATTTAATAAAAGCAATATCAAGCTAAAAGGTTAATTACCTAACAAAGCATCTAACTGTGTCTGATTTAATTGCCCTTCCTGAGGTT